>JAUCGE010000033.1 GCA_030377965.1 Desulfobacterales bacterium HSG16
ACATATGCACGCATGAAAATCGGAAAAAGTCGAGAACGTAAAATCAGCAACTTACATTGATTTACATAGGAGTGCAAAAATAGAGCGCAGCGGTTTTTTGCTTACTTATATTTGCGAAAAACCGCTATGCTCTATTTCCGCACTCCATTTTAGCGAAAAACCGCTACGCTCTATTTCCGCACTCCATTTTAGCGAAAAACCGCTACGCTCTATTTCCGCACTCCATTGTAGTGCATCAGAAAAGGTTACAAAACTTTTGTACAGGTACTTATGACCCCAAAAGACATTGTCGATTGCAAAAAGGCTCAAAGTATCTTGAATGATTTCACTCAGACAATTCCGGCAGCAGTAAATTCCCGACTCTGTCGAATTTCAGACAGATATTCCTTCCGATTGTTGCATTTTTCATGGCTTGAATCTCCTCGTATAAAGCCTGGCTGGCCCAAAACCGCCTGACATGACGGGTATTTTTAATAATCACTGCTCGAACATCTTCGGGTTTGACCGGGCCGATAGTAGTGAAACATGCTCGAATTGCTTTTTGATCGTCTGGAAGACGAACCGGGAGGAAAGCTTTTCTCAAAGACATGCTGGTCAAAGCATTGATTATTGTCGTTTCATAGTCGAGATTTTGAAACACTTTTTCTGTTATTATATCAGCATTACCAAGACCTATACCGTTTCCTGCGGTTTTGTCACTCAGATTTAATATGGCAAGTCTAGTTACATCCAGAATTGATGAGAAATCATCTTCTTTTAAATCGTAGGCTCTTCCGGTTACATTGGGGTCCATGCCAGCACCGCTTATATCCTTGCCTATCTGCTCGATTATCAGCACATCAAGTTTGTCAAAAGGCAGGGTTGGAAAATTATCTTTCGCTATTTTCAGCAATTTCTGTTCTTCTTTTTTCACCTGTCCTGCTGGTACGGCTTTTATTAAAACAGGCTTGTCGCTGGCATCTTCCACTATGCCTATGCCAAAGCGGAAATTGCTCTTTTCGATTATTTTATCGCCCATTGCTTCCAGCAGAGGATGGAAACCGTATTTCAATGCCCATTTATGAAAAGTCAGTGCGCCCTCATGTTTTCCCATGCCGACACATAGCATCTTAAAAAGGCCGCTTTCTAAAGGAGCTTTGAATTTAGTGTGAGGTTTTATCCGGTTAATACAGATCGAATGTTCCATATCAAGAGCATCACGAGAAAACCAGACAGGAACTTCATTGAATACTGTTCCTATTTTTTTCACATCCAGGGAAGAAAGTATACGGGTACTGCAAGCAGCTTCACTGATTCCCATATTCTCGCAGAGTTTTGCCTGTCCTTGTGCCACAGCTCCTCCGTGGCTGCCCATAGCCGGAATAATGACCGGTTCAGCTCCTGCTTTTTTTAAATAATCGCACAGAATTTTAACAATTGAGGGCAGATCTGTTATTCCTCGGCTGCCTATACCGACTGCTACATGGTCGCCCGGATTTATTCTGCTTTTTACTATTATTTCATCCAGGCTTTTTAACATTTCAGCTTCAATGTTTAGAATTGCTTTGCCTGGATAGTTCATTGTAACATTAAAAAAATTGGGAAAACTGGAATCATTTTCGATAAAAGGTGGGTAGCGCATCAGATGAATTACTCCGCTTTCATTTGTCCAGAACATTTCGAATGAGATCGGCAATTTCTTTTTGTGAAAAAGGTTTCATGAGAAAAGCTTTGCCCCCTGCTGCTATGGCTTTTTCTCTATCTACTTTTTCATTACTGGCCGAACAAAGAATAATTGGAATATCCTGTCGAATGTTTCCAATTTTTTCGATCAACTCCATGCCCGTCATGCCTGGCATCATGTTGTCCGTAATGACAAGGTCGTATTGAGCAGGCTGCTTGCGAAACATATCAAGAGCATTAATGCTGTTATCCTGCATTTCAACTTCGTATCCAAAAATTCCCAGCATTTCTCCATATGTTTCAAGCAGATCAACATCATCATCGACAAAGAGAATGCGTTCATTTCCCTGATGTATTTTTTCGATTATGGACGGATTATCATTATCCTCAACTCCTGCTGTAACTGGCAGTAGAATATGAAAAGCTGTTTTTTTCCCAGGTTCGCTTTCAACGCTGACAGCTCCGCCGCTTCTTTTGGCTATTTCGTGTACAACAGAAAGACCAAGGCCGCTGCCATGTCCTATTTCTTTTGTGGTAAAAAAAGGCTCGAAAATACGTTCTACAATGTCTTCACTAATTCCGGGGCCATTATCGATAACAGATAGCCTGACGTAATCTCCCGGTTCAAGACCTCTTGCAGACACGAAGGTCTGCTCCGGGTCAAACATATCAAGAATATTTTCTATATCGCCTCCTTTTTCTTTCAGAGCGTTGATAGAGTTATTGCAAAGGTTTAAAATTATTTGATGTATTCTGACCGGATCACTTAAAACCATCGGTGAAGAACTTTTATAATTCTCTTCTATTTGAATATTTGAGGGTTTGAAAGAGTTGATCATTCTGACAGCTTCTTTGATGGCCACGTATATTTTAAAGGGTTTTTGTGTCTGTTATTTTCAGATGTACACAAAATTTCTGTTTTTGCAAGACAGAAAATAGACATGAGAAGCTTGCTTGCAAAATACGTGGGGATTAGTTGAACTATTATTTTTTGCATGAATCGTTACTCTCATGCCCAGGCAGGGAGAAAATTGATAAACACAGCCGGGCATCAAATCGGCATTTCCAATCGAAGCTCATTTTTAAAAGAAATGGTCGGAGTCAGCTTTCATGATATGAAAAGGCAATTCACTCAAAGTTTTGATGGGTGGTTTTAATGATCCCACGGGGAATCGAACCCCGGTTTCCGGCGTGAGAGGCCGGCGTCCTTACCGCTAGACGATGGGACCATAAAGGTTTTATGTTAATCAAAAAAACATAAAACCCATACATTGAAAAATTATCTATGTCAAATGTTATTTTTTGCTGATGGAATGATTTGTTCCGGTTTTTTCCCTTTTCTCCACCCGAAAATCAGGTAAATGAAAAAGCCGAAAAACGGAATCAGAGAGATGAGACACCATGCCACTTTGATTTTAAATGTTTTAAATTCCTTGTTAATCGCATCCATAAACGCAAGCATGGTCAAAACAAAAAAGACCACGCCCGCTCCCGCGAAAAACATTACCGTATGTATTGAAAAACTTCCGTTCATTTTTTAGCTGCCTTTTTAAAAAAAATATTTTTTCAGGATTTTGGTTTTGCCTTCAAGGCTTTTGCAATTTTCAATACCGTATTCACGTAATATTTGCTGTGGTTGTAACTATAAACCGCCTTAAATGCCTGTTTCTGGGTAAGGCCGGGTTTCCAGCCGTATCTTTTTAGATAGTTAGCGATACTTGCCACAGCATCAGCATGATCGAACAGATTGATTTTGCCATCGCCGTTACCATCTTTGGCAAGAGGGAGGATATTGGAAGGCATGAACTGGCAGATACCCATAGCACCAGCATAAGAACCGTTAATGTTTAATGGATTGATCTTCTCTTTTGTCGTATAATTTAAAAAAGCCTTGAGTTCCTTATATGCCCAACCTGCTTTTTTTGCAGCCTTTGCTTCGAATTTTTTCTTTGTCAATTCAGTTCTGTCCTTGATATCTGCCCATAGTTTTTCTCTTACTTTCTTCTCTGAGAGTGCAGACATGGATGAAAGGATGTTTATGACCATGCGTTTGCCCACATAGGTTCCAAGCCTGGTTTCGACCAGGGCGATGCCCGTTATAACTTCTTTATCAACCCCATAGGTTTTTTGTGCGAAAGCGAGTTCCTTTTTATATTTTTTCATATATGCTCTGGCTTTTTTAATATTCTTCTGATCAAGGAACTGATTGTAATTCAGCTTGCTCTCGGTATGAACGAAGTACAGGGAGACTCCCTTGGTGTCAAAAGAGACCTGGGGTTTTTTATAAAGGGCATTTATCCCTTTTTTGATAAAACCATCTTTGACAAGACGTTTTTGAAGGGTTGAAAAATAATCGAATTTTTTTTCAGCTGCAATCGCAACATTCGAAAACATCAGGATTATAAGGAGGCTTGATAATCCGACTGACAATACCACATTTTTTTTAATCGACTTGAAATTTTCCATAAATCACCTGTTCCTGATCTGTTTTATGAGGGCTTTGGGTTTGTGACAAGGGCTTTTGCACCAGAACCTTTCCGTTTTTATAAGCTATTTTTTTTATAGCGCCTATATTTTAATATCTGGCGGTAAAAGCCTTTTTTTCGATTTCCGAATAGGCACTTGAAGGGCTTTAAATGACATGTTAAAGGATGTATGTCAAATGTACAGAAAGTTTTTACTCTGGATGGAGCGATTTTATTTTGTCGCGACAGGAAAACGAATATGACCAAAAAAAGCTCAAAAACTATTTTTAGCTGCCAGACCTGTGGGCATCAGACTCCCAAGTGGCTGGGCAGATGTCCTGACTGTGGAAAATGGGACAGTTTTGCTGAAGAGGTCAAGGATTCTTCAGCTTCTGGAAAAAGCGGGCTGCATATTACGCAGTCGAAGGCAAAACCGGTTCCAATAGATTCAGTGAGCATAGAGGATGAAGAAAGAATTTATACCGGTATCAGCGAATTCGACCGGGTTTTAGGAGGCGGGATAGTGGCCGGCAGCCTGATATTGATAGGCGGAGATCCGGGGATCGGCAAATCGACTTTGATGCTTCAGGCATTGTACGGTCTTGCCAGAAAAAAGCACAAAGTTCTTTATGTGTCAGGAGAAGAATCAATCCGTCAGATCCGGTTGAGATCCAGGCGGCTTCAGACCGTGGCATCCGAATTGTTCGTTGTTTCGGAGGTCAATCTTGATGCAATTGTCCTCATGATCGAAAGTGAAAAACCGGATGTACTTGTAATAGACTCCATCCAGACCATGTACAATGGAGAACTCACATCCGCGCCAGGAAGCGTAAGCCAGGTCAGAGAATCTGCTATGCGCTTGATGCTCATGGCAAAACGTACCGGTATTCCGAGTTTTTTAGTCGGCCATGTGACAAAAGAAGGCGCTATTGCAGGACCAAGGCTTTTGGAACACATGGTGGACACGGTTTTGTATTTCGAAGGAGATCGGAGCCATGTGTTCAGAATCCTGCGAGCAGTGAAAAACCGGTTTGGCTCGACAAACGAGATCGGGGTTTTCGAAATGAAAGAACAAGGGCTTGAAGAAGTTAAAAATCCATCTGCTGTATTTTTGTCCGAGCGGCCCTGTGAAGCTCCTGGTTCTGTGGTTGCAGCCAGTATGGAAGGAACCCGGCCTATTCTGGTCGAGCTTCAGGCACTGGCTTCGAAGACAAATCTGGGAACGCCGAGAAGAACCATCCTGGGACTTGACCATAACCGTGTGGCGCTGCTCGCTGCTGTAATGGAAAAAAAGCTTGGAATGCATCTTATGGGGCATGATATTTTCATGAATGTGGCAGGTGGAGTGAAGGTGGATGAGCCTGCCGTGGATCTGGCCATTGTGGCGGCTGTGGCATCAAGTTTTGTGGATAAGCCTGTTCCGGAAGGCAACGTGGTATTGGGTGAAGTCGGCCTTACCGGTGAAGTCCGAGCTATAGGCCATGCTGATATCCGGGTAGCGGAGATAAAAAAGATGGGCTTTAAGCGTTGTATTGTCCCGCATAGCAATCTGACCCGCATGAGCAGTATTTCGGACATAGAGCTGGTCGGGGTTTCCAATGTAGCGGAAGCTGCTGCTGCCCTGTTTTAAAAAACAATGGTGCAGAAGGATACCGATATTTTGCCCCGTTGGGGCTATGAAGGATTTTAAAAAATATGAAAAAATCATCAGAAAAAAATAAATGGGAAGATCATTATTCCCGACAGGCAAGAAAAGAAGGTTATCCAGCCAGGTCTGTGTATAAGCTCAAGGAAATGCAGGAAAAATATCGGCTTATCAAAAAAGGAAGCAGGGTACTCGACTTAGGCTCTGCTCCTGGGTCATGGCTGGTTTTTGCAGCTCAAATCACAGGAGGCAGAGGACAGGTGACTGGAATCGATTTAAAACCTGTGAAAACCAGGCTTCCGGATCATGTACGTGTTTTGACTGGTGATATCCTTGATTTGAGCGAGGAATCGCAGGTTTTAATTGGAAAAAATTATCATGTTGTGATAAGTGATATGGCACCTGCTACGACAGGCAGAAAAGACCTGGATGCAATCCGGTCTCTCGAACTTTGTGAAGGAGCGTGGGAAATTGCCAGGCAGACTTTGGTTCCGAAAGGATCTTTTGTCTGCAAAATTTTCCAGGGAGAAGATTTTAAAAGCTTTTCGGACAAGGTCAGGGCAAGTTTTATGAAATATAAGATATTCAAGCCAAAAAGTACGAGAAAGGCCAGCCGGGAAGTTTATATGATTGGAATGGGAATCAAGGAGGGAGTTTAAGATGTCAGGACATAGCAAATGGTCAACCATCAAGCATAAAAAAGGTGCGGCAGACGCTAAAAGAGGCAAGATATTCACCAGATTGATCAAGGAAATTACTGTGGCAGCCCGCATGGGCGGAGGGGATCTTGAAGCAAACCCGCGTTTGAGAACAGCGGTGGCCGGTGCAAAAAGTGAAAATATGCCCAAAGACAATATCGAACGGGCAATAAAAAAAGGTACAGGCGAACTCGAAGGGGTCAATTACGAAGAATCGACTTACGAGGGTTATGGGCCAGGCGGCGCGGCAGTGCTGATCGAATCTTTGACAGATAATAAGAACCGGGCAGTAGCCGACATAAGGCATATATTGAACAAATGCGGAGGAAACCTCGGTGAAAACGGTTGCGTGGGCTGGATGTTCGATAAAAAAGGGTATATAAACATCGAAAAAAGCACGGTGGATGAGGATACTCTGATGGAAGTGGCCCTTGACGCAGGCGCGGAAGATGTTCGTGAAGATGAGGATAATTTTGAAGTGATTACCGCTCCCGATGATTTCGAGGCTGTAAAAGAAGCAATTGATGCTGCATCTATCGCCTGTGCGGATGCGGAAGTAACCATGCTCCCTCAGTCAACCGCATCTCTTAAAGGCAAGGAGGCCGAACAGATGATCAGACTGATGGAAACCCTTGAAGATTGCGATGATGTTCAAAAAGTTTATACCAATGCGGACATTCCAGACGAAATGGTGGGATAGGTTCGAAAAAGCGTTGCCCACCGTTTCATGGTGGGCAAAAAATTCATGCTGAGGTACTTAAAACTTCTGCACATGCATGTATTCTACAATTCGATCATTTTTTGAACAGCAGCCAGAGCAGGTATTCTTATCGATTCTGGCACTTTGATCTCCCCTGACATGTTTTCAAGAGCGAATGCAATATCTTCAAGGCCAATTTTTTTCATATCCGCACATTCCATACCTGTCGAAACTGGATAAAATCTTTTATCTGGATGTTTGTTTCTCATCGGATGTAAAATTCCTGTTTCGGTTCCGATGATAAATTCGGATAATTTTGACTTGCCTGCAAACTTTATCATGCCGGAAGTACTCAATATTTCGTCTGCCAGAGCAAGTATCTCCGGGCTGCATTCCGGGTGAGCCATGAAAAGAGCCTCTGGATGCGTTTTTTTAGCTGCAATGACCTCTTCTACGGTCAGGCGGTCATGAATCGGGCAGCAGCCTTCCCAGAGGTGTATTTTTTTATCTGTGTGTGCTGCTGTATATTGAGCGAGATTTTTGTCAGGAGCCATCAGAACTTCTTTTGCGTCCAGGCTGTTGACCACCCTTACAGCGTTTGCGGAGGTGCAGCAGATATCCGTCAGGGCTTTGACCGAAGCCGGTGAATTCACGTAAGTCACTACGGGAACTCCCTTCAGTTCTTTTTTCTTTTTTTCAAGTGCTTCGGGGGTGATCATATCGGCCATGGGGCATCCTGCATCCTGTTTCGGAAGCAGAACCTTCTTATCCGGTGAAAGTATGGAGGCGGTTTCCGCCATAAAATGGACACCACAAAACACTATAACATCAGCAGATGTCTTTGCCGCTTCAATGCTCAATTCCAGAGAATCGCCGCAAAGATCGGCTATATCCTGGATATCTGCCGGCTGATAATTATGGGAAAGAATGATTGCATTTTTTGCAGTTTTCAACTCTCTTATCTTTCCTGCCACCTGATCTATTGCCTGATTTTTTGCCTGGTTTTTTGCCTGATCTTTTATCTGGTCTTTTGTCTGATTGGTCATTTGGAGTTTTCCTGTTTTTCTTCCATTTGCAGGATCTCAGTTCCTTCTGGAGGTATAAAATCAAACTGGCTGTCATCCGGGATGATGTTGAATTTATATCCGGAAAATTCGATCCTGGTTTCATCATCATAAAGATTGTAACTCAGTACCCCTAAAATATCGAAGGTCTTTTTGGATACCCATAAAAAGATCTTCGATATGTCATATTTTACCTCTTTTGGAACAAGTTTTATCTTGTAAGTTTCTCTTTCATTGGATTGTTCAAGCTGCACATCAAATTCTTTCCGGATCAGTTTCATGTCCGATAAGAAACTCGCACCTTTGCCCCCACCGAAATAATCAGGGGATCTGCCTATCATGACCTGCTTGTCTTCATGCCTGTATACCCACATGGTAATACCATCTGTGAGGATCAGCTGTTTTTCAGGCGTTTCATATTCCCATCTCATTTTCCCTGGGCGTTTGATCAGTATTTTCCCTGAAGCATTATCAGTGATTTCCATAGCTTTAATGACCGATATCTGCGAAAAGACTGCCGAAAATCCAGGCCCTTCGTATCTTTTTTCCATTTGATCCAGTATCTTCTCAATGGAAAGATTCTCTTTGCCGGAAATAACCGTCTGTTCTCCGAAAGCGCTCTGACAAAGCAGGATGAGTGATGACAATACGACAAGCCATATTTTAATCTTTTGTTTCATATTAAAATTCCTTTGAAATCGTAAAAACAGCAACTCATTGGAAGCTGCCTGACAGTACATACCATATAAAAACAGCCTGCATATTATCTGATGCTTCGATTTTTGTAAACACCGACTTTCTCGAAAACAAATGCTGAAGATATGATCAGAAAGTGTGGATTCCAAATTTGATGAGTTTTCTTGGAAGGACATCATCCAGATTCTGAATTTCATCATCCTGGAGTTGAATCAAGTTGAAATTATATTTATGGTAGATATCGATTTTTTTCTGTTTTCCGTAAAGATACCCCTCATCGTCTTTATCCCGCCAGCATTCAATATAAAGCTTGCCTTTCGGCAGATAAAAATGGGAATAAATCTCTTCCCTGATAGGCAGCCGTCTTTCATACACATGGACAATACCCATCATATAGAGCCAGTTATCGACGATCATCTCCGAATTCGATCTTACATAATGTCCATCTGCTGTTCGACAAGCGGCCATGAAGCGGTTTCTGAATGCCTGGCTTGTTTTTTTCGGTTTGGCAATCGCTTTTTCCTTCAGAGTCGGATACCAGGAAGGTTGTTTCTTTGGTTTCGGGTTTGTTGCCTGTGCAGTATCTCGTTCGGCAGTATCCCGTTTGGCAGTATCTTGATACGGCAGAATTTTTTCTACAGGTTCATTTTTTTCAGATACCAGGGTTCCGTTTATGAAATTGCCAGAGATTCTGGTTCCGTCAAGGTAGATCATTTCTCCCTTGCCATGATATCTGTCTTCTTTGAACATGCCCTCAAATCTTGTGCCGTCGGGGAAAATCAACCGGCCCTGACCGTTATACTTTCCATTTTCGAACTGGCCTGTGTATTTAAGGCCGTTGTAATAGGTAATGGAACCATGCCCGGTGCGCTTGTCATTTCTAAACTGGCCTTCATACCTGGAACCGTCCGGAAAGATCATGATTCCCTGACCGCATGACTTGTTCTTGATGAACTGACCCACATATCTGAATCCATTGGAATAGGTCATTGTACCCTGGCCGTGTCTCAGGTCGTTTTTAAACTGACCTTCGTACTTGGTCTGGTCAGAATAGATCAAAGTACCCTGACCGTTGAATTTGCCTTTTTTGAATTGACCTGAATATATCTTGCCGTCTGGAAAGACAAGATCTCCGAACCCTTCAGGTTTGTTATGTACAAACTGTCCTGAATAGTCATATCCGCCGGGAAAGCTCATTTTTCCCTGGCCGTGGCGTCTGTTATTCCTGTATTCCCCTGAATAAACTGATCCACTGGGAAAGGTCATGGTTCCTCTGCCACTGAATTTTCCGTCTTTAAAACCGCCAGTATAGGTTTTTCCGTTCGGAAATTTCATCATACCAGGGCCGGAAAGCCTGTCATTGACAAAAATGCCTTCAAGTCTGGTTCCATCTTTAAGAGTGCGGATATACTTTTTTTTATCCGTCTTAACTGTAATTTCATCTGAATCAAGCTGTTCGCCTGAATCGAGCTGTTCGCCAGTATCAAGTTGTTCATCGGCATCAATTTTAATTGCATCCATTTTAATTGCATCAATGCCAAGTGCGTCCATTTCAATAGCATCCATTTCAACAGTATCGATTCCGATTGCATCAATTCCGATTGCATCCATTTCAACTTCATCGACTCTGATGGTATCAATTCCAACTGTATTCATTTCAACTTCATCAATTTTGAATATATCGATTTCGATTGCATCCATTTCTATTTCATCTGCCTTCCCGTCATTGTCAGCAAACAGGGGAGGGTTATCAGATTCATCTATATCTTCAATAAAGTTCAAACTCTCGTTTTCTTTGTCTGTTTTTATATAGTCTGCTTTTTTTGCAGGAGTGTCGTCCGGTTCAAGTCTTGCATATTCAAGAACTCTTGCCGTATCATCTGCTATATCCATTTCATTTTTTTTCAGTTTTCGGCTGTCCTTGACAATGCGCTGCTCATCTATCATTTCAGGATGAATGTCTTGTTTCTGTGTGGAAGTAGAGTTTGTTCCATTGGACTTCCCACGTCTGAACTCTGAAAGCTTTTTTTTGATTGTTTTCGCGCGCTGGAAAACTGACATCTGGTCTCCTTTTTGGGAAACTGAATCTGGCCATTTTAAATCGTGATATTGCTTAAATCGTACTATTGTTTAAGTCGTACAATGTATAATATGCGCCCTTTACAGCGCCATAATACGAGGCAAAATCCTGAGTAATATCGGGTATATTATTTTCTATAATATTCCTTAAGAAAATTTTTTGGTCTGTCTTAGGGATTCGAAGCGAGGACTTGTACACCAAATCCTCAGAACTCTCCAAAAAAATATCTCAAAGCCTATATTGGAGGGGTTGAAGCAAAAAAATCGTTAAATTTTTATCATTTCATAATCCCTGGACCCAAGCCCCATTTTTTGAGCGAAATCAAGCTGAATATTCCAGTCGACATTGGGATAAACAGCCCTGAATTTATCTGAACCAGGGGATAAATCTTTTTCGTCAAGACAGGAGCCTGAAAGCCCGGGTTCCTTGTTGACAAGATCGACAGATGCCTGATCAATGGCTACCGGGTCTTTTGATGCCAGAATTCCGATATCTCTGACAATGGCTGCATCATTGTTTGGCAGACAATCGCAGGCCGGGGAAATATTTGTGATAAAGTTGATGAAAAAAGATTTGTCCATTTTGTCTTTCAATACCCCAAAGGTATATTCGGCCATAGCCTCAAGGAATACCGGGATTGACTGACGCCACATGATCTGGATCGCTCCGTTGGGGCAGACTAAGATACATTCGCCGCATCCAATGCATTTTTCCTTGTCGATTACAGCTTTTTCATCCTGCATGGAAATAGCGTTCTGGGAGCATTTCCCAATACAATCTTCGCATCCCACGCATTTTTTTCTTTTTACCTTGGGACTGACATCCGAGTGCTGGGCCATCTTCCCCCGCCTGGACGCACATCCCATACCGACGTTTTTTATTGCTCCGCCAAAGCCGGAAAGCTCATGTCCTTTGAAGTGAGCTACGGATATCATAGCATCGGCCTCAATAATTTCCGAACCGATAAATACCTCATCAAACCGATTGCCGTCTATCCGAACGGCAGTTTCACTTCTGCCCCTCAATCCGTCCGCTATTATTACAGGCGCATCAAGTACGGAGTAAGTAAAGCCGTTTTTAACCGCTGTTTTCAAATGAGTGGGCGAATCGCTTCTGGTTCCAGAATAGAGCGTGTTTGCGTCTGTGAGAAATGGGTTTCCTCCTGATGTTTTGATCATCTCAACAATTTTACTTAAAAATACCGGGCGGATATAGGCTGTATTGCCCAGTTCACCGAAATGAAGTTTGACAGCAACCAGATCTCTGGGAGCATAACTATCATTGAAATCAGCCGTTTCGAGAAGACGGCCAAGCTTGTTCAACAGGTTTTCTTTTATTGTGGTTCTCAAATCCATAAAATAAACGGCACTTTTCATTTTTGCATCTCCATATTATAAAATTTTATATTTAATTTTTATTAGACAGACCAAGATTTTTGACAATTTCTCTCAATTTTGGTTCCAATTTCAGAAACAACTCCACAAGCCCCGGGTCGAAATGAATTCCGGAACAGTCCTTTATTTCCTGCAAAGCCTTTTCAAAAGACCAAGCTTCTTTATACGGCCTTTTGGTAATCAGAGCATCGAATACATCGCAGATACATGCTATCCTGCCGTAAAGGGGAATATCTCCGCCTTTCAAATTCTGGTTGTATCCTGTACCATTCCACTTTTCATGATGATTGAGAGCTATGATTTCCGCCGTCTGTAATAATTCGTATTCACTTCCTGACAGAAGGCCCGCGCCTATGGTGGTATGGTTTTTCATTACATCATATTCTTCGGGGGTCAATCGCCCTTGTTTCAAAAGGATGTTGTCTGAAATACCAATTTTTCCAACGTCATGCATAGTGCTTGCCAGAGAGAGGGTTGTTGCTTCCTGCTCATCAAGTCCGGCTGCCATGCCAAGCACAAGACAAAATTCACTTACGCGCTGGATGTGAACCCCAGTATTTTCATCCCTGTACTCCGCAGCCAGTCCGAGACGTTTTATGATATCAATTTGAAGTTTTTCAAGTTCTCTGGTCCTCTCCCGGACTTTTTCATCTAAAATGAGATTTTGCTGTTTTAGAGCCTGTTGTGCTAATTTCAAAGAGAGGTGAGTTTTGACCCTGGCCTTGACCTCGGTAATATCAAAAGGTTTGATGATGTAATCTACTGCTCCGATCTCAAAGCCTTTGGTCTTATCCCCTGAACTATCCATCGCTGTGATGAAAATAATGGGAATTTCATGGGTTCCAGGGTCTTCTTTCAATTGTCGGCATACTTCAAAACCATCTATTCCGGGCATCAGGATGTCCAGTAGAATGAGATCCGGCTTGTTAGCCTTCACATATTCAAGGGCCTTGAATCCGTTTAAGGCCACACCCAGTTTGTAATCATTTCTGAGAGCCTGAATCAGGACATCAATATTGGTTTTTGTATCATCCACCAGAAGGATCTTACATTTTTCAAGATTTTCCATATTTTTATCACTTTCGTCTGAAAAATGACGCGTTTTCTACATTTTTGACCCATTATTTCACATTATAACCGAACAAGTCAATGGGACGTGATAAGTATTCGGGCAGTTCCATGCGCGAATTATATGGTATCCATAAACTGATTTACGCATGGGGAATATATGCTCATGGACTCGTCCTGCCCGTGGTTACCGCTTGTCTCATTTTTTTTAGCTCATTTTATTATCTATTTTGTCTGTCAGCCGCAAAAGCGCATCTGCTGCCTCGTCAAAACAATAATCTTCAATCCGGTTTTGCAATTCGGATATTTCCTTATCAAGACCATCCATGCAAAAATTTGTTCGGATTCCATTGATTAAGACTTCCGATTCCACAGGATCGAAGCGTTCAAGGCTTTTTTTAAGATTACAGATAAGTTCTGCAAAACTTGCAGGATCATCATCTATAGCCTGTTTTTTGCCGTCAGCATACATCCTGTTTTCATTACCATTATCTGAAACAGCGTTGATCTTATCGGCAGAATCCATGATTTCGGAAATTGCCGCCCGTACATCTTCAAGGGCTTTTATGATTTTTTCATCATCTGCATTTACGCATTCATTTTCAAGTAAACTGGCACATGACCTGAGTTTGAATGCTGATACATTTCCTGCAGCGCCTTTCAAGCTATGGGCTTTAAGCCTGGCTTCTCTGTAAGCAGATTTTTTCATGATCATTTCAAAATTTATGGAAAAATCTTTTTGATGCTCGCAAAAATCTATAAGAATGCCTGTATAAAGCGACCAGTTTCCGGCAAAACGGGTCATTGCATCAAAAAGATTGAGTCCAGGCAGTGCATCAGGTTCCGACAGGATTTCTGGCACAGATTTTATCATCTCATTATAATGTTCATGAGTATGTTCGTCCAGATTTTGTTTTAAATCATTGTTTGAATTACTGGTTATAACATCAGACTCAATATTCGGATCATGAGATTGGATTTTTTGATGAAAAACGTATTTTCTCAATGCCGCAAAGAGTTCCTTCCGGTCTATTGGTTTCGAGACATAATCGTTCATGCCCGCCTTTATGCACTTATTCCTGTCACCGGACATTGCATGAGCTGTTATCGCTATAATGGGAGGCGTTTTTTTCCCCAGTTTTTCTTGAATAATACGGGTGGCTTCAAAACCATCCATTTCAGGCATCTGGACATCCATAAATATCGTGTCATATGTTTTGTTTATAGCTGCTTCAACCGCTTCCAGGCCATTGTTGGCAGTATCCACATTGACACCTGACATTTTCAGCAGTTCTCCGGCTACCTTGCGGTTAGTGGGATTATCTTCTACCAGAAGTACATGGGTATTTAAAAATTCATCAGGCCGAACCAGTCCGATATTTGGATCAACCTGTTTTCGAGGCTTATATCCGAATATTTCCATAATGGTATCAAACAACAGTGAATGATTTATAGGCTTGATCAGACAGCTTTCTACGCCGACAGCCTTTGCACGCTGAATGTCACCGTCTCTGACATAACCGGAGATTATAATTATGGGCGGAGCTTTGGCTCTGGTATCGTTTTGAATTATTTCCGCAGCTGAGATGCCGTCCATGCCATCCATTCTGAAGTCCATGAGAATAAGATCAAAAGGTTCGAATTCGATTGCCTTTTCATATACAGCCAGAGCCTCTTCAGCCGAAAATGCAGACGTAACCTTGAAGCTGAAATGCTCTAAAAATTGCCGAATGACATCCAGAGCAGCTTGATTATCATCCACGAGAAGTACTCTTAAATTTGCCAGAGGTTCAGGTATCGTCATCTTCCGATCTCTCTTTTCCTTCACAGACTTGAATCTGACTGAAAAATAAAAGGAAGAACCTGAACCCACCTCACTTTCTACCCATATACGGCCTTGCATCATGGAAACTATTTTCTGGCAGATTGCAAGCCCGAGTCCTGTGCCGCCGAATTTTCGTGTTGTAGACCCATCTGCCTGGATAAATGCTTCAAACAGAGTGGCTTCTGATTCGGGTGGGATACCTATGCCCGTGTCACTTACACAGAAAATCAGTTCGACTCCATCTTCGTTTTGTTCATGATGCCTGACCGATATGACTATCTCTCCGTTTTTTGTAAACTTGAATGCATTGGATGTAAGATTGACAAGAATCTGCCTGAGCCGAAAAGGATCTGAAATCACATTGTTCGGTACATCCGGGGCAACGTCCATGATCAGCTCATTGTCGTTTTCGGATATTCTTTCAAAAAAGAAATCACAGACTTCCTTTACAAGATCCCGCACAGAAAAAGGTATGTTTTCGAAATGAAGTTTTCCTGCCTCGATTTTTGAAAAATCAAGTATATCGTTGATCAGACTCAGAAGAGATCGGGAAGATGTTCGGATAATATTAAGATATTCTCGCTGCTTACGGTCAAGAACGGTACTCATGACAAGGTCACATGTACCAATGATACCATTCATGGGAGTTCGTATTTCATGGCTCATGTTGGCCAGAAATTCACTTTTGGACTGATTTGCTGTTTTGGCTTCCTGGGCTAGTTTGCGTGTCTGCTCAACAGCTTTTTCAAGATTTCTATTGGCTGCTCCAAGCCGGGCTGTTCGTTCCTCGACTCTGTCTTCGAGTTCTTCATTCTTGACTTTCATGACAACGACCATATTTCCGATGGCAGATCTCAGTTCCTTCATTTCCCGATCAAATCTGCCCCTGGGAAACGCATCCAGGTCTCCTTCTGACACTCTTGATGCAAAGTTCATTATTCTATAAAGGGGGTCTGTCACGGATCTGCCCATGAAAAGCCCGATGATTGCAAGAAGTATGGTCACAACAGTCATTGTAAACAGGCTTAAAAGATTCCATTTCCGCTCCTGGCCTTCAGTTTGCTTTCTCACTATATCAGAGAAATTCTGGTTGACCCTGGCCAGTTCCGTATATTGATTTTCAAGATGTCCGACAATTTTTCTCTGTCTCACGAATAGATCAGTAAGATCTTCTTCCAGTCGGAATATTTTTTCCGTCATTTTATATACCTGGCTGCCCGCTTTGATAAAAGTCGGTTCATAGGATAAATCGAGAATCGCCATAAGATTTCTTCTGCATCTGATAAGCCTGTCAGTCAATCTGGCCTTATTGTATTCATATTTTTCATCTCTGCGGAGCATGTATGATTCCAGCAGGTTGGCCTTGTTCTCGTCAAGCTTGTCCAGAAGATCCCGGCTTTTTTCCATCGCGGCCCTTTTGATCCCGGATATTGAATCGCCCACGAGCCTCTTGCGAAGAGCTTCGTTTTTTATGGAAGATATGATGTGCAGATTTAAGTTCTGCTCAATTTCGCTCCCTGCTTTCAAAAGCTGTTTGAGTTGGTCACGGATTTCGAACACCGTGATTTTAAGAGAGAAAATTTCCATATGATAGGCATCAAGAATCGATCCTATCTGATCCCCATGCCATGAATCGAACAATGCCCTTGCTTTTTTTAAATCCTCAAAGTTCTGGAGAAGGGATGCTTCAACGGTTTTCCATGAACGTTCGTTGCCTTTTAACAGGAAATCCTTTTCAGCCAGCCGGGTATCCGCCAGACTTTTGGAAATCTTTTCGATCTGAGACATGGCTTCATATGCCTGCTGCATATTGGCCGTAATCAATACGTTGATTAACCCCATTGCAAGACATGCGACCACTCCCAGGCCGACGATAGCGATCACCCTGAGCTTGACTGACATTTAAAAAACCTCTTTAAAAAAACAACTTTGAATACAGATATTATTAGGCTTTTTGCCATACGGATAAGCAGACTGCCGGATAAACTTGCACCATACCATTATTTTATCATTTCATTCAATTCTTCGACGGTTTTATCCGAATTGTAAATGCCTGCAACAACTTCATAAGGTTGCCCGGGTACTTTCAGCACATATGAAATTTTTCTCATGGCTTTTGTTTTACCAGGTCTGGGCCACCAGTATTCAACCCACCAGCCTTTGGGCTTCCGGGCCGCCGCACACAATTCAAGAGCAAGATAATTTTCATATTCGTCCAGGATATCGCTGAGTTTATAATGAATCAGCCATTTGTCTAAATGGGCTGCCATTTCATCTTCCGCACAATTAAGAACAAATACATAAGTGTCACCAAATACCCAGGGGGAGCCATCAACATTGAACTGTTCAAGTCCTTTTTCTCCCTGCTCAGAAAGATAGGCTGCGGCTGCCTGTACTTTTTTCTGCACTTCATTATAGCCGACTTTATTATTGGCGTATGCTGTGAAATGAATCATGGCTATGAGTGCAAAAGTCAAAAAAAATTTTGATATTCTGTGCATTCATATTTCCTTATTATTTCTTGAAATGATGGCAGACAACGCTCTGAAAGAAGCCAAATTAGGGAAGGCTAAAGAAATCGGGTGGGATGATTTATGATTTCCCAAATACTTCCGAGTTTCAAAAAGGCTTTCCGATCTTTGCCCAAAGAGATAAAGAAACAGGCAAAAGAAGCATACAAAATCTGGAAAGAGAATCCTTTTGAAAAATCATTGAGATTTAAAAAGATTCATCCAACAAAACCTGTATATTCAGTGAGAATTACTCTAAACTGGCGAGCATTAGGAGTCAAAGAAGATGATACTGTAACGTGGTTTTGGATCGGTTCGCATGAGCAATACAATACGTTGATAACACAGCTAAAAAAATAAACCGGCGCTATCTTGGCAAGTTTAAATCCGAAGCATTGAGATTGGATAACAACAGTCCATGAAATTTGCCATTATGACCCAGTGGGTGAGAGTCCCACCTGACTAAAGCGTGTGCGACACCAGATCACATAAATATTTGTTTTTTTGGAGATGCTTCATGGTAAAAACTGATTTTCTGCAAGCAATACTCGATCCGCTGAATGAAGTGCGTGGGGACAAAGGAAGCCTCATCCGTAGCGGATTGTCATCAAACCGTGAGGAGAGACCTGTGAATTCGTATTTTGGAGCTTAAAATAAATATGCCTATTAAAAATAAAAAAAATAAACCGTCCTGGGTAGATGTTAAAAAAAATGTTAATTGCTTTGAGAAAAAACAATTAGTCGATCTTGTCGGTGATCTTTATCACTTATCATCTGACAATAAAGACTTTTTTCATGTAAGGTTTTCAATAGGTGATGAACCTTTAAAATCTTATAAGCAAATAATACAACACGCTATGCATCCATATTTAGAGGGGCATGAAGAATTAGATTTAGATCGTGCAGATGATGCAATTGAAAAATACTCAAAAGCAATTGACAATCCTGGCGGTGAAGCAGAATTAATGATCTTTTATGTTGAGTGTGGTAATAATTTTACTTTAAGCTATGGTTATATTGATGAAGAAATTTATGATTCTTTAATATCCATGTATGAAAAAGCAATAGAAACGGTTATAGAAATGCCTGAAAGTGAACAAAAACCTTTTAAAAAACGTCTTTATGAGATAACGACTTCTGCTTCAGGCATTGGTTGGGGGTATTCTGATGAATTGGATAGATTATTTTACAGTTCATTTCCTCAGGATAAATAAACATCAACCACTGAACAATCGCTTCAAAAACCGCAAGAGCTTTGTCGCCCCCAGTGTCTGTGTCATTAGTTCTGATTGGACATTTTAAGCGTTTCAGCGACACTCCTTGCGGATGTTGAAACGTACATCCAGTGAATAATAATAGAGGGTACACATTTAATGGTTTTTGATGATTCCTTTGATTGGTTAGAATCTGATGCTGATGAAGTTGCATTGCGTGCTGGTGATGATACTCAAATGGCTTTAGCTGGTGCAAGCATAGATTTAAATGATCGAAAGATCATTTGGGCTGATGGTGAAAGACTCAGTATTGATCAAAGCGCCGTAAAGATAAAATCAACCAGCGAGGTTGAAATCAAAATACTGCAATATCAGGTTATTCTGTGGTTGGAAATGGATTTTGTTCCTGAGGGTTTAAATCAAAAAGAGATGGCAATTTTTGAAGAACAAATCAGTCAGTGGATAAAAGATTATAACTATGAAATTCAATAATTGTAGCCATGAACTATGAACTACCTGGAGAAAATTTGTGAATTATGCTGTGAATAAACGGCTCCGTTTATCTGAACGGCAAACTCATAATAAAACTTTCAGAAAAAAATATAAGAAACTTCTTGCACAAAGTTAAAAGGATTGTTATGTATAGTAAAATCAGTATGCCCATTCGCAATATTTTTGAAAATTAAAATTTAACTGATGTTTATTAGCAAACTACGAGGAGAAAAATTATTATGAAATTACTCTTAAAAGCATTTCTGGTATTACTTTTTATTTTTTCTTTCAACATATCATCTTTTGCCGAAGAAGTTAAAACCATAAGTATTGTAACCCCTGAATGGGAAAACCAGACAAATAAAGACGGCTCTGGTTTTTTCTTTGATATTATCCGCTCCGTATATAATCCATTCGGTATAAAATTGAAATATAAAATAGTTCCCTGGAAACGTGCTGAACACTTGGTTGCTACCAATAAAGCCGATGCTATGTTATGTGTAGCAATACAAAATATCGGAAAGCAACTTGCCCCTAAATACCCTATGGCAGCAGATTATACAGTTGCAGTTTTTAAACGAGATAAAATAAAAGACTGGAAAGGTATAGAATCTCTCACAAATAAAAGTTCAGCTTGGCTTCTAGGATATGACTTTCATATGAATCCTCATATGAAAAATATAAAATTGAAAGAGTGGAATGAAATAACTGACTACAAAAATGCTTGGCATCGTTTAGAAAAAGGTCGTCTTGATGTCTACATGGATGCTTATGTGGATGTCAAACATTATATCAAGAACAATAAAATTGACATGTCCTCATTTCAAATTGAAAATCTTTGGGAAGACAAATATTTCATATCTTTTGCCATATCTGACCACAGTAAAAAACTTATTGAAATATATGATGATCAAATCATTAAACTCGTTGAATCAGGTGAATTGCAAAAACTTTTTGAAAAATGGGATATATATCCATTTTCACAACATTTTTGGGATAAATAAGTTGCATTCTTTAAGGACAGCAAATGCAATTATGGATGATCAGTGATTATTACACTATTAAGTACCTCATCAATTTTTTTATATGAAAGTTTCTTGAGATTCTGTTATTTCAAAATGTTTTGAATGGGTTAAGCATTTAGCCATCCAAGGCTTGACTCAAAAATCCCTGAACCTTGATTACAAGGATTCAAAGCTTTCATTGTTCGTTGTGACCATAAGGTCATGGGAGTTTATAAGAGTGAATTCCAATGTAACTGATATGAATAAGATAACAGACAATAACTCAGTTAACGCAGAGAAATCTTCTACAGCATCAGAAAATTTATCTATTCAGGCAAAACAGATGAGCAGTTATGTAGTCAAGTTGCTCGGCTTAATTATTGGGAATTCAAAAACAAGTATATCTGAATGTATTTCTATTGAAGACAGCCCTGACAAATTGGTAGATTGCGTAAACACACTTGATGGGTTAAATATTAAATCACTTGATACCAGAAATAATAATGCCGCATAAGCTGGCGATGTCGTGGCAAGTTTAAATCCGAGGCATTACAAATGCCCGGTTTGTCAACAGAGAATTGATGGGGAGACCACATGGCCATACCACATCACATGGAAATTGGAAGTTAAAAAAAAACCGAATTTTAATTGGGTCTTTGAGAGGCGTAGCCGTCCGTATGCGGGGAAAACTCACACGTATAGTTCTAAGATGTGCATGGACTGGTAACAATCTTGTGAGATGGCAGCATCTCCCGCCATGTGACTTGAAGCAATAGAGGAAATAGAATGAAAAAAAACAATACAATACTAATATTATCTTATTTTGTATTCTTCATTTATTTTGTACCAGTAATAATCACTTCGTCGTATGCTCAAAATCAAAATAAAGAATCTTTAAGGTTTGTGGGTGCTTCATCTAATAATTTCCCTCCTATGAACTCATTAGATAAAAAGGGGAATCTTATTGGTTTTGGAAAAGAACTGGCTGATGCTGTTATGAAGGCTGTCGGTTCCGAAGTTATACATATTCATTCATCTCAATGGGTTGAAGTTCTAAAATGGCTTGATTCCGACCAAGCTGATTTCATCCACGATACGGGGTACACTCAAGAAAGAGATAAGTTCCTTGATTACAGTAAGCCCATTCTTGAAATGCCTGAGATGATTTTTGTACGTTCTGACCAATATGACATAACTGAATTCAATTCGCTTAAAGGAAAAAAAATAGGCTGTGTTAATAAACACATTTCTCATTTATACTTAAAAAACTTTCCGGAAATAAAGTGTTACCTTGTTCGAACACCTGTTGAAGGTCTATATGAACTGATTTCCGGTAAAATTGATGCTTTTGTATATCCAAAACAGATTGTTTTATATCTGGCCCAAAATTTAAGATTAGCTGATAAAATTAAAATGACAGGAAAACCATTGCGGACTCTCACCTGGTCAATGGTAGTTAAAGAAGGGAATAATGAATTGTTGGCTTTGTTGAACAAAGGAATTGATAAAGTCAAAGAAACTGGTGAGTACGACCGTATTTATGATAAATGGTGGGGCAAAAAAGTACTTGCCGGATATTCAGTTCGTGAGCTTCGAATTATTACCATCACCGCTGTTACAATTTCAGTAATAATTGTATCATTGATAGCTAATATTCTATATAATTACAAGGTCATTGCCGCTAAAAAAGAACTGGAAGAAGAAATATTTGAAAGAAAGCAGGCAGAAAAAACATTGCGAGAAAGAGAAGCCCATCTGAAAACTTTGATCGAAACAATACCGGATATGATTTGGCTTAAAGATCTTGATGGGATTTATATTTCATGCAATCCTAAATTTGAAAGTTTCTTTGGTGCAGAAGAACATGAGATCAAGGGGAAAACGGATTATGACTTTTTAGATGAGACATTAGCAGATTTTTTTCGTGAGAATGATAAGGCAGCCTTAGCTAAAAATATGTCAATTGTTAACGAAGAAGAAGTTACTTATGCAGATGATGGTCATCATGAATTGTTGGAAACAATAAAAACCCCAATGTATGATTCCAATGGAAAACTGATTGGTGTTTTAGGGATTGCACGAGATATTACTGAGCGTTATAAAACTGAAAATGAGTTAAAACATCAAAAAGAAATCCTTCAGGCGATTATAGATAATATCCCTGTTCTTATCACGCTATATGATCCAAATTTAGACATATTGCATGTGAATCATGAATTCGAAAAAATCATAGGATGGAGTAATGATGATATTAAACATATTGATATTATGGAAAAGTGTTATCCAGATCCTGACTACCGTGCTAAAGCATTGAAATATATACAATCCTCCACAATAGGTTGGGAACAATTTAATGTAATGACGAGGAATGAGACTAAAATAGATTCAATCTGGTCAAATGTTTGTCTTGAAGATGGTACGCAAGTTGGTATTGGAATAGATGTGACAGATAAAAAAAGACTTGAAAGGCAACTTCAGCAGGCACAAAAGATGGAGGCAATTGGCACTTTAGCTGGCGGAATTGCCCATGATTTTAATAATATGCTTGGTATTATCATAGGGAATATTTCATATGCCTTGTCACAAATAAATCGAAATGACGAACTTCATGATGTTCTTATTGATGTTCAAGAAGGTGCGAAACAAACTCAAAATCTTACCCAGCAATTGCTTACCTTTTCCAAAGGTGGCGAACCAATAAAAAAAGTTATCCAGCTTAACCAAATCGTTAAAGATTCAGCAGAGTTTGTCATTAGAGGCGCAAAATCTAAATGTGATTTTGGGCTGGCACACGATTTGTGGAGTGTTGAGGCTGATTCCGGTCAGTTAAATCAAGTTATCAGCAATCTGGTTATCAATGCCAACCAAGCCATGCCAAACGGTGGCATTATCAAGATACAAACTGAAAATGTGACAATAGATATCAACTTCGATTTAAATATATCTTCTGGGAAATACGTCAAAATCTCAATTCAAGATCAAGGAGTTGGTATCCAGGAAAAGTATATTTCCAATATTTTTGAACCTTATTTCACAACAAAACAAAAAGGCAGTGGCCTTGGGCTGGCAACTGCTTATTCGATCACTAAAAGGCACGGCGGACACATCTCTGTATATTCTGAAACTGGAAAAGGAACTGTCTTTCATATCTATCTACCTGCTTCTGGAAAAAATGTTACTGAATCTGAAAATGAGTTTGATCAAACGCATACTGGCCAAGGTAAAATTCTTATTATGGACGATCAGGAGCCAATTTTGAATATGGTTGGAAGAATGTTGGTTCGCATGGGATATGAAGCAATGTTTGCTATGGATGGATCTGAAGCTGTAGAAAAATATCGTGAAGCCTTCCATAGCAACAAACCTTTTGATCTGGTCATTTTGGATCTCACAGTACCTGGAGGTATGGGGGGCGGTATAGCGATTATTGAGTTATTGAAAATTGATCCAAAAGTTAAGGCAATTGTATCAAGTGGTTATTCAAATGATCCCATAATGTCTAATTATGAGGATTACGGGTTTTCAGGTGTTGTACCCAAGCCATATACAAAGGCTCAATTATCTGAAATTTTAAATACAATATTCGGTAAAAAATGATAGTTCAATCCATTATCAAAAATTTGCCTATCAAAAAAGAAGTTTAACCCTACAACGACACTTAGCATTTAATATAAAGGGAAGAAAGATATCAGATAAAGAATTGTCTCAAATCAATATTTTTAGATATAAAATTCATGGTGAATGGAATTACAAAATATCACCCCAAAAATGACCAGGTTATTTTGTTACAGTGCCTGATCCATTCCCCCTTTAAGGGATGTCAGAGAAAATAATATACCTTGGATTGCACAGAATTTTGAAAGGGTGCATATTCTACATCTTCACCCTTTGCAGCAACGCTGAATACGGGTCAAAAGGCAAGCAGGACTAGTATATTATTTTTTTTGACTTCCCTAAGAAAATGTCAATAAATTATTGGATAGATACTTATATTTTACACGTTCCGGATGTTAGTTTTATCAACCCCGATTCGAATTCGTTCCAAATTCGCTAATCGATTTTTCCCCACAAGTACTATTAGAATATCGACGAATGATCGCAATTGTCCGGTCAGAACTGTCATGGAATCAGATGCTCCTTCAGTTTCGATTGAGTTATTCGCATTTTCCCGGGTGACACGGTCCATGTCCGTCATGCTGTCCCGAATAGCTTCGATTCCCCTGGCCTGATCCTTTGCGGACTCTGCCATAGTCGCCGTATTACGGGTAATTACCTCGGAAGATTGAGTAATGGCTTCAACATCTTGATTGACCAGCTTGACGGATTGAACAGCATTCAGAACACGATTAAGAATATTGCTGAGAAGATTCTGTGTGCTTTTGGCTGCATCCCCTGTTTTAGCGGCAAGATTTTTGACTTCATCCGCCACCACGGCAAATCCGGCACCCGTTTCACCGGCCTGAGCTGCCTCAATGGCTGCATTCAGTGCCAGCAAGTTGGTTTGAAAGGCAATACTGTCAATGGTTTTAATGGTCTGCTCGATCTGTCCGCTGTCCGACTCAATCCGCAACATCTCCTCTTTATATTCAGCCATTGAGGTCATGGTTTGCTCTGAGCGGACCTTGGTTTCATATATCAGTTTTTCGGCTTTTTTCATCAGTGAAAGGGTTTCATTACTTTGTTGTGATGCCATGTCCAGTGTATCAGCGATTTTTCCCATTGATTCCGTCTGATCCTTCGATCCATCGGCCAGGGAACGACTTGATGCTGAAATATGATCCGATACAATGTCGACTTGCTTCGAACACTCGATCAGGCCGGTGACGACTTTTGTTACCGGTGCAATGATGGAGTTTGACAGCAGGATGCTCAACAGCACCAGGACGATCAACCCTCCAGCAGTTAAGCCTACACCTGCCAAGACACTGAATCTTCTGGCCTTTTTGATATTTTTCCGAGTGATCTGGGAAATATTGAGGGCCTCCTTTTGCAGGGCGCTTTCCTTTTGCTCAAGCGCTTTTAAAAGATCGCGATTATTTTCCCAAAAATCGTACATAATCAATTCCAGACGTTCGACTTCCGGAAATTTTGCTTTTGTGTCGTTCCAGATATCGCTTAGTTTTTTCAACTCCACGACGCTGAATGAACTGTCTGCGTTCTGGAATTTCATATTGAAGGCATCCCGAATCTCTGCAAGATTTTTCTGATAGAAATCAGCATCGCCATAGATTAACAAAGATTGAATATTGATGATGCGTTTATCCAAACCTATCAGCAGATCTTTGGTTTCACCACGCAGAGTAATCTCAAACAGATCAAGTACTTCACCAAGCATCATGGCATCTGATTCAATGCCGTTGATAGCTTCCACAGCGGCGTATAATAGACTACGGGTAGCCAGCAAAACTTGATTCAACTCCAGTCGGGTATTGATCAATTTCGATGTATTTAACTTGATTCTGTTAAAGAGTCCGGCATAGTCTTTCTCCAGTCTGTCCATTCGGTCAGCCTGATTTTCCGCACCTCTACCGGACACCTCCACCAGAAGTTTTTCGATATTTTTCCGCAACGCATGTTGCAAAAGATCATGGCCAGACAGAAGATCCGAATTTCCGGTACGGATATATTCGCTTTCGATTCTGAACAGCCGAATGAGATCCCTGACAACTTCCTGGGTGGTTTCCCCTATGGCCAGTTCATGGTCAACTGACCTGTTCAGGGTGTAATTTACGCCGGAGATGAAGCATATTCCGAAAATACCGAGACAGCTGAGCAGAGCCAAGCGAAACAGAATCGTTTTATTCTTTAATATAGAGATCATAAACCAGGTATCCTTGCCGAAAAACCAGGGTCATTTTTCGATGTTACTTTTATAAAAGGCAGCAGGCTGAAAGCTGCGTGCTGAACTCTCCAATCTCGATCAATCCGTGTAAATTCCGGCCAGCATCATCACATCTTCTCCTGGCACACGATAGACATAACATGATTTTGGAGACGGCTTTTTTTCTCCCGGTTTCGGCCAGACGTAGTCGAACCAGCCTTTTCCCTTGGTACTTGCGATTTTCATATAGCCAATGGTCAGCAGAACTCCATTTTTATCTTTAAATCCTTTCACGTTTTTGCCAACCATATTAGGAACCGCCGGATGTGCCAACATAACCCCGGTTTTCATGTTGATGCAGAAAACATAGGTATCCTTCCACATAAAAGGGCTGTCTTTTTCCATAATTTTGGCAATTGCTGCATCCATCCCAATTTTTTTGACCAGTTCCGCCGCTTCTTTGCATTTGGAGATGCATTCTTCCCGAGTCGCCTTTTCCCCCGCCGATACATTAATAGAAACCGCTATACAGATGATTATCGAAACACATATCACCTTTGCCGTATTTATTCCCGTTGCCATTGTTTTACTTTGTTTTTTCATTTCGCCTCCTTATTGTATCAGGATTAATTTATAATCGGAATTATCATTGATTTCGGGAATATGATACTCAATTAATTCTGCAATCAGATCATTTGCACAATCAAAATTAAGAATATCAGTATCTTTTAGATGTCTTAATAACCTCATCTCGGTTGCGTTATGAATGCCTGTTTTTTTTATCAAGCCCGTGGTCTCAAGATTATTTACGTTGTCAGTTTACCCCGCATATCCCACTAAATAAAAGTTAAAAGATACCCCGTTACTGCAATTCAGAGTACCAAGCGATTGAGATTTCGAAATAGATATTAATAGCAAAATGCTTCTGCATTTGTCAATGAATTTTCCAAATTGTCAACAATGTGATAAAACCCATACATGCAAGGAATGTTAAGGGTGTATATTTCTACGTCTTCACCTCTTTACAGCAACACAGAATACGGATTAAAGGACAAATAAGATGGGTGGTATATCATTTTTTGTGACTTTCCTGACATGATGGCAGTGGCTGGTTGGAATGAAGTTGACATTAACCAGAATTGGAGGTATTATGACCAAATTTTCTTGATTGTTTAAATATAACTATAATATGGGAAATATATGTGTCAAAAACAGCAGATTGAACATTTAGCCAGGGAAGCAACAAAGCTTGGAGCAACTTCTTCCGCCATAATATCCTCCAAAGAGATTCAGGTTAAAGATAATCTGGCAGCATTATGTAACGGAGAATATATCTGTCCAAACTATGGTCTTGCAGCAAGCTGTCCGCCCTATGTGGAAGGACCGGTTGAATTTAGAAAATGGCAGGCACAGAGTAAATATTCTATTATTGTGAAAATAGAATTACCAGCATCAGTCATGTTTTCCAATGAACGCAAGGGGGTAATGCAGTTGCTTCATCAGATTACAGCAGCAGTAGAGAAAAAAGCCATCGAAACAGGTTTTAAAAACTCAAGAGCGTTTGCTGGCGGATCATGTAAAGAACTGTTTTGTGAAGATCAGGAAAAATGCTGTGTTTTAACAGAGAACAAACCCTGTCGCCATATAGAGTTTGCCCGTCCGTCTATGTCAGGTTTTGGTATTGATGTCACTGAATTGATGAAGTCTTCAGGATGGTCGGCATTAAAAGCTGACAAATCAAATTCATCTGACAAAAATGCCGCAAGCTGGGTGGCGGGTCTCATCATGCTTGCTTGAAATTACGGCCCTGCTTGACCAAAAATATGTAAATGTAAACAAAAAAAGGAGTTTACCTGATATGACACAATTCAACAACGCTATGGATGTATTCAAATTATTGGAAAAAACCAATTGCCGAAAATGCAACAAACCGACCTGCCTTGCATTTGCAGCAGCAGTATTTCAAGGCCGGACTTCTTTAAACGAATGTCCGTTTATTGATGAAAACACCCTTAACATTTATGGTAGCAAAAATGATAAATATGAATCCAAGTCAGATCGGGATTATCTCGAAATAATGGGCCAGTTAAAAGAAAAGATCAAACAGACAAATCTTGAGTCCAGGGCAGAGATTCTTGGCGAAAAGTTTTCAAACGACAGACTTACATTGAAAATACTGGGAAAAGATTTCAGTGTTGACGTAAATGGTAAGATTTACACAGATATTCATGTCAATCTCTGGATAGCCCCGCCTGTATTAAATTATATTATGTCAGGCAGAGGACTGGCATTGACTGAAACATGGGTTCCGTTCCGGGAACTTGAAATGTCCAAGGATTGGTCCCGGTTTTTTGAGCATCAATGCGTTGGACATTTAAAAAAGGTAGCGGACTCAATTCCGTCTTTTTTTGAAGATATCATTGAACTTTTCAACGGTAAACCAGTTGAAAATCATTATGATGCCGATATATCCCTGATCATGAAACCTCTGCCGCTTTTACCCATACTCATCTGCTACAATCATCCCGAAGACGGCCTGGAGTCAGATCTAAATCTTTTTTTCGATACTACTGCTGATAAGAATCTGCCTGTTAAAGACATTTATACACTTACTACTGGACTGGCCAATATGTTTGAAAAACTGGCTGCAACGCATGGCTGACAATATGCAAAAAGAATATTATGAGAGCCATGACATTCGTTGGATTTACGGGCTATACCCTTCTGCCGTGATGGCCCATGTTGATAAATATAAAGTTGTTTAAACTGGTAACAGTCCTGCTGGCTGGCATCTAAGGGATTAATATACCTGGATTGCAAAGAATTTTGATCTGTATTAAAGGCGCTGTAAATGGATGTTAAAAAAACTTTTGGTGAGGTACTTATTATCACAGCGACACTTGTTGGTTATAAGTACCTAACCAATATTTTTTTAACATTTCTAAAGGAGTGGCCATGATCATTGTTCACGAACATATGCACGCATGAAAATCGGAAAAAGTCGAGAACGTAAAATCAGCAACTTACATTGATTT
>JAUCGE010000003.1 GCA_030377965.1 Desulfobacterales bacterium HSG16
ATATAGCTATATAGCCGTATTCTGTGTCGGGGATCTTCTCTTATCGAACACGATTCAGATAAGAAAAGAAGATCGCGGCAGTTTGTTTTTTGACATTATCGGTTTTGTTTTAATCGGTAAAAATGGTTTGGCCAGAGTAGCTCAGTTGGTAGAGCGCCTCACTTGTAATGAGGATGTCGCGGGTTCAACTCCTGTCTCTGGCTCCAATTAAGATGGTTGTAATATGGTGGGGTTCCCGAGTGGCCAAAGGGGGCAGACTGTAAATCTGTTGGCAACGCCTTCGGAGGTTCAAATCCTCCCCCCACCACCATTCACATAGTAAGTGTATGTAGGAGATTTTGAAATGGATTTTCAAAATCGATGAACTACATGGCTTCCTGCATAAGTCTTACTGTGCGTAAATTATTGAAGAATGCATCTGGCCTTAATTTGTCATGGCCTGATTGAACATTTGCAAGATGCGGGAGTAGCTCAGTTGGTAGAGCTTCAGCCTTCCAAGCTGAATGTCGCGAGTTCGAATCTCGTCTCCCGCTCCAATCTTGTCGATGTTTTTTTGTGCATTCATGGTTTGAGCATAAAAAGCCCACGTAGCTCAGTAGGTAGAGCGCTTCCTTGGTAAGGAAGAGGTTCACCGGTTCGACTCCGGTCGTGGGCTCCACTGTTTTTGCAAATCGGTTTAGCTGATTTTCAAGAAAACGCATTTGTGATGGTTTCCTTTAAATGACGCACCTAAGGGGAGGTAAGAAAGATGGCCAAGCAGAAGTTTGAGCGGACCAAGCCGCACGTGAATGTCGGTACAATCGGGCATATTGATCATGGAAAAACGACTTTGACCGCGGCGATCACCAAGCATAACGGGCTGAGAGGACGTGCTGAATTTATTCCTTTCGACCAGATAGACAAGGCCCCGGAGGAAAAGGAGCGCGGGATTACCATTGCGACCGCTCATGTCGAATATGAAACGGATAACCGCCATTATGCCCATGTGGACTGTCCGGGTCATGCTGACTATATTAAAAACATGATCACCGGAGCTGCCCAGATGGACGGGGCTATCCTGGTTGTGGGTGCGGATGACGGGCCAATGCCTCAGACCCGCGAGCATATTCTGCTTGCCCGCCAGGTTGGTGTTCCCCGGATTGTGGTTTTCCTTAATAAATGCGATATGGTCGATGATGAAGAGCTTATTGAGCTTGTCGAACTTGAACTCAGGGAATTGCTTGATAAATACGAATTTCCCGGAGATGACACACCCATAGTAATGGGCAGTGCATTGAAGGCTCTTGAGAACGATGATCCTGACTCCGACGATGCAAAATGTATCTTCAATTTGATGGCGGCTATTGACGATTATATACCCGAACCCAAGCGTGATGTGGACAAACCTTTTCTGATGCCTATAGAAGATGTGTTTTCCATTTCCGGTCGAGGCACTGTTGTGACTGGTCGTGTGGAGCGGGGTATCATTCATGTGAGTGATACGGTCGAAATCGTTGGTATCCGACCGACAGTAAAAACAGTCTGTACTGGTGTGGAAATGTTCAGGAAGCTTCTGGATGAAGGCCAGGCCGGAGATAACGTTGGATTGTTACTGCGGGGAACCAAGCGTGAAGATGTAGAACGCGGGCAGGTTATCGCTGTTCCGGGTACAATAAATCCCCATACCAAATTCAAGGCTGAAGTCTATATCCTGAGTAAAGAAGAAGGTGGTCGGCATACCCCGTTTTTCAGCGGATACCGCCCCCAGTTTTATTTCAGGACAACAGATGTGACGGGAATATTGACCCTGGAAGAAGGCGTCGAAATGGTTATGCCTGGGGATAATGTTGCGATAGTTGGTGCATTGATCACGCCAATTGCTATGGAAAAAGAATTGCGGTTTGCCATACGGGAAGGCGGACGTACAGTTGGCGCCGGTGTGGTGAGCGAAATCATAGAATAAGGAAGTGAATGACTTTGTTTTGTCATTCGCGTTCATTATGTCGAAGAAAAAAGGAGTCTGTCTGTGAGAGTTATTGTGACGCTTGCATGTACGGAATGCAAAAGAAGAAATTATACAACGACGAAAAACAAGCGGACAACGCCTGATAAACTGGAATTCAATAAATATTGCAGATTCTGTAGGAAGCATTTGCCCCACAAGGAAAGCAAGTAAAAGGTTTTTCTGAAATTAAAAGGTTGTGCGGATGTTTTACAGGCCAGTAGCTCTAATGGTAGAGCACCGGACTCCAAATCCGGGTGCTGGGGGTTCGAGTCCCTCCTGGCCTGCCAGAACAGAGCGACATAATAATTGATAAAGTTCGAAAGCTCAAAGCTGACTATGAATCGGGCAGCTAATCTGCCTGATCGTTTGTGACTTTGAGCTTTCTATATTTTTTGAGCGATATATCAGGTGTAAAATGGCACGGTTGCAGAAAAAAAAGAGTCCGGCAAAGAAGAAAGAACAGAAAAAAGATATCGATGTCCTCACTTCGGACAGCCTGAGTAAAAAGAAAGTCGAAACATCCGGTGAAGCACACAAAAAGTCGGGTGTTACAAAAAGCTCTTCAGGCCCCCGGAAGAAAAACTGGATCACGGATACCTTTCAGTTTTTGAGGGAAGTCAAAGCGGAATTGAAGAAAGTGACATGGCCTTCACGGAAACAGACTATGGGATCGACAATAGTCGTTATCGTTGTCGTGATGATTATCTCCTCTTTTCTGGCTCTTATTGATGCCGGCCTGTCCAGTCTCATCCAGTCGATTCTTTAAAAAAACAAAGTGAGGTAAAAGTGGCGTTTAAATGGTACATTGTTCATGTCTATTCGGGGTTTGAAACCAAGGTAAAAGCCGCCCTGGAGGAACGCATCGCTTCTACCCCTCAGGCCAAAAAATTCGGTGATATTCTGGTTCCAACCGAGCAGATAGTCGAGCTTGTAAAAGGAAAACGGAAGACATCCGAACGTAAGTTTTATCCTGGTTACATACTGGTTCGAATGGAACTGGACAACGATACATGGCACATTGTCAATAATATGGACAAAGTGACCGGTTTTTTAGGCGGCAGGGAAAAACCTGCTCCTATTTCGGATGAAGAAGCCCAGCAGATTCTGAATCGTATGGAAGCCGGCAAGCTGAAGCCCAAGCCCAAATATTTCTTCGAAGCCGGGGATGAAGTTCGTGTCATTGATGGACCTTTTACGAATTTTAACGGAACCGTGGAAAGTGTGAATCCTGAAAAAGGGAAAATCAAGGTGCTGGTAAGCATTTTTGGCCGATCTACACCGGTGGAACTCGAATTTGTTCAGGTAACGAAGTTATGAATTAAAAATCTGATGATGTCCGCCGATGTTTTAATAGATAGCGTATTGAAAATATTGCTGAATCGTCAGAATTTGTTTTTAAGGAGTAAATTAGAAAATGGCTAAAAAGGTTATGACGCAGATAAAACTGCAGGTTATGGCTGGAAAAGCGAATCCGTCTCCGCCAATCGGCCCTGCTCTCGGGCAGCATGGTGTCAATATAATGGATTTTTGCAAGGCATTCAATGCACGGACGGCCAATGACGAAGGAATGATCATTCCGGTTGTTATCACGGTCTTTCAGGACAGATCCTTCAAATTCATTACCAAAACGCCCCCGGCATCTATCCTTTTGAAGAAAGCTGCCAAGATTGCCAAAGGTTCCGGTGATCCCAAAAGGAACAAAATTGGAAAGGTCAACAGGGCGCAGGTTGAAGAGATTGCTAAACAAAAAATGGTGGATTTGAATGCCTATGATCTGGATGCCGCATGTAATATTATTGCAGGCACTGCCAGAAGCATGGGAATCGATGTTGTGTAAAGAAAAAAGGAGAAATGTGTCAAGATGCCAAAGCGGGGTAAGAAATATCTTGAAGCAAAAAAGAAACTGGAATCCGAATCCATAGGCAGTTTCAACGATGCGATCCGGCTTACCGTCGAGTCATCCTATGTCGGCTTTGATGAAACCATTGATATCGCAGTCCGTCTCGGTGTAGATCCCAGGCACGCGGACCAGATGGTCCGGGGTACTGTTGTGTTGCCGAATGGCATCGGAAAAGATGTAAAAGTTCTGGTATTCGCAAAAGGGGAGAAAGAAAAAGAAGCTGTCGATGCAGGTGCTGACTTTGTCGGCAATGACGACATGATTGAAAAAATCAAAGAAGGCTGGTTCGGTTTTGATAAAGCCGTAGCAACCCCGGATATGATGGGGACAGTCGGAAAGATAGGAAGGCTTCTTGGACCCAGAGGATTGATGCCGAATGCGAAAACCCAGACGGTAACTTTCGATATTGCAAGAGCCGTAAATGAGTTGAAGGCTGGAAAAATCGACTTCAGGGTGGAAAAGACCGGTATAATTCATGCACCTATGGGAAAAATTTCCTTTGGTGTGGAGAAACTGGTTGAAAACATCGTTGCGTTTTTAGAGACAGTCACTCGTTTGAAACCGGCCTCAAGCAAGGGAACTTATATGAAGGGGATCGGAATTTCCACGACAATGGGACCCGGACTCAAGGTCGATGTCGGGTTTGTCAAGGAATTGTTGAACGCCTGAAAAAGAATTAAAATTTAAGTGTTTGGATTGCAGGCGTAAATTCAATATCCGCGTCTGTAATTTTAGCATTGAAATAGCAGGCAAAATAAAAAATCTAAAAAATAAATCTCTGTCAAAGACCGTAGGTGCAATTTTTACTGGCCAGACTTTGCCTGTGCTTAAGCGGCATTACCGGCCTACCGAGACAGGAAGCGTTTTATTTTTATAAAATTTTAAAGTGCTTATAGTCTCCAATCATTGACTGCCGCAGGTTTTTGTAAAGATCCGTAAAGGGGGTGTCATTCCTTAAAGATGAAAATCGAAAGAAAAAAAGAGATTGTCAAGCAGATGCACGAGTGCTTTGAAAAGTCCAAAGTAGTCATTACAGTAGATTACAAAGGGCTTAATGTTGCAGCCATCAGTGCGCTGAGACGAAAGCTGAAAGAATCTGAAATTGAATTCAAGGTTGTCAAGAATTCACTTCTGATACTCGCATCCGAAGAAACAGATACTGCCCTGATCAAAGACTCTTTTAAAGGACCTTCTGCTGTAGCTTTGAGTTACAGTGATCCAGTAGCGTCCGCAAAAGTGTTGACCGAGTTTGCAAAAGAAAATGAAAAACTCGAAATCAAAGTCGGCGTGATGGATGGAAAAGTGCTTGACCTCGACGCTATCAAGACCTTATCGAGTCTGCCATCGAAGGACGAACTCCTCGGACAGTTGCTTTCTGTCATAAATGGAGTACCAACTTCGTTTGTCAGAGCTGTAGCTGATGTGCCAAGGCGGATTGTCAACGTCTTGCAGGCCATCAAAGATCAAAAAGAACAAGTGGACGAAGCAGCGTAATAGATGCTGGATAAAGTTCTGTGTTCATAACTAAAAAATATTTAAAGATCAAAAGAATCAAAATGATTGGAGGAAAAATACATGGCTGATATTACAAAAGATGATGTAATCGAATTCATTGGTAATATGTCGGTTCTTGAGTTGTCGGAACTGGTCAAAGAAATGGAAGATAAATTCGGTGTTTCTGCTGCTGCTCCTATGGCTGTCGGTGTTGTTGCCGCGCCTGGAGGAGAAGCTGCTGCCGCTGAACAGACAGAATTTGATGTCGTCCTGACTGCTGCCGGGGATAAAAAGATCCAGGTCATCAAGGAAGTTCGCGCTATTACAGGACTTGGCCTCAAAGAAGCCAAAGCACTGGTTGACAGCGCACCTGCCCCGGTCAAAGAAGGTATGCCAAAAGAAGATGCAGAAAAGATCCAGGCCCAGCTCGAAGAAGCAGGAGCTCAGGTCGAACTCAAATAAGTTCAATTAAAGATTGTTCAAAAAAGACGAATAATATCATCGTCTTAGATAATAGTTGTGATAATAAAGCAGGTATGGACACAAAATAATTTGTCCATACCTGCGTTTTCGTATTGTCTCATCAAAATCTGTTTACCCCCCAATACCCTTTGGAGAAGCCATGCCAGAAAGGCTTGATAAAGTAAGGCGGATCAGGAAAAATTTCGGCAAAATAAGAAAAATCGTTGAAATTCCGGATCTCATCGGAATGCAGCGGGAATCATACAGCCGTTTCCTGCAGATCGATATTCCGCCGGAAAAGAGGGAAGATATCGGCTTGCAGGCCGTATTCAAATCGGTTTTTCCCATCAAGGATTTCACCGGGAGTGCATCCCTTGAGTTCGTTTCATACAGGTTCGGTGAAATAAAACACAGTGTTGAAGAGTGCATCCACAGGGGAATGACCTACGAGTTACCGGTTCGGATCACTGTTCGCCTGGTTGTCTATGATGTTGATAAAGATACCGGAATTTCCAATATCAGAGATATCAAAGAGCAGGAAATCTATTTTGGTACAATTCCTCTGATGACCGAGAGAGGTACTTTTATTGTCAACGGAACCGAACGTGTTGTGGTCAGCCAGTTACATCGCTCGTCAGGAGTCTTTTTCGATCATGACAAAGGAAAATCTCATTCCAGCGGAAAAGTGATATATTCCTCCCGGATCATTCCTGTCCGAGGCTCATGGATTGATATGGAAATTGATCCTAAAGACATAGTTCATATAAGGATCGACCGCAGGCGCAAATTTCCGGTTACGCTCCTGTTCAAAGCTTTCGGATATACAACTGAAGACCTTCTGACCTATTTCTATAGAACTGAAAAATTTCTCGTTAAAAAAAGCGAATCAGGTCATGTACAGTATTATAGAGTTTTTAACGAAGACTTTCTCAAAGGACAGCGGGCAAGCCGCGATATTCTCGACCCGGAAACCAGTGAGCCTATCCTTAAAAAAGGCCGATTGTTCACTCAAAAGGCTATCCGTCAGTTGAAGGCTTCAGGCTTTGATCGTATTCCAATCGAAGCAGAAGAAATTCTTGAGAAATTCTTTGCCTTTACGATAAATAATCCCCAAACGGGTGATATAATCATAAAATCGAACGATATAGTAGATGATGATGCTCTTACGAGAATAAACGAATCTGGAATAGAGGAATTCGAGCTGCTCTTTATTGATGGTGTGACCAGTACAGAATCAGTTCGTAAAACTCTGGTAATGGATAAGGTCGAAAATAAAGAAGAAGCTCTCATAGAGATATATCGTCGGCTCAGACCGGGCAATCCTGCAACTCCAGAAGTTGCTCAGGATTTTATCGACAACCTGTTTTTCAAGTCCACCTATTATGATCTGTCAGGTGTAGGGCGTATGAAAATCAACCTGCGACTCGGGATCAATACCCCTGTATCGCTCAGAACTCTGCGTAAGGAAGATATTCTTCTGACAGCCAGAACTCTGGTCGTACTCAAGGATACTCAGGGCGTGGTGGATGATATAGATCATCTTGGCAACAGGCGGGTACGTGCAGTAGGTGAATTGCTGGAAAATCAGTATAGAATCGGACTGGTGCGTATGGAGCGGGCGATAAAAGAAAGAATGAGCCTTCAGGAAGTGGATGCGCTCATGCCCCATGATCTGGTCAACCCCAAGCCGGTCTCGGCTGTGGTAAAAGAATTTTTCGGCACAAGTCAGTTGTCTCAGTTCATGGATCAGACCAATCCTCTGTCTGAAACTACCCATAAGCGCCGCCTGAGCGCCCTGGGTCCTGGCGGTCTGACAAGAGAACGTGCAGGATTTGAGGTTCGGGATGTGCATCCTTCACATTATGGAAGAATCTGTCCCATAGAAACTCCTGAAGGCCCCAATATCGGCCTGATCGTCTCTTTAAGTACTTACGCAAGAGTGAATGATTTCGGATTTATTGAGACACCTTACAGCGTTGTCAAGGAAGCAACGCTGAGTGACGATGTTCGCTTTTTGAGCGCCTTTGAAGAAAAAGAACATCCCATAGCACAGGCAAACGCGCCACTCGGTGAAAATAGAAAATATATAAATCAACTCGTAACATCCCGTGTTGCCGGTGAATTCATGATGGTTGACAGGGAAGAAATCGAATTGATGGATGTCTCTCCGAACCAGTTGGTAAGTGTTTCTGCCTCCCTGATTCCTTTTCTGGAAAACGATGATGCAAACCGTGCATTGATGGGATCGAACATGCAGAGACAGGCAGTTCCTCTTATCGTAAGCCAGGCTCCTCTGGTCGGAACCGGTATTGAGAGTGTGGTTGCAAGAGATTCAGGTGTTGCTGTAGTATCACCCAGAGACGGTGTTGTTGTTGATGTGGAAGCATCCCGTATCGTATTGAAGCATGATTTATCGCAGAGTATTCAGAAATTGAAAGTACCGGGTTATCATAGTTTTGATATGAAATCGGTTTTTTCTTCCAAACCTGTCTCTATTTTCAATCTGTCCAAATTTATCAGGTCGAACCAGAATACCTGCTTTAATCAGCGGCCCATTGTTTCCAAAGGCCAGAGAGTCAAAGCAGGGGATATCATAGCGGACGGCCCTGCAACTGAGCAGGGAGAACTTGCCCTTGGCAAAAACGTGACAGTGGCATTCATGCCCTGGGGCGGTTATAATTTCGAGGATTCGATTCTGGTCAGCGAAAGGCTTGTAAGAGACGGTGTTTATACGTCTGTACATATCGAAGAATTCGAAGTCATTGCAAGAGACACCAAGCTTGGCAAGGAAGAAGTCACTCGTGATATTCCCAATGTCGGAGAAGAAGCCCTCAGAAACCTGGATGACAGCGGGGTAGTCCGGCTTGGAGCAGAGGTCAGATCCAGCGATATTCTTGTTGGTAAAGTTACTCCAAAAGGGGAAACCCAGTTATCTCCGGAAGAAAAATTGCTCCGGGCTATTTTTGGTGAAAAAGCAGGTGATGTAAAAGATACTTCTCTGCGAGTGCCGCCAGGTGTTGAAGGTACTGTGATAGATGCCAAGGTTTTCTCAAGGCGGGGCATAGATAAAGACGACCGTACCAGATCCATTGAAGATGAGGAGATCGCTGTTCTGGAAAGAGACCGGGATGATGAGTTGATCATTCTTGAAGATGTCATCAGAAATCAACTGGTCGAAATGCTGACAGGTCAAAAGTGTGCCGCTCCACTGAAGAAGCATAAAAGAGTGGTCATACCAGCAGGTCTTGAAATCGATGATACCATCATCTCTCAGCTTTCAATTTCTACTTTCGAGAGCATCGTTCTGGAAGATTCGGAACGAACTGAAAAAATTCATGAGATGCTGGAATCTTACAATGAGAATCGTTCACGGGTGAAAAAAACCTTTGATAGAAAGGTAAACCGGTACGAAAAAGGAGATGATCTGCCACCAGGGGTCATCAAGATGGTCAAGATTTATGTGGCCATGAAAAGAAAATTGTCCGTAGGCGATAAGATGGCTGGCAGGCACGGAAATAAAGGTGTTGTCTCAAGAATTCTGCCCCAGGAAGATATGCCCTATTTCGAGAACGGAACCTCAGTGGATATGGTACTCAATCCTCTGGGTGTGCCTTCCCGTATGAACGTGGGCCAGATTCTGGAAATTCATCTGGGCAGAGCTGCCAAAGTTCTGGGAGAACAGCTCGAACAGATGGTAGAAGAAAATACCGTCAACGATCTCAGGGAAAAGTTCACGCGCATATTTTCAAGTTATTCCAAAGATAGCGCTTCTGTACAAAAATGGGATCAGAACATCACCGAAGCAAATAAAGAATTTTTCAATACGGCAGATGAAAAAGAACTGATAGATTTTGCCAGATATTATAAGGACGGAGTTCATATGGCAACTCCGGTCTTCGATGGAGCCAAAGAGTCGGAAATCAAGGCACTTCTGGAAGAAGCCGGTGTGGAACCTTCCGGACAGACCACCTTGTACGATGGTAAAACCGGTAAGGCTTTTCAAGAAAAGATAACCGTTGGAACCATGTACATGCTCAAACTGCATCATCTGGTTGATGACAAAATTCATGCCAGATCCATAGGACCGTATTCTCTCGTCACTCAGCAGCCTTTGGGCGGAAAAGCTCAGTTCGGAGGACAGAGACTCGGAGAAATGGAGGTCTGGGCAATGGAAGCATACGGATCTGCCCATGCCTTGCAGGAATTTTTGACGGTCAAGTCAGATGATATGGCAGGAAGAACCCGTATGTATGAAAAGATCGTCAAAGGACAGAATGTTCTGGAACCCGGCATACCCGAGTCTTTTAAGGTGTTGACAAAGGAATTGCAGAGCCTGGGACTCAATATTACCCTCCTGGAGGGGGAGCAATAAGTACCTGATCAAAAATTTGTAATATCTGTATTCTCGCAGGGCCTGCATAAAAAGTGCTGGCCCTGCAATGTAACAAAACTTTTGTACAGGCACTTAAAAGAAGGGGGAATAAAATTTTGGAAACGTTATACGATTTTTTTGCAAAACCGACGAATCCGAAACTTTATACCGGTGTTCAGATTTCTCTTGCCTCATCGGAGCAGGTTCGGCAATGGTCACATGGAGAAATAAAAAAACCGGAAACAATCAATTACCGAACTTTCAAGCCTGAAAGGGACGGTCTTTTCTGCGCCAAAATTTTTGGGCCTACAAAAGACTATGAATGTAATTGCGGTAAATACAAGCGCATGAAACACCGGGGCGTTATCTGTGAAAAATGCGGTGTGGAAGTCATTCAGTCAAAGGTTCGGCGCGAACGGATGGGCCATATTGATCTGGCAGCACCCGTGGCTCATATCTGGTTTTTAAAGAGTCTTCCGAGCAAAATAGGCAATCTTCTTGATATGACGCTCAAAAATATGGAGAAGGTACTCTATTTTGACTCTTATATCGTTATTGATCCCAAGGACACAGATTTAAGCAGAGGAGATCTGCTGTCGGACGAAAAATACCTGGATGCCAGAGAAAAATACGGGGAAGGGAAGTTTACCGCCGGCATAGGCGCTGAAGCTGTAAAAGAGCTTTTGAGCGATATGGACCTTGAGGCCATATACGTCCAGTTGAGAACCGAAATCCGCCAGACAAAATCCATAGCCAAGCGTCAGAAGCTTGCCAAGCGTTTGAAGATTGTTGATGCGTTCAGACGCTCGGGAATTGAACCTGTGCGGATGATCATGGATGTAGTTCCAGTACTTCCTCCAGATTTAAGGCCACTGGTTCCTCTTGAAGGAGGCAGGTTTGCCACCTCTGATTTAAACGATCTGTACCGCAGAGTCATTAACCGTAACAACAGGTTGAAAAGACTTGTTGATCTGAATGCTCCTGATATCATAGTCCGAAACGAAAAACGGATGCTGCAAGAATCTGTTGATGTTCTCTTTGACAACGGAAGACACGGTCGCGTTATTACAGGAACCAACAAACGCCCCTTGAAATCTTTGAGCGATACTCTCAAAGGCAAGCAGGGGCGGTTCCGGCAGAACCTGCTGGGTAAACGTGTCGATTATTCCGGGCGTACAGTCATTACAACCGGCCCGACTTTAAGGCTTCACCAGTGCGGTCTGCCTAAAAAAATGGCCCTGGAACTGTTCAAGCCTTTTGTATATTATCGGCTTGAGGAAAAGGGGCTGGTTTCCACCGTAAAAAGTGCCAAAAAAATGGTGGAAAAGGAAACGCCGGAAGTATGGGATACCCTGGAAGAAGTGGTTAAAGAGTATCCTGTAATGCTCAATCGTGCCCCCACCCTGCACCGTCTGGGTATCCAGGCATTTGAGCCGACTCTTATAGAAGGAAAAGCTATCCAGCTGCATCCTCTGGTCTGTACGGCTTTTAATGCTGATTTTGATGGGGATCAGATGGCTGTACACATACCGCTCTCCGTTGAATCTCAGATAGAAGCCAGAATATTGATGCTTTCAAGCAACAATATTCTTTCCCCTGCAAATGGTACACCAATCATTGTCCCAAGCCAGGACATTGTTCTTGGAACCTATTACATGACCAGGGAAGTGGTCGGCGGCAAAGGAAATGACCGGGTTTTCGATGCCGAACCCGGAACAGAAACTGATTCTGCTGATTTAAGGCCGGAAGTTCGCAAAGCATATGAAAACGGAGAACTTGATCTGACTTCCCGTGTCTCTGTAAGAACGCCCGAAGGAATGATTTCAACTACGGTCAGCCACATACTTTTAAGATTCATTGATGTGGAAGAAGTCAGAAGAGCTTATGACAGCGGTCAGCTTGAACTGCATGATGGTGTAAGTGTCATGATGGATGGTGACTATGTCAAGACTACCGTGGGCAGAATTTTGCTCTGGGAAATTATTCCCAAAGATAATCTTGTGACTTTAGCCCATCTCAAGGTAGAAAAGGAAGAAGAAGCCCGAAAGATTTATAAGTCAATTCAAAAAGGCGCTGACTTTTCCAAGATGATAGAGACTCATTCCATAGCACCTGACCGTGTTAAAGGCGGAGTTCTTGGCCTCCTGAGAAATGATGAATTCAGGCGGGTGTACAGTTTGGATGATGAGGATGTCGAGACTGTTTTTTCCCTCAATGAAGGAGAAATCAGTGGTATCATTGAAGCAGATAAGGGCTATCATATCTTCAAGATCGTAAAAAAGCGCCCTCAGATAAAGTTTGAAATTGTAAATAAGGTAATGAATAAAAAATCCTTGAGAGATCTTGTCGATTACGTATATCGTACTCTCGGGGCAAAATCGACAGTGATTCTGTCTGACAAACTCAAGGATCTCGGATACAAATATTCCACTGACGGGGGGCTGTCCATCTCTATTGATGCCATGCTGATACCCGAAACCAAGTGGGAAATTCTGAATCGTGCTGAACAGCAGGTTACCGAAATCGGCAGACAATATACCGAAGGGCTGATTACTCAGGGCGAAAAATACAACAAGGTTGTTGATATATGGGCAAAGGCGACAGATGATGTGGCAAACGAGATGATGGATGCCATGAAAGCCGGGTTTGCCAGTAAGAAAGAACGAAATCCATACTCGCCAGGAACTCTGAATCCTATCTATATGATGGCGGATTCGGGTGCCAGAGGAAGTAAAGATCAGATGCGCCAGCTAGCTGGTATGCGCGGGCTGATGGCCAAGCCTTCAGGGGAAATTATTGAAACCCCCATCACAGCCAATTTCAGGGAAGGACTCTCTGTTCTTCAATATTTTATCTCCACTCACGGCGCAAGGAAAGGGCTGGCTGATACAGCACTTAAAACAGCTAACTCCGGATATTTGACCCGACGTCTTGCTGACGTGGCCCAGGATTGTACGGTTATGGAACACGACTGCGGAACAATGGGCGGTATGGAAGTGGAACCGCTGATGGAAGGTGGGGAAATCATCCAGCGCCTGGGGGAAAGAATTCTCGGAAGGATCGCCATTGAAGATATACTTGATCCTTTTACAGATGAAATCATAGTCGAAAAAGGCGAAGAGATCGTCGAGCAGATCGTGGAAAGAATCGATTCTTCTGGACTGACAAGCGTCAGGATCAGATCCGTTTTGACATGTAAGACCAAATACGGCGTATGTGCAAAGTGTTATGGTCGTGATCTCTCACACGGAAGGCTGGTGGAAATTGGCCAGGCTGTGGGAATTCTTTCAGCCCAGTCTATCGGAGAACCGGGAACACAGCTGACCATGCGAACCTTTCATATCGGCGGAACTGCCAGCAGGCGGGTTGAACAGGCTGATATCAGGGCAAGAATAGACGGAACCATCAAATTCACAGATCTTAATGTGGTGAAGAATGAATCAGGGGAATATGTGGTCATGACACGTCGGGGAGGTGAGTTTGTTATCGCAAACGAAGCCGGACGTGAACTTGAACGTTTTCCGGTCATCTATGGCGCTCATATACTTGTGGAAGATAACGAACCGGTCAAACAGGGAAAACTTCTGGCCAGGTGGGACCCTTTCACAACTCCGATTATCACAGAAGTCGATGGAACAGTTAAATTCGGTGAAATCACCCTCGGCAAAACCTTGCAGGAAAAGGTTGATCCGGTAACTGGAAAATCGAGCCGAACTATTATCGAGTCGAAAACTTCTGAAATCAGGCCCCGGATTTCCATCAAGGACAAAGATGGAAAAACAGCTAAAATTTCTGGAGGCATGGCCAGATACACCCTTCCTGTGGATGCGATCCTGCTTGTGGAGGAAGGTGATTCGGTAAAGGCCGGTGATGTGGTTGCAAAACTTCCGAGAGCCACCACAAAAACAAAGGATATTACAGGTGGTCTTCCCAGGGTGGCAGAGCTTTTTGAAGTGAGAAAGCCAAAAGAAACTGCTGTCCTGAGTGCAATTGATGGTTTTGTTTCCATTGCAAAAGGAACCAAGGGTAAACAGAAAGTTCTGGTTACTCCCGTGGATGTGGGTGAGAAAAAGGAATATCTGATACCCAGAGGCAAGCATGTGAATGTCTATGACGGAGATTATATACGTGCAGGAGAACCCCTGGTTTCAGGATCGGCAGTTCCCCAGGATATTCTCAATATCAAAGGAGAGATATCTCTGGCCCGCTATCTTGTCGATGAAGTTCAGGAAGTCTATCGGCTCCAGGGTGTCCGGATCAATGATAAGCATATTGAGGTTATTGTGCGTCAGATGATGCGGCGTGTGAAGGTGATGAACTCCGGTGATACTGATTTCATTACCGAGGAGCAGGTGGATCGAACCCGATTCGAGATAGCGAATCAGGAGGTGATTGCAAGCGGTGGAGAGCCTGCTGTAGCAGAACCTTTGATCCTGGGAATCACCAAAGCATCTTTGAGTACAGACAGCTTTATATCGGCAGCTTCATTTCAGGAAACCACTAAGGTTCTGACTGAAGCAAGCATCGGTGGTAAGGTGGATAATCTTAAAGGGTTGAAGGAAAATGTGATTATGGGGCGGTTGGTACCAGCAGGAACCGGTTTTCCGAAATATCATGATATTGATGTGGATCTGGCCTATTGAGAAAGTTAAGAAAAAATTAAGAAAGTCCTTGACAGAAAAAATTAAACTGGATATAAATCCTCATTTTGCGTTTGCAGCAGAATGACTACGGGACAAAATGAGATAAGAGGATACGATGCCGACCATAAACCAGCTAGTGAGAAAAGGAAGAAAACGGGTGAAGAAGAAGGGGAATACACCCGCTCTCAAGGGAGCGCCCCAGAAAAGAGGGGTATGCACCAGAGTGTATACGTCTACACCCAAAAAGCCTAATTCCGCTTTAAGGAAAGTAGCAAGAGTGCGTTTAACTACCGGTGTGGAAGTTACCGCATATATTCCCGGTATCGGACACAACCTTCAGGAGCATTCGGTCGTGCTGGTAAGAGGTGGGCGTGTAAAAGATTTGCCCGGTGTCAGATATCATGTTGTCAGAGGAACTTTGGATACCCTTGGAGTCGAGGATAGAAGGCGGGGTCGGTCCAAGTACGGAGCGAAAAAGCCTAAATAATAACATAATAATAACTATTGCGGGTGTCGGATTTTTCTGATGGCCCGCGATGTTTTTAATGGTGCAAAAGTATGCCGAGAAGAAGAGAAGTACCCGAACGCCTGGTTATTCCCGATCCCAAATATAAAAGCACACTGGTAGCCAAGTTTATCAAGTCTGTCATGCGGGATGGTAAGAAGAGTACTGCTGAGTCATTGATTTACGGTGCCTTCGATATTATGGAAAGCAAGACCAAAGATGAACCGCTGAAATTGTTTGAGCAGGCAATGGAAAATGTCAAGCCTATGATTGAAGTGAAGTCGAGACGTGTTGGTGGATCTACATATCAGATTCCAACCGATATTCGTTCTTCCCGTCAGATGGCTCTTGCGATTCGATGGTTGATCGCTTTTTCCAGAAAACGTTCGGAAAAAGGAATGGCCGGAAAACTGGCTGGAGAGTTGCTGGATGCAGCGAACAATCGGGGTGCTTCCGTAAAGAAAAAGGAAGATACCCATAAAATGGCTGACGCCAATAAGGCATTTGCACATTTTCGCTGGTAGAAGTTGCCGTATGGCACATACTGTTTTATAGCATAGAGACTTTTTTGATGACAACCCTGCTTTATTATTTTACAGGGTTGTTCGATCTTTGAAAGACGAAAACGTTACCCGCTTTTCAGGGGAGGATGAGAGGACATGGCAAAGCAGAAATTTGAACGAACAAAACCGCATGTCAATGTAGGCACCATTGGACATATTGATCATGGGAAAACTACGCTGACAGCGGCTATAACGAAACATAACGGACTCAAAGGGCGCGCTGAATTCATTCCCTTCGATCAGATTGACAAAGCGCCTGAAGAAAAAGAACGTGGAATTACAATCGCAACGGCTCATGTCGAATATGAAACTGATAATCGCCATTACGCTCATGTGGATTGTCCTGGACATGCCGATTATATCAAAAATATGATCACCGGTGCTGCTCAGATGGACGGAGCAATTCTGGTGGTGGGAGCCGATGATGGACCTATGCCTCAGACTCGTGAGCATATCCTTCTCGCCCGCCAGGTCGGAGTTCCCCGGATCGTTGTTTTCCTCAACAAGTGCGATATGGTCGATGATGAAGAGTTGATCGAACTTGTCGAACTCGAATTGAGAGAACTTCTTGATAAATATGAGTTTCCCGGAGATGACACTCCCATAGTCATGGGAAGTGCGTTGAAGGCTCTTGAAAACGATGATCCAGAATCCGATGATGCAAAGTGCATTTTTGAGTTGATGGAAGCCATTGACAGTTATATACCCGAACCTGAACGTGATGTGGATAAACCTTTTCTGATGCCTATAGAAGATGTGTTTTCCATTTCCGGTCGTGGCACAGTTGTTACAGGCCGTGTAGAGCGGGGTATCATACATGTAAGTGATACGGTAGAAATAGTCGGTATCCGTCCGACAACCAAGACCGTCTGTACTGGCGTGGAAATGTTCAGAAAACTTCTGGACGAAGGCCAGGCCGGAGACAATGTAGGGTTGTTGCTGAGAGGCACGAAGCGTGAAGATGTCGAGCGTGGTCAGGTAATAGCAGTTCCCGGGACAATTAACCCTCATACTAAATTCAAAGCGGAAGTTTATATTCTGAGTAAAGAAGAAGGCGGCAGACATACACCTTTTTTCAGCGGATATCGTCCTCAGTTTTACTTTAGAACCACCGATGTGACCGGTATCCTGACCCTGGAAGATGGTGTTGAGATGGTTATGCCCGGTGATAATGTGGCCATTGTGGGAGCACTGATCACACCTATCGCTATGGAGAAGGAACTGCGATTTGCCATTCGTGAAGGCGGACGTACAGTAGGCGCAGGTGTAGTGAGCGAAATCATAGAATAAAGAGAGATATGTGCCATGATGATGAACACTAAAATCAGGATTCGGCTCAAGGCTTATGACCACAAGCTCCTCGATCAATCGTCGACGGATATTGTGGATACTGCCAATAAAACCGGCGCAAAAGTCGTGGGTCCGATCCCGCTTCCGACGACCATCAATAAATATTGTGTTCTCCGGTCGCCGCATATCGACAAGAAGTCGAGGGAGCAGTTCGAGATGAGAACTCACAAGCGCCTGCTCGATATACTGGAACCTACACAACAGACCGTGGATGCTTTGATGAAGCTTGATCTTTCCCCGGGAGTGGATGTGGAAATTAAATTGTAGACAGGGACGGTAATCGCCATGTGTAAAGGATTGATAGGAAAAAAAATTGGTATGACCAGCCTGTTTATGCCGGATGGCAGTTATGTTCCTGCTACGGTTTTGCAGGTAGGTCCCTGTGTCGTGACCCAGGTCAAAAACAGGGCAACTGACGGCTATGATGCCCTCCAGTTGGGATTTGGCGAGAAAAAAGAAAAGCATGTCAGAAAACCCTTGAAAGGTCATTTTGAGAAAAGCGGCAGTAAATATTTTGCCCACCTTAAAGAATTTAAGGTCGATAATCCTGATGACTATAGTCCGGGGCAGGAGATCTGCGCTGATCACTTTGTAATCGGAGAACGAGTGGATGTGACCGGTACTACAAAAGGACGCGGTTTTTCAGGTGTCATGAAACGCCATGGGTTTGCCGGAGGAAGAAAAACTCACGGTAGTCACAGCCATAGAATTCCGGGTTCCGTAGGATGTAGTGCATGGCCTGCCAAGATTATAAAAGGCAAAAAAATGCCCGGTCATTACGGAAATGAGAGAAAGACCGTCAAGAATCTGGAAATTTTGGATATTCGCGTCGAAGAAAACCTGATTATGGTTAAAGGTGCTGTACCGGGTTCGAGATCAGGGCTGGTTGCTTTGAATAAACGGAAAAAATAAAACACAGATCATCATATCCAAATTCGGTGACTGAATAGAATTGCAGATGCCTGTGTGAGTCATGGCTGACGAGGGAAATTATGGCCGTTGTAGATGTAATGAATAAAAATGGAGAAAAAGTTTCACAGACGGAACTCAATAATGAGATTTTTGATGTTTCTGTGAAATCCGATGTCCTTCATGAGGTTGTCAGGATGCAGTTGGCTTGCAGACGATCCGGTACGGCATCTGTAAAACATCGTTCCGATGTCAGGGGCAGCACTAAAAAGCTGTTCAGACAGAAAGGAACTGGCAGGGCGCGTCGCGGAGATATTAAAGCTCCATTATTGAGAGGCGGCGGGTCTATATTCGGTCCCGATCCTAGAAGTTACGCTTATAAAGTTCCTAAAAAAGTCAGGAAACTGGCTTTGAAGATGGCTTTGAGCAGTAAGCTGAAAGAAGATGCACTCATAATTGTCGATAATCTGGATATGGATAGAATAAAGACAAAAGATATGATTGGGGTGCTTGATGCTTTGAACAGAGAGAATGTTTTGATCATAACAGATGAAAAGAATGATAATCTGGAATTGTCAGCTCGAAATATTCCTCGCGTTAAAGTACTCAGAACGGACGGTTTGAATGTTTATGACATTCTGAAATATAATAATCTCGTTCTGGTGGAATCTTCTATCGGAGCTATCGAAGGGAGGCTTGTTGGATGATAGATTATGATATCATAAAAAAGCCTTTGATCACTGAAAAGACAACGCTTCAAAAAGATGAGCATAACCAGATCACTTTTGAGGTTGATCGGAAGGCGAATCGGGTAGAGATAAAAAAAGCTGTCGAAAGAATTTTCAATGTTCATGTTGCTGGTGTCCGAACCATGCAGGTTACGGGTAAAGTCAAGCGGCGGGGCAAGATACTGGGAAAGCGAAGTGACTGGAAGAAAGCTATAGTCAAGCTTATGCCGGATGAGAGAATCGATTTTTTCGAGGGCGCTTAAAAAGATTATGCTTAATTGGTCTTTTACGAGGTCGATTATAAATAATAACTGGAGTATGTGATGGCTGTAGTAAAGAAGATCAAACCGACATCGCCAGGACGACGGTTTCAGGGATATGCCACATTTGAGGAAATCACCAGTACGAAACCGGAAAAAAGTCTGTTGCGGGCTAACCGGAAAACAGGCGGGCGCAATGTTAATGGGCGGATCACATGTCGGCATCGCGGTGGCGGACACAAGCGTCACTACCGCATCATCGATTTCAAACGGGATAAAATTGATATACCCGCAAAGGTAGCGTCAATAGAATATGATCCCAATAGAAGTGCAAGAATTGCACTTCTGCATTATGTCGATGGTGAAAAACGTTATATAATTGCGCCGCTGAATTTGTCTGTTGGAGATACGGTAAAGGCGGGACCCAAGGCTGATATTAAACCCGGAAATTCACTTCCGCTGAAAAATATTCCCCTTGGAACCCATATTCACAATATCGAACTTCGCATCGGTAAAGGTGGGCAGATTGTAAGAAGTGCAGGTGGATTCGCCCAGTTAATGGCCAAGGAAGGAAGATACGCTCTTGTCAAACTTCCTTCCAGCGAGGTACGTATGGTTCTTGCAGAATGTGTGGCGACAGTTGGTCAGATAGGTAATGTCATGCATGAAAACATACCTCTTGGCAAGGCTGGCAGGAAACGATGGCTCGGAAGACGTCCTCATGTAAGAGGTGTTGCCATGAATCCGGTGGATCATCCTATGGGCGGTGGTGAAGGCCGATCTTCGGGTGGCCGCCATCCTTGTTCTCCGTGGGGAATGCCTTCAAAAGGTTTCAGAACACGAAAGAATAAGAGCAGCGACCGATACATCGTGAAGAGACGGACGATAAGAAAAAAGAAGTAATATTTAAGTATGTTTCCGGTAAAAATTGAAATTTTTGCCGGTGTCAAACAGGAGACATTATGCCAAGATCGTTGAAAAAAGGTCCATATATCGAGCAGGCACTGATGAAAAAAGTCATGATCGCCCAGCAAACTCGAAGTAACAAGGTGATAAAGACCTGGTCGAGGAGATCCACGATCTTTCCGGAAATGGTAGGTATTACCCTTGCTGTTCATAACGGGAAAAAATTTGTTCCGGTGTTCGTGACAGAAAATATGGTAGGCCATAAACTGGGTGAATTCTCGCCGACGCGGACTTTTTACGGACACGCCGGGGATAAGAAATCCAAACTGAAGAAATAGTTATCCAAAAAATATACGGTTAGAAGAGGAATGTCTGCAATGGAGGTTAAAGCTGTATTAAGGCATGTGCGTATATCCCCTCAAAAAGTCCGCAAACTGGTCGGTGCTGTAAAAGGGGAACCGGTTGAGATCGGTTTAAGCAAGTTAAAGTTTATGCCGCAGAAGGCGGCCGGTATCGTGAGAAAGATTGTTCGTTCAGCTTTAGCGAATGCCGACCAGCATCCGGATATTGATGTGGATTCACTGGTGATTTCCAATATCATCACGGACCAGGGGCCCATGTTGAAACGATTCAGAGCCAGGGCGCGTGGAAGAGGAACGCGTATTTTGAAAAGAAGCTCTCATATTACGGTTATTTTAGCAGAAGCATAAGCAAGGAGGGAAAGCTTGGGCCAGAAAGTAAATCCGATAGGATTGAGATTGGGAATTGTAAAAACATGGGAATCCAGATGGTATGCAGGTAAGAGTTACCCGGATTATATCCTGGAAGATTACAATATCCGGAAGTATATAAAAAAAAAGTTATCTCATGCAGGCATTGCCAAAATAGAAATCGAACGCTCATCCAAGCGTGTTCGGCTTAGAATTTACACTGCCAGACCGGGTATCGTCATAGGAAAAAAAGGGGCTGAGATCGAACAACTCAAAAAAGAGTTGGAAAAAATTGTGTCCCATGAGGTACTCATTGATATTCAGGAAGTCAGAAAGCCTGAGATTGATGCCCAGCTTGTTGCAGAAAACGTGGCACTCCAGATAGTAAGAAGAGTAGCGTTTCGTCGAGCTATGAAACGTGGAGTTTCTTCTGCCATGAGATTTGGAGCAAAGGGTGTCAAAATTATCTGTTCAGGCCGCCTCGGCGGAGCTGAAATGGCAAGAACCGAGTGGTACCGTGAAGGTCGAGTGCCGTTGCATACTCTTCGTGCCGACATTGATTACGGAGTTACCGAAGCTGCCACGACATATGGTATCGTAGGAGTCAAGGTCTTTATTTTTAAAGGCGAGATACTGAAAAAAGACAGTACCGAAAAACTTGGCTAACAGGCGTCGGGCGATAGGAGAATATTAAAGATGCTCAGTCCAAAGAAAGTAAAATTTAGAAAACAGCAGACCGGGAGAATGAGAGGCAAGGCATACCGGGGGAGTGATCTGAATTTCGGAGAATTCGGACTTCAGGCCGTGGAATGCGGACGGATTTCTTCCAAGCAGATCGAAGCTGCCCGTATCGCCATGACCCGTCATGTTAAAAGAGGCGGAAAAATGTGGATCAGAATTTTTCCGGATAAACCAATAAGCAAAAAACCGGCAGAAGTCAGGATGGGTAAAGGAAAAGGCGCTCCAGAGGGTTGGGTAGCGGTTATTCGGCCCGGAAAAATCCTCTATGAGATGGAAGGTGTCTCAAAGGAAATGGCGAAGGAAGCGCTTCGTCTGGCATCACATAAACTGCCAATCAAGACAAGGTTTATTGAGAGGAGTGATATCTGATGAATGCGAGCGAAATCAGAGAGATGACTGTAGAAGAATCTGCACGTAAAGTCATCGAACTCAAAGAAGAGCTTTTCAATCTGCGATTTCAGCATGGAGCTGGACAATTGGAAAACACGCAGAAATTGAAGCAGACCAAGCATGATTTGGCAAGGGTCAAGACAATCATCAGGGAAGTTGCCGGTAACAATTAGAGAGAATAAAAGTAACTGCCATGAAAAAGCGAGGAATAAAAAGACAGTTGACCGGGGTGGTGGTCAGTGACAAGATGGATAAAACCGCTGTCGTTCTGGTTGAAAGACTGGTCAAACATCAATTTTACCACAAATATGTTAAAAGGCGCGCAAAGTTCGCGGCACATGATGAAGGCAATGTGTGCAATATTGGCGACAAGGTGCTTATTACCGAATCCCGCCCCATCAGCAAAATGAAAAGATGGCGTGTGAGCAGGGTTGTGGCAAAAGCGGTTTGACAATAAGGAAATAAAAGATGATACAGACAGAAACCAGGTTGACAGTAGCAGACAATTCAGGGGCAAAAGTTTTATATTGCATAAAAGTCCTTGGAGGGTCCAGAAGGCGTTATGCCAGCATCGGCGATATCATCGTTGTATCTGTCAAGGAAGCCATACCCAATGCCAAGGTTAAAAAAGGCGAAGTGTTAAAGGCCGTAGTGGTGCGTACAAGCAAAGAAATCAAACGGCCTGACGGATCTTATATTCGCTTTGATGATAATTCAGCGGTATTGATAAATGCCAGCAATGAACCCATTGGAACCCGTATTTTCGGACCTGTCGCAAGGGAGTTGAGAGCAAAGCGCTTTATGAAAATTATTTCCTTGGCGCCGGAGGTTCTGTAAGTAAGAATCTTCCTGTTTCCTTGAGATAAGGTGGGTCGTTCTGTGGAGAAAAAGTTATGATGATTGATAAAATCAAAACTCGTATTAAAAAAGAAGATAAGGTCAAGATAATCGCTGGTAAGGATAATGATAAGGTCGGCAAGGTGCTGAGAGTTTTCAAAAACGGTAACCGTGTCCTGGTCGAAAATATCAATATGGCTAAATGTCATGTTCGTCCTAATGCCCAGAATCGACAGGGCGGGATTATCGAAAAAGAGATGCCGATCCACCTGTCCAATGTCATGCTGATGTGCGATAAATGCATGTCTCCGGTACGCGTTAAGATGCTGCGGCTTGAGGATGGAAAAAAAGTGCGTATGTGCAGGAAGTGTGATGAAATAATATGATAACTTCAGGGTCGGGAGTGCAAGATAAATCATGTCACAGTTAAAAACCCATTATGAAGAAGAAATCGCTCCAAAGCTGATGGAAAAATTCGGTTATAAAAACCGGATGCAGGTGCCTAAGATTGAGAAGGTCGTGCTGAATGTCGGCTTAGGAGAGGCGATTCACAATATGAAGTTGATGGATGCTGCTGTAGAAGAACTCAAGACTATAGCAGGCCAGCAGCCGGTGGTGACCCGCGCCAAAAAATCGATTGCCGCGTTCAAGCTCAGAGAAGGCATGCCGGTAGGATGTCGGGTGACGCTTCGACGCAAAAGGATGTATGATTTTTTATACAAACTGGTAAATATCGCCCTTCCCCGTGTTCGGGATTTCAGGGGAGTTTCCAAAAAGGCAATGGACGGCCGCGGTAACTATACCCTTGGAATAAAAGAGCAGATCATCTTTCCGGAGATAGATTATGACAAGATCGACAAGGTCAAGGGGCTGAATATATCCATCGTTACTACGGCTAAAACAGATGAAGAAGGCAGGGAACTGCTTAAATTGCTGGGTATGCCGTTCAGAAACTAAGGAGGACGAAACTTGGCCAAACAATCGCTGAGAACGAAGGCTAGCAGACCCCACAAATTCAAGGTCAGGGCATATAATCGTTGCCCGATCTGCGGCAGACCGAGAGGATACATGAGAAAATTCGGAATTTGTCGTATCTGTTTCAGAAACCTTGCTTCCCAGGGCCGGTTGCCCGGTGTCATTAAATCGAGTTGGTAAGCAGAACTAAATAAATCCATTATATATCTGGAGATAAGGCATGAGTGATCCGATTGCGGACATGCTGACACGAATCAGAAACGCGGGAAAAGCTAAATTCAAGAGTACTGATATTCCCGGATCGAATCTGAAGATAGAGTTGGCAAAGGTATTAAAACAAGAAGGCTACATAAAGAACTATAAGTTCACCAAGGACGGAAAACAGGGGATATTACGAGTCTACCTGAAATACGACCAGAAACAGACACATGCCATCTACAAAATCGAACGGGTCAGCAAACCCAGCAGACGTGTCTATGTCAAGGGCAATGATATTCAGTCATATTACAACGGACTGGGTGTGGTTGTGTTATCGACTTCCAGGGGCATAATGACGGACAAGCGGGCCAGGAAAGAAAACATAGGTGGAGAATTGCTTTGCAGGGTATATTGATAATCTGCAAAACAATATATTACTAAGGAGCGAATAATGTCTCGAGTAGGCAAGAAACCGGTTCCAATTCCCGGCAAAGCGAGTGTGACGTACAAGGACAGAGTGTTCAGCGTCAAGGGAGAAAAAGGGACACTCTCAAGGACCATACATCCGAAGGTAGATCTTGACATTGATGATGCAAAGATCTGCGTGAAGATAGAATCTGAAAATCGTGTGGACAGGGCATTTCAGGGTATGACCCGGAGCCTGATAAATAACATGGTTATCGGCGTGAGTAATGGATTTGAGAGAGTTCTTGAAATTAACGGTATCGGATACCGTGCTGAAGTAAGTGGTAAACAGGTCATTTTCAATCTTGGCTATTCACATCCGATAAACTTCGATATTCCAGAAGGCATTTCAGTCAGCATCGACAAAAGCAATGCTGTTAAGTTGTCTGGAATTGATAAGGAGTTACTTGGACATACGGCTGCTGCTATTCGTCGGTTGAGGCCTCCTGAACCCTATAAAGGGAAAGGGATCAAATACGCTGAAGAATATGTTCAGCGCAAGGCCGGAAAAACCGGAACAAAATAGTCGTGATGAGCCGGATAATCATGATGAACCAGATAGTCGTGATGAAATAGATCGAGGAAAACGAATGGGAACAATGAATTCAAAAAAACAGGCGTGGATAAAACGAAAAAAACGCATTAGAAAAAGCGTTTTGGGTACATCCGAACGGCCAAGATTGAGTGTCTTCAGAAGTGCTGTGCATATTTATGCTCAGGTGATAGACGATACTCGCGGTCATACGATAGCCAGCGCGTCCAGCATGGAGAAAAATGTCGAGATTCAGCCGACTCCAGAAGGGGAGAAAGCTCTCTCAAACAAGATCGGGATAGCGGATGCCGTAGGCAGAATGCTTGGAAAACGCGCCAGTGAAAAAGGCGTGAAGCAGATAGTGTTCGACAGGAACGGTTTTTTGTACCACGGCCGTGTAAAAGCTCTTTCAGAAGGGGCGCGTAAGGCCGGACTCGATTTTTAATACGGATTTTTTTACCTCAATACCTGTTTTTGCCGACATACGGATCGGTAAAAGGCAGGGACCAAGGAGACAGGCCCTTGTTCAGGAAAGATACAACAGATGAAAACCAGTTGATCGACAAGGTCGTTCATATCAATCGTGTGGCCAAAGTTGTAAAAGGCGGTCGTCGGTTCAGCTTCAGTGCCATAGTCGTAGTCGGTGACGGGAAAGGAAGTGTAGGCTTCGGACTTGGAAAAGCCGGAGAAGTTCCCGAAGCGATTCGTAAAGGCGTTGATAAGGCAAAGAAAACGATGACCAGCGTTCCACTGACCAACGGAACCATTCCTTTTGAAGTTATCGGAAAATTTGGCGCAGGAAGGGTTTTATTGAAGCCAGCGTCAGAAGGAACCGGTGTGATTGCCGGAGGTGCTGTACGCGCTGTACTCGAAGCAGCAGGGGTTCAGAATATCCTGACCAAGTGCCTCGGAACGCATAACCCTCACAATGTGGTAAAAGCGACTCTGGAAGGACTCACACGTCTGGAAAGTCGCGAGCAAATCGCCGCCAGACGGGGAATAAAGGTCGAAGATCTATAAAATTATTCCCTTTGCAAGGAGAAGGTGACCAGAAGATGTTGAAAGTAAAGCTCGTCAGGAGCATGATAGGCCGTCCAGAAAAACATCGCAAGGTATTGCGCGGAATGGGCCTGACAAAAATGAATAAAACTGTGGTTTTAGAAGATACCCCTGCGATTCGGGGGATGATAAATAAAGTATCTCATCTTGTGAAGGCTGAGGAGAAAAACGATGAAACTGCATGAATTGTCACCATCTGCGGGATCGCGGAAGAATAGAAAACGTCTGGGACGAGGTGTTGGCTCAGGAAGCGGCAAAACTGCGGGCAGAGGTACAAAAGGTCATAGGAGCCGTTCCGGCGGTGGCGTAAGACCTGGATTCGAAGGCGGACAGATGCCTATTCACCGCCGTCTGCCAAAACGGGGCTTTACAAATATATTCAAAAAAGAATTTGCTATTGTCAACACTGGTGATCTGGCTTGTTTCGAACAAGATCAGATAGTTGATGAAGCGGCTCTGGTTCGAATCGGCAAAGTAAGAGGAAAAAGAGATGGCGTCAAATTGCTTGGAAATGGTGAAATATCCGTTCCCCTGACCATAAAACTGGACAGAATAAGCAAAGGAGCGCGTAATAAAATAGAAGCTGCCGGCGGAAACATCATCGAACCGGATACTGTAAAATCCGATGCTGTAAAATCCGATGTTGCACAGCCAGATACAGCAAAACCAGATACAGCGAATCAGGAATAGAAAAAGGGGCGTAAAATGGTTGGTGGGTTTCAAAACATATTCAAAATTCCCGAACTGAAGCGAAGGATTTTGTTGACATTCGCGCTTCTGGCTGTTTACCGGGTCGGTGTTAATGTTCCGACTCCCGGAATTGACGGCGCTGCTTTAAGATCAATTTTCGATGCAGCAAAGGGAACACTGCTCGATGTGGTCAATATGTTTTCGGGCGGAGCGATGGAACAACTGTCCGTTTTTGCCCTGGGTATAATGCCCTATATCAGCGCTTCTATTATCCTTCAATTGCTGACAGTTGTGTCTCCGCACCTGGAAAGGCTTTCAAAAGAAGGCGAACAGGGACGCAAGAAAATCACTCAATATACAAGATACGGAACGGTCGTTTTAAGCGTTATACAGGGACTTGCAATAAGCATCGGACTTGAAAACATGACATCACCTGGAGGTGCTGCCATTGTCATAGATCCGGGATGGCAGTTCAGGTTTATGACAGTCTTAACTCTGACCGCAGGAACAGCTTTTATAATGTGGCTGGGTGAGCAGATAACAGAACGAGGAATAGGAAACGGCATTTCTCTGATCATATTCGCTGGTATTGTAGCAAGAATGCCAGCGGCCATAGCCAATACCATACGCCTTATGTCAACAGGTGAAATGGGCATTTTCTTTATATTGTTGCTGGTTATTGCTATGGTTGGTACTGTAGCCGTCATCGTTTTTGTAGAGACCGGGCAGAGACGAATATCCGTACAATACGCAAAGCGTGTGGTAGGACGAAGGATGTACGGAGGCCAGAACACTCATCTGCCTTTGAAAATAAATACATCTGGAGTTATACCGCCTATCTTTGCTTCATCAGTGATAATGTTTCCTGCGACACTTGCTAACTTTATCAAGGTTGACTGGGTGCAAAATTTTGCAGCAGCCATGATGCCGGGCAAGATCGCCTACGAGTTGACATATATAGCATTTATATTCTTTTTCTGCTATTTTTATACTGCCGTAACTTTCAACTCCGCTGATGTTGCTGACAATATGAAAAAACAAGGCGGTTACATTCCCGGAATTCGTCCGGGCAAGCGCACAGCCGATTATATAGATCGGGTATTGAACAGAATTACATTAGGAGGCGCAATCTATGTATCCGCAGTTTGTGTTTTACCCTCGATTTTAATGACAAAGTTTAATGTTCCTTTTTACTTTGGAGGCACTGCGCTGCTGATCGTGGTCGGCGTTGCCATAGATACGGTCGCCCAGATGGAATCGCATATGCTGACACGTCATTATGAAGGTTTTCTTAAAAAAGGCGGCGGAAAGATGAAGGGCCGACGCTAGAAAAGATATATATCATCAAAATAAACGGTACGTGCAGCAGTCGATAATTTTACAAACGGAGGGATGACACATATGGCAAAAGAGGAAGCGATAAAGGTACAAGGCAAGGTTATAGAAACTCTGCCAAATGCCATGTTTAAGGTTGAACTGGAAAATAAGCATCAGATTCTTGCCCACATATCAGGCAAGATGCGTATGCATTTTATCAAGATATTACCCGGAGATACGGTTACTGTCGAGCTTTCACCATATGATCTTTCAAGAGGCCGTATCACTTACAGATCAAAATAGACGATTGTCAGGACGCATAGATGGCTATTATTTCATTTTTTTATAAAGGAGTATTTCGATGAAAGTAAGGGCGTCTGTAAAAAAGATATGCAGCAAATGCAAGGTAATCCGGAGAAAAGGTGTTGTGAGGATTATCTGCGAAAACAAAAGGCACAAACAGAGGCAGGGATAAAGGAGGATAAACCTTGGCACGTATTGCGGGCGTAGATTTACCGAAGCGTAAGCGGATTGATATTGGGCTGACCTATATTTACGGAATCGGCCGAACTTCATCCAGAACCATATTGGAAAAACTGGATATCGGTCTTGAGATCAAGACAGACGACCTGACACAAGCTCAAATCAATGCGATCCGCAAAGTGATCGACAGCGAGTACAAGGTTGAAGGGGAGCTTCGCACAGAAGTTTCCATGAATATCAAACGCTTGATGGATCTTGGATGTTACAGGGGCTTGAGGCACAGGAGAGGATTGCCTGTCAGGGGACAGCGAACGTGTACGAATGCCCGAACCCGAAAAGGGCCTAAACGGGCAGCCGTAAAGAAAAAGGGCGCAGCCACCAAGAAAAAGTAAAATAAAATTATGACAGGAATACTAATACATGGCTAAGAGAACTCGTACCAAAAAAAAGGAAAAAAAGAATATTTCGACCGGTGTCGTCCATATTCAATCAACGTTTAATAATACGATAGTGACTATTACAGACCCTGGCGGAAACATCGTCTCATGGTCAAGCGCCGGTGTTCAGGGTTTCAAAGGATCGAGAAAGAGTACGCCTTTCGCTGCCCAGCTAGCAGCCGAAGATGCGGCTAAAAAAGCCCAGGAACATGGGATGAAAAATGTGGAAGTCTATGTCAAAGGTCCGGGTGCAGGGAGAGAATCTGCGTTACGGTCCCTGCAAGCTTCGGGATTCAATATCCTGATGATCAGAGACGTCACTCCAATTCCCCATAATGGATGCAGGCCGCCTAAAAGACGCAGGGTATAAAAAAAGAGATAAAAAAATTATCCAACAAGGAGGAACAAGTTGGCACGTTATATAGGTTCTGTCTGCCGGCTCTGCCGACGTGAAAATCTGAAGATGTTTTTAAAAGGTGATCGGTGCTATTCCGACAAATGCGCCTTTGATCGTCGAAGCTATCCCCCGGGACAGCACGGTCAGCGCCGTCGAGGAAAAATATCTGACTACGGGATTCAGCTCAGAGAAAAGCAGAAAGTCAAACGCATGTACGGTCTTTCAGAAAAACAGTTCAGGCTGTTTTTTGCAAGAGCCGACCGAAAAAAGGGAATCACCGGAAGTAATCTGCTGGTAATGCTCGAAACTCGGCTGGACAATGTCGTATATCGTTGCGGTTTTGTAAATTCCAGAACTCAGGGGCGTCACTATGTAAGACACGGCCATTTCCTGATCAACGGAAAAAAGGTGAATATTCCCTCCTACATAGTAAAAGTCGGAGATGTGATAGAATTGCGGGAGAAAAGCCGAAAAATTCAATCCATTCAAGACTCTCTTGATGCGGTAGTGCGTCGGGGTGTGCCTCAGTGGATCGATCTGGATAAGGAAAATCTGAAAGGATCTGTTACGGCAGTTCCGGTTCGCGAAGATCTGACTATGCCGATGCAGGAACAATTGATCGTGGAGCTTTACTCCAAGTAACGAAAAAAGATCGCTGCTGCGTTACAGAATTTATCAACCATCGAATCTGTTTATGAATGACCGTAAAATGGTATTCAGCGATCTTTTGCAAATAATCTGGAGTTGTCATAATGTCATCGACAAATGAACTCATGTATATGAACTGGCAGGAAATGATCCGCCCGGAACGAGTCCAGGCCAGTTTCAAACAGATCGGCGGCAAGCCCGGCTACGGCAAGTTCGTTTGCGAGCCTCTGGAGAGGGGATTCGGTATCACCATAGGAAATTCCCTTCGACGTATCATCCTTTCTTCCCTGTACGGTACGGGCATAGTGTCTGTGAAAATTGAAGGAGTCATGCACGAATTCAGCGTGATTCCCGGGGTGATAGAAGATGTTACCGAAATTATTCTGAATCTGAAAGAGGTTCGTTTCAAGGTGGACGATGCGGAGCCAAGAACAGTTCACATCGAAACCAGCGGAGAACGAGTTGTAACGGCAGCGGATATTATAAGTGGTGATGGAAAGGCTGAAGTTTTAAACCCTTCCCAGCGCATAGCCACTTTGTCCGCGGATGCAAAACTGAATATGTCCATGACCGTGAAAGTCGGAAAAGGGTATGCCTTGTCCGAAGCGAACAAGGACGAAAACGATGCTGTAGGGACTATTCCCATTGATTCGGTTTTTTCTCCAATAAAACGTGTCAAATATACGGTCGGAAACGCTCGTGTGGGTCAGAAGACCGACTATGACAAACTGACTTTGGAAGTATGGACAGACGGAAGCTTAGGGCCTGAAGACGCTGTAGCATATGCTGCAAAGATTTTAAAAGAACAGATGACCATTTTCATCAATTTTGATGAAGACCTTGAGCCGGAGCCGGAGAAAAAGGCCGAAGAAGACCAGAAACCGAAATTCAATGAACATCTGTATCGAAGCGTGGAAGAACTCGAACTTTCTGTCCGGAGTGCCAACTGTCTCAAGAACGCAGATATCTTGAAGATCTATCAGCTAGTCAACAGGACTGAGGCTGAAATGCTTAAAACAAAGAATTTTGGCAGGAAGTCCTTGAATGAAATAAAGGACGTCTTGAGCGATATGGGCCTTTCTCTCGGGATGAAATTAGAGGGATTTGTGCCGCCTGAAGAAGACAGAGAGGAAGGAGAGTAAAGCCATGAGACACAGAAAAGCCGGTGTGAAGCTGGGCAGAACAAGCAGTCACAGGAAGGCCATGTTCAGAAACATGGTGACATCCTTATTTAAATATGAAAGAATTCGTACAACCAATCCCAAAGCAAAAGCCCTGAGAGGCTGGGCAGACCATCTGATCACCCTTGCAAAAAGAGGGGATCTGCACGCCAGGCGTCAGGCTCTTGCTATTGTACGGGAAAAAAATGTTGTACATAAGCTTTTTGAAGAAGCGCCTGAACGATATGGGAAGATCAAAGGCGGTTATACAAGAATTATTAAGCTTGGTCATCGTCCGGGAGACGCAGCACCGGTTTCTATGATCGAACTTGTGAATGCCAAAGATATTACGCCAAAGAAAAAGACAAAACAAGACGAAAGTCTATCTGAAGAAGTAAAAGCTGCAGCAACCGAAGCAGCAGAAAAATCGGCAGACTCCGCGGCAGAAACGACACCTGAAGATGAATCTGGAACTCTTGCTGAAAAAGAAGTTGAAGCGGCACCTGAAGCAGAAACTAAATCTGAGCCTGAACTTGAAGTGAAAAAAGAAGCTGAATAGCGACAAATTCGAAGTTCGTTTCAAAAGCGGTTATTTTAAAAAGCCCTGTCTCATTTGAGACAGGGCTTTTTTATTTCGAAAATATAACATATGCTTGTTTCCAGCTTGAAATAAGGATGCCGGATTGATAGTTTATTGTTGAAAATTTTATAAGGAGATAACAATGAAGAAAAAAAATCGAAAGTTTTTATGGCTGTATATAATGGCAGTCATTTCTATTGTCTCAGGATGCGTAGAAGGAATTCAGGAACCGGAATGGGCAAAGGATTTTCAGCGAAAATACAATCAAGAGCCTGTTTCCGATGCAGAGCAGGAATATGATTCCCGCATGAAAAGTCAGGCTATACTGAAACAGCCATCTGTGAGGGCTGCCGGAGAATTTATGGGGCAGGAATTGTATGATCAGTGGCTAAACAGAGGAAAACCATCTGTACTTGTGACTTTTTTCAAGACTGCTGATGGAACGCGAAACAAATTGTGTCAACAACTGGAAGATCATATAGCCAATAATCTGAAATGCTCCCAGACATATGAAACCTATGAGGAATTGAAAAAATACTGGAAGCCGGTAAAAAATGATGAGTCTGATTCACAGAAAGAAAAATCAGAAATTCTTAATGCCCAATGCCTGATTACCGGAAAATTATATAAAATGGAAAATGAGAAGGTTATAGAAGTTCTCATAAAGGGAGTAGATACTCGTACCAACGAAGGGATTTTATCGAGCAGATGCTATCTGAATATGAACAATATAGACGTGGAAGTCGGGTGGCATAATGAGTCGGATTTTAAAATTTATTCTGGCATTTATGCTCAAACAGATCAAGGAACTGTCGATTACAGCAGATCAAATCAATTTTCCATGAAATCTTTCCAGGGGTTTACGATATATATAGAACCTACGGAAACAGCATATATCTATATGGCTGATTTTGACTCCAGAGGCAATGGAACAGCTCTTTTTCCGAACCAGTGTCCCAAAGGATTTGCAGATAATCCGATTCCGGCTGGACAGACTTTCCGGTTTCCACAGGGAGATACCCCATATCAACTTGATGATCGTACAGGTAAAGAGGAAATTTTTATTTTTGCCAGCCGTACACCAAGGCCAGATATAGAACATCTGCTCTATAATTTGACCGATGTGTGCCTGAATAAAGTTGTAGCCCCCAGCGATCCTGCCAAAAAATTTCAAGAACCTTCAGGCGGATATCGTGTGGAAGCATCAGGAAATAAGGTTCGGGGAATTTTTAAACAACTATCGATAAAAGGTATGTTTTTAAATTCGGATACCAGTATTATGACAACAGACGGGGGCAGGATATCGAAAGTACGCGCTCAATTGCTCAAAGGATCGAAAGGGCTGGTCTCAAGAAGGTTTGTTATTGATCATCACTGACTGATTTTCGAATAAATACCTTAAATTTGCTTGTATTGTTCTCCTTCATCCCTCACTTGGAGGCAGTGATCTCTTGGATGCAAAAGATGTTAAAGGGTGAATATGTTTACTGGAATTCTTGTAGACATAGATGCAAAAAAAATCATAAAATTGTGTTGGATTTTCCTCCGAAAATCTTCTGAAAAAATAGCTGTACAAAAAAAGAAAGGATTGAATATGAACAGAGTGAAAATCATGATCAACGGTATGCCCGGTAATATGGCTGTCCGGGTGGCAACAATGGCAGCAGAAGACAAACGCTTTGAAATTCTGCCCTATAGTCTTACTGGTCCTGAGATAAACGATCTTGAATGCAGGGTCAGCAATATGAATGTCAGTCTGATTTCTCCGAAAAAAAAAGATGATGAAATAAAAAAGATAAAAGCAATAAACCCTGAATTTATCAGCATAGATTACACCCATCCTCTGGCTGTACTTGAAAATGCCGAATTTTACTGCAAAAATATGATGCCATTTGTCATGGGTACCACAGGCTCAGATCGGGATAAGCTGGAAAAGATGGTCTCATCGTACGATCTTTACTCTGTGATAGCCCCGAATATGGCAAAGCAGATAGTGGGATTTCAGGCCATGATGGAATGGGCTGCTGACACATTCCCTGGTTTGTTCGATGGATATTCTCTGACAATTGAAGAAAGTCATCAGCAGGGCAAAGCTGATACTTCTGGAACTGCAAAAGCTATGGCCGGGTATTTCAATGATTTAGGGCTTACCCAGTTCAGTCAGTCCGATATAATACAGGAAAGAAACCCGGAAGTTCAGCAGCAGAAATGGCAGATTCCCACCGAATTTTTAAATGGCCATGCCTGGCACACATATTCACTGGTTTCCGATGACAATACCGTAAAATTTCGGTTCGATCATAATGTGAACGGCCGGGATGTATATGTAAGAGGTACGTTGGATGCTGTAAACTATCTTGCTGAAAAGATACGGACAGGGGCTGACGCGCGAATTTATACTATGATAGATGTATTGAAGCAGGTCTGATTATTCCAGACAGCCAGAATATGGCTTAACAAAATACAGGAGTGATCATCTGAAATATGGAGGGCGGGGTTTCAAACTCGCCCTTATCCTGTCAAAGGATATCGAAAGGCTCCCTAACTCCCTGCGAAAAAATGTCATGGAATTTTTGCACAGGTACTATATCGTGTGGGCGGACATCTCAAAAACAAGAGGCTGGCTGATCGACAATATGATTGATGCTGGTTTATTCAATACCAGATGAAATTTTTTCACCGATTTGTTTTATTTTTTCCATATCCCCTGGTTTGAGTTCCCAGTCCGTCATCATAAGTTCGGGGCCGCCCGGAAGTCGGGGGATCAGGTGAAAATGGTAATGCATGACTACCTGATTCACGGCTCTGCCATTGAGCTGGAGACATGCAATGCCGTCCGGGTTTATGGCCTTTTTGATTGCAACAGCTATTTTTTTTGATGCTATGTGAATCGCAGCAAGATCTTCTTCTGATATTTCCCATATGTTTTCTGCATGGGCCTTGGGAATTATAAGCGTATGACCATCAGAGATGGGATTTATGTCTTCAAAGGCAAAAACCCGCTCATCTTCATACACTTTTATGCTGGGAATTTCTCCTTTAACGATTTTGCAGAAGATACAGTCATCCATTTGTTTTCCTTTCATAAGAACACAAGGTTGCTATAGACTTCATGATTACACAAAAAAGATTTTTACAAAAAGGGCATATCACCGATTGGCAGACATACCCTTTTATGGTTGTATTTTATATTAAACGACTTTGACATTCACCGCAGCAGGCCCTTTTTGTCCCTGCTCAATATCAAACGATACCCTGTCTCCTTCTTCAAGAGACTTGAAACCCGAACCATCAATTCCTGAATGATGTACAAAAACATCTGGCCCGTCTTCCTGCTCAATGAATCCAAAGCCTTTCTGGTTACTAAACCATTTAACAATACCATCAGCCATCGTGACTTCCCTCCTTCAGTTAATAATTCTTGCGGTTCCAAACACTTTCAGGCTGTGCCACTTTGACAAATGGTATTTCCTTTAAGAGCGAAACCGGCACGATTTATTTAAACCGTGCGTTGATTTGGCAGTTGTATAATCTCTTTTTAATTTGAAATCAAGTTATTTCGGAACATAAGAAAGGATGATAGTTATATTATTGCCTGATTAATTTGAATATACGGTTGATAAAAGATCAGATTGAAACATCCGGGCAGGTGATATCACTGGCTCATTGACCGGAATTTGAGTCTTGAACCTTTGATCAAGCTTGGCCCTGACTTCTACATGATCAAGATCGAAATCCGATAATTTCTGCAATTTGCCTATCTCAATGCCAAGAGTTTTTTTATATATTTTCCATACAAGTTCGGAACAATACATACGGGTATCCGACCATTCGAAAAAAAGATCGTAATCCTTACCTTTATATGCCTGGCCGATTTTCTTCATTTTTGTAAGTGTTCCGGCTGTTAAAAGCCGATCTGCATTTTTAAGACGCTTCACTACAAAATGGCCGTTTTCTCCTCTTTGAATCCATTTATCCAGGGGAGTCAGCTTCACGGGCTGAACTGCTTCGAACACAAAGGGATTGCCGCTTACAATATATACGATACCCATGTGGCTGTATTTCGAACGGGTCGCTATACGGATAGCCCTGCTTTGTGATGATTTCGATGTCTGAAAAATGATATCACCGTTTTTCAGCCCGGACCTGATATTGTCGAAACACCCCTGGCAGAACAAGGATAGAAGTCCGACAAATATCAGAAAATTGATAATTGTGATCCTGCTGCCCTTAGGTCTGGTTGTAAATTTACAACCAGGCATATGGTTTTCCTCGAAAAGGTATCCAGCTATCTATGCCGTGCTTTTTTATCTGCTTTATGTTCTGAGATAAAGCTTTTCCCCATATGGGTTTAAGAAAATCTGCCTTAACGCATGATTCAAACTCATCACATTCCCAGCATCCTTCAAGCTCTCTGCCTGCAACACATATTTTTACCGGGCATGCACCCTCACATCCGTCACTTCCAGCCCGGCAAGGGGTTTTGCATTCCTGCCGGGTTATGTTTTCTATAACGGACAAAAACGTTTTGAATTGATCGTAACTGGAAATGTCGTGGATGTTGCCAGCAGTAATTTTGTGCTTCATACGGACATATTGATCGAATTCCGAATTTTCGATTTCACGGGCTAGTTTACCTGCCAGTGTCATGATTTTGTTTTGAAACCTGTAGCAGTCACCACAGTAATAGCCACAACAGGCTGTCAGATCTTTTGATGAATATTGTTTTGAATCAGACATTGGAAACAATCCTTTTTTTAAAGAATATAAAAATCAGGGCTTATTCTCTGGCCCAATCAATCTTTGCTGTTTGATGTTTTTTTTGCAACAGCCGCCTTGAATTTATCCGCCTCAATCACGAAACGTTCATGGAAGCCTCTGGATATTTTATCCACGCCATCAAAAGCTTCAATGGAGAATGTCAGCTTGCGGCCTTCCACTTTTTCAAGTGTTCCTTTGATTGTCACCATAAATCCTGGGGGTGTTGCAGCCGTGTGATTTATATCGACTGCGATTCCAACTGTCTGTTCCTCCGGCCATTCAATATGGGGATTGATGAAATCGATGCATGCAAATTCGATCAGGCCGACCAGATATCCTGTGGCAAATACTTCGGGCATTACTCTGCCTTCGGGAATTTCAGGGAAAAGATGGGGTACGGTCTTGTTTTCAGGAACCTTGTAGGAATACTCAAATGTCAGTCCGGGTTTCAAAGTCTCTTTCATTTTCAATCTCCTTTATAAATCCTTATGAACCGGGTTCCAGGATAGTACGCTGAATCCGGAGCCGAAAGCCTCCTGTGCTTTTTTAAGAGTCTTTGCTTCAGGGTTGATAAAATATTTAAACTCGCATTCGGCAAGCATCGGAATATCGGATGCACAGTCTGTATAACCATATTGCCAATTATCGACAGGCCATCCATGAGCTTTTGCCGCAACCACTTTTTTTTCTCTCTTGCAATAGGATGCGTATATCATACCTCCAAAAAATTTTTTCAATTCCGAGCCAATCACCGGTATATCATCCGAAAATATGAATTTTACGAGTTGGTCAACCATGACACCGGGTGATGCTGAAATCACCAGGATTTTTCGACCCGCACGTTTGTGTTCCTCAATCGATTCAATGGCCTGTTCATAAACCTTACCACCTGACTCGGTTGAAAAATAAATTTGGGGGAAATCTCTGAAAACAGCATCGATTTCATCCTGCTTCATCCCGACAGTACCTCCCCACAAAAAAATCGAAAGACCGATTCTCCTGAAATTTCCCATGAAAAGAAAGGGGAGGCCAAAAGGTAAAAGCCCTGAAGCTAAAAGCATTCTGAATTTGTTTTTAAAGATGAGATGCCTGAACAGGCAGGAAGCTGAATCCCTGGCTACTATGGTCAGGTCAAAGTCGTAAACCGCTATTGTTTTTTTATTGTCTTTATCCATAGGCATTATGGTAAATCAGAATCTTTTGCAAAAATCAAGCCCCAGATTTTTTTGGTCATCTTATTGAATGCATCGCTCAATCCGGATATTAATTCTGCTGGCGTGGGCGGAAAATGGGATTTATCGATTTCATAAGGCGTGGTAATCCCCTCAATGTTATTTCTATTTCACACCGCCTCAAGACAAGAAATGGCAAATTTATTTTTTCTTCGCTATGTCAATCTCTTCGCATTTCAAGTCTGATAATGGATCTTTCATAAATTTTATCAAGTCATCTTTGGAAATTCCTTTCAAAATATCGTTTGGGGAGAAAATTTCAAAGAAATCCTCCGGTGAAAGTCCCTCTTTCAAATCCTTTGGCGAAAATACCTTTCGTAAGTCCTTTGGTGAAAGCATTTTTCTCAAATCCTCTGGCGAAAACACCTTGCTTAAATCCTTTGGTGAAAATAGTTTTCTTAGATCTTCTGGCGGTAATTTTCTCGCTTGCTCCAATGCACGATCTCTTTGATAATCTTCGACTGTATAAGGCATGGTAACCCCCTCTAAGTTATATTTTTGAAAAAGGTCATTGACTACAGAACTCGTGTTCGATGTTTGCCAGTGATATTGCGAAGCCCCGTCTTTCACCTTTTCCGGTTTTGCACTGAACATCTGCCATATGGCGTTTTCTTTCTTTGCAGGAATCCGGCTGAGAACAATCAAACGGATTATCTGGCTTCCCCACTCTATTTCAAACACCCCATCGCTCACGGATTTGAAATCATATTTCTCCATAAGCTTTTTCGGATACCGAGTGCTGATGGCATACAATTGAAAATCTTCGATTGGAAGCAGATTATCAAAAGATGGGCTGGCCTGTTTCCGATAGTTGACAAAATGTCCGATCAGTTCATTGAATGACCAGGCATTCATGGACTGTTGATGGGATTTGTATGTTATCAGGTTGTGAGCAGCTAAATTGTCAAGACCATCTGGCAATTTTTGGGGTTTCGGTCCTTTCTTTTGTTCAATGATTAACACATCAAGCATTTGCTGTTTGATGGACAAATCTTTTTCGAGACTGACATCATAAGAGGAATCAGTAAAAAAATCTATGAGAATGAGTCCGAGTAACCTGTGCCATTCGATCATGGTTATAGCTCCCTGTGTACTCTTGTTTCAAATTTATCCGGTAATCCCGATGCATTTAAATATTTATATCAAATTATCAGGATGAAATCAATAGATGAATGAACCAAGAAATTTGGAATAACGGGTGGCAGCGTTTCATTTTTGACTTCCTTTATTCTTTCGCAGGCTCTTTATCTGGCGAATATTTGTATCGTTCATTTTAGCTTTATATGAAAGTTTACTGAGATGCTGTTATTTCAAAATGTTTTGAATGGGTTTATCATTTAGCCATTCAAGGCTTGACTCAAAAACCTCTGAACCGTATTGCAAGGATTGAAGGATTACATGATTACAAAATCAGGAAATCATTTAATCCTTTTAATCAGGGTTCAAAGCTTTCATTGTTCGTTGTGACCATAAGGTCATGGGAGTTTATCAATTTGATTGTCTTTATACCAATTTTCTGTTATGAAAACGAATAATTTGAAAGCGAACTGGATAAAAAAATGACATGGATCGGAAGAGCGAAAACATGAAAACACATCAAAAATTGATTATCGAACATTATCGGCAGGCAAATCTGGAAGAAACAATAACTGCCGCTTATGAACGTGCAGGCATGAACCAGATTTCTCACGATGACACAGCACCGTTAGATGAGTTTCATATACGGGGACGTGCAGCTACCAGGGAACTTGCTGAACTGGCCGGATTGAAGCCGGGGATGAAGGTGCTTGATCTTGGATGCGGCGTGGGAGGCCCGGCTCGAACCCTGGCAGCCGAATATGGCTGTAATGTGACAGGGGTGGATATTATCGAAGAATATATTCACACTGCGAAAATGTTGACAGACCGCGTGGGAGTAAATGACAAAACCACGTTTCTTCATCGGGATATGATGGAGTATCCTTTTGAAAATGAAACCTTTGATGCTGTATGGACTCTCCACACCACTATGAATATTGAGAATAAGGCTGAATTGTTTAAAAACATTCGTCGAGCATTGAAACCTGAAGGTATTTTCATCCTTTATGAAATCTGTTCAGGATCTGTATCACCGCCGGTTTATCCGGTTCCCTGGGCCAGCGATGCATCCATAAATTTTATCGTAGATGGAGAAGAACTTCAAAAACTGCTGAAAAACGCAGGACTGGAAAAAGTGTATTGGCAAGATGTCACGGAATCTTCCCTGCAATGGTATAAAAAACTTGTTTCCCAGCCGAAGAAAAAAACAGGGCATAAGCGAAAGCCCGGGATTAATCTGGTTATGGGCGATACTGCCAGGGACAAAATGAAAAATGTAGTTTTAAATATGAAAGAAAATCGGATTCGTGTAATCCAGGGAGTAGTACGGAAAAAATCCTGACGTTTTTCTTTCTATCAAAGCTTTTGAATTACGTTCATAGTATTGGATGAAAAAATATATAAATATGTTTCAGAATGAAAAATGTTATAAGGGATCCCTAAAGTTTATGTACGGATACTAATTGCAAAAAAGGAGAGAATATGGCAAGAGGCGATCAACTAGGCAGGCAGTGGAAGATTTTAAACCTGCTGCTCTCTTCACAAAAAGGGAAAACAGCAGCGGAGATTTCACAGGCGATTGAATGCCATCAAAGAACCGTCTATCGCGACCTTGAAGCCCTTCAGGTAGCTGGATTTCCTATCTATACGGACAGGCTGGATGGTAAAAACCTCTGGTCTTTACTTGATACGGTCAAAAAAAATATTCCGATTCCCGTGAGCCTGACAGAGCTTGTTGCCCTGTATTTTAGCAGAGACATGTTGAAATTTTTAAAAGAAACCGTTTTTTATGATTCCATAGAATCATTTTTTCAAAAAGTGAAAACGACCTTACCTCCTCAATATCTCAAATATCTTGAGAAGCTGGAACAGACTTTTCTGGTAAATGTCGGGCCATATGGAAAATATGGAGAGTATCGGGAAATAATAAATCAGGTCAATGAAGCTGCTATAGACAGGAATTATATCGATATAGTTTATTTTGCCCAGAGCAGGCAGGCCAGAACAAAGCGCAGGGTAGCTCCGTACAGGATATTTTTTTATGACCAGGTTTTTTATATGATCGGGCATTGTATGCTCAGGCAGGGAATCAGAATTTTTGCCCTGGACAGGATAGAATCCATTGAAAACACAGATAAAAATTTCGATGTCCCGGAAGATTTCAGTTTCGAGCAGTTCATGAAATCAAGTTTTGGCGTTTTTACAGGAAAAGCGCGAAAGGTAAAGATCAAGTTTTCATCTGATATTGCGGGGTATATACAGGAAAAAATCTGGCATGAAACCCAGAAAATCGAGCCATGCGGTGACGGTTCAATAATTTTTGAGGCAGATGTGGCAATTACCGATGAATTGAAATCCTGGATCATGAAATGGGGAGCAAAGGCTATGGTTCAAGAACCTGAGTCTTTGAAAAAGAAGATCGAAAATGAGGCAATCAGGATGCTTGCACAATACAGACAGGGTTGAACTGGCAGGTTCCTGATCTATTGCACTTCCAAACCTGCCCTGCCTCCAATTATCTTATTTCTGGCCCAGAATTATTGTACCTGCGTTTCCGCTCACTGCCTTTTCAATATCCATGATAGAACCGATAACAGCCATATGGCCGCTTTTTTCTATGAATTCGATTGCTGCCTCTACTTTTGGTTTCATTGATCCTGGAGGAAACTGGCCTTCATTCATGTATTGTTTTGCCTGATCTGTGGTGATTTTTCCTAAGAATTTTTGTCTGTCCGTACCAAAATTTATGGCAGCCCCCTCAACATCGGATGCTATCATGAAAATATCTACACCTACTTCCTCAGCAAGCCTGGCGCTGGCAAGATCCTTGTCGATCACAGCATCTACGCCGTTGAATGCACGTCCTTCACGAATTACGGGAATTCCGCCGCCGCCACAGCAGATAACTATAAAATCCATATCTATCAACTTTTTAATTTCTGCTTTTTCCACTATGGTAACAGGTCTGGGAGAGACCACCACCCGTCGGTATCCTTTTGCTGTTTTTTTGGTAGGGTAGGGGACTTTATCAGCCTGTTCTTCAGTATATACAGGGCCGATAGGTTTTGACGGGTCCAAAAAAGCCGGGTCATTTTCATCCACCACCACATAGCTGATAAGACTGACAAAATGTTTGTCATAAATTCCGAGAGTCATTAATTCGGTATCAAGGGTGGATTCGATCATATAACCCAACTGGCCCTGGGTCTGGGCCACCAGAATTTCCAATGGCATTTTGGCTATGTCATTACAGCATTCCTGCTGCAATAAAAGGTTCCCCACCTGGGGGCCGTTTCCGTGAGTTATGATGATATTGTATTTTTTCGACAGCCTGGCAATCTGGCTAATGGGGATTTTAAGATTATCCATTTGTTCACTGGCTTCACCGCTCTGCCCCTTTCTGATAAGTGCGTTTCCGCCCAGAGCTACCAGCAGAGTTTCTTTTTTTTGTTTGTCCATAATAACTACCCGTGCATAAAATTTATAACATTTTTCCAGATTGAAGAAAGATGGCGGGGACGGAACCCCGCCCTACCATCAGGTTTTTTATTAATTAGGAAATCTCTTATTTGAGTTTTTCTCTCAATATCTGTTCCAGAGTCGGTTCAGCGGCATCCTTATATTCATATCTAACTCTGACAGTCGGTTTTTTGATATCAAGGATACTGGTCAGATCTATCGGAGTTGCAAACAATACGAGATCGCATTCGCTGTCATTTATCGTATTTTCCATATCCTTAATCTGTTCCGGGCTGTATCCCATTGCAGGCAGCAATACTCCAATGTCTGGATAATCGGCAAAAGTCTGTTTCAATGTGCCGCTCAACCAGGGCCTTGGATCGACAAGAGTTTTTGCTCCATACCTTTTTGCAGCAATTGTTCCTGCACCATAGGCCATTTCACCATGTGTCAGTGTCGGGCCGTCTTCGATCACAAGAACGCTTTTACCCTTTATCTTTTCTTCATCATCGGCAAGAACTGCGGATTCAGCCATGACGATTTTTGCGTCAGGATTATTTGCAGTAATGGTCTGTCTGACCTGTTCTACTTTTTCAGGCTCTGCGCTGTCAATCTTGTTGATGACTGCAATATCAGCCATATGCATATTTGTTTCACCCGGATGATAGAGAGTTTCATGGCCTGCCCGATGAGGATCGAACACGACTATCTGAACATCTGAACGATAAAAAGGCGTGTCATTGTTTCCGCCGTCCCAGATGATTACATCTGCTTCTTTTTCAGCTTCTCTGAGTATCTTTTCATAGTCAATTCCAGCGTAAATCACAGCACCCATAGTCACTACCGGCTCATATTCTTCTCTTTCTTCGATAGTGCAATTGTGTTTGGCTATGTCTTCGATGGTTTCAAATCTCTGGACAATCTGTTTTGTCAGATCTCCGTAAGGCATTGGGTGGCGGACAAGTACTACTTTTTTACCCATTTTCTGCAAAATCTGGCATACCTTTCTGCTTGTCTGGGATTTACCGCAACCGGTTCTTACAGCGCATACGGAAACGATCTTTTTTTCCGATTCTATCATTGTATAGGACGCGCCGATCATTATAAAATCTGCTCCGTTCGCAGTTACGATAGATGCCTTATGCATGACTTCAAGATGGGGAACGTCGCTGTAGGAAAATGCCACAAGATCCACATCGTTTTCCCGGATCAACTGGGCAAGTTTTTCATCGGAATGAATCGGAATTCCTTCAGGATACATTTCTCCTGCCAGTTCTGCAGGATAAAGTCTGCCTTCTATATCCGGGATCTGAGTGGCTGTGAATCCGATTACTTTATATCGGGGATTATCCCTGAAATATACATTGAAATTATGAAAATCCCGTCCTGCCGCACCCATTATGATGACTTTTTCCAGATGTTCGCCTTTTTTATCTTGAAACATGATTACTCCTCAGTTTATTTACTAAATAGATAGATCAATCTATCGAATACCGGCAATTTTAAGCATAATTGCATTCTGCATATGCATACGATTTTCCGCTTCATCGAATACAATGGAATTTTTCGATTCCATTACTGAATCCGTGACCTCAACATCTCTCTGGGCAGGCAGACAATGCATGAACAGAGATGACGATTTGCCTGTAGCCGACATGAGATCGTCATTTACCTGAAATCCTTTGAAACGTTTGACACGCTCGTCAAATTCGTGCTTCTTTCCCATAGATGCCCATACATCAGTATATACCACATCCGCGTCTTTGACAGCGGTTTTTGGGTCGTGGCTTATCTCGATATCTGAAAGCCCTGCATCGCGTGCTGCTTTGACGATATTCTCATCAGGAACATATCCTGGGGGACAGGCACATACGAATTTGAACGGAATTCTCTGTGCCAGGGCAAGCCAGGAATGGACTATATTATTTCCGTCTCCTATATAGACGATTTTCAGGTCATCAAGATTACCCTTGTGTTCAAGTACTGTGAAAATATCGGCCATTATCTGACATGGATGATTGAAATCGGTCAGGCCGTTTATCACAGGAACACTCGAATATTCGGCAAGTTCTATGATGTGTTTATGATCAAAAAGCCGAGCCATGATCATGTCGTTATAACGGCTTACAACGCGAGCGATATCTTTGACCGCCTCTCTTTTTCCCACATCAATATCTGAAGGACCCAGGTAAAGGGCGTGTCCGCCCAGCCTGAAAAAACCTGTTTCAAAGGATATCCTTGTTCTGGCAGAAGGTTTGGCGAATATCATGGCAAGGGTCTGATCCTTGAATGGCTTGAAATCGCTCCTGTTTTTAAAACTCTCCTTGATCTCTTTTGCCAGATCAAGTGTTGCAAAGATTTCGTCTTTTGTAAAATCCGTGATATGCAGAAAATCTCTTTTTTCCATTTATGCCTCCGGAAGAATTATTTGAAAACCGGTTCGATCTGCTCCATTGCCCAGCCTATGTCAGATTTTTGAATCACCAGAGGAGGTGCGATGCGAATAATATGCTCATGAGTTTCCTTACAGAGCATCCCGCGTTTCATCAATTCCACACAAAATCTTCTGGCTCCTCCTGCTTCCTTGTGCAGTTCGATCCCGATCATCAAACCCCTGCCCCTGATTTCTTTGACATGGGGGCTATTGATTTTTGCAAGTTCTGTTATGAAATATTTACCCATTTCATCAGCATTTTCGATGAGTTTTTCTTCTACAAGTATCTTCAACGCTGTCCGTGCTATGGCGCAGGCAAGAGGATTGCCTCCAAAGGTGGAGCCGTGTTCTCCAGGCTGCAGAACATCCATGACTTCCGAGTTGGACAATACAGCCGAAACCGGATAATACCCGCCTGAAAGAGCCTTGCCCACCAGGGTCAGATCCGATTCAATCCCGTCATGCTCTTCAGCCAGCATTCTGCCGGTTCTGCCAAGACCTGTCTGGATTTCGTCCAAGATCATCATTACATTGTTTTTACTGCAAATTTCCCGTGCAGACTTGAGATATCCGTCCGGCGGGATGATTACACCCGCTTCACCCTGAACAGGCTCGGCCATGAATGCTACCGTATTTTTGGTTATAGCTTTTTCCAGTGCGTCCGCATCGCCAAAGGGGATGACTTTAAATCCCGGTGTGAACGGACCAAACCCGTCTCTGGCTGTAGGATCTGTGGAAAATCCCACTATCGTTATGGTTCGACCATGAAAATTGTTGGCACAGACTATTATCTCCGCTTTGTCTTCCTCAACGCCTTTGACCTTGTAACCCCATTTACGAGCAACTTTGATTGCCGTTTCAACGGCTTCCGCCCCGCTGTTCATAGGCAGTACTTTGTGAGAGTTGGTCAGTTCACAGATTTCTTTATAAAACAGGCCCAGTTGATCGTTTCGAAACGCACGGGAAGTCAAGGTGAGGCTTTTTGCCTGTGAAACCATAGCGTCCATTATTTTGGGATGGCAATGACCCTGGTTGACAGCAGAATAGGCTGACAGGCAATCCATATATTTATTGCCTTCCACATCCCATACCCATATACCCTGGCCCTTGTTTAATACTGCATCCAGAGGTTTGTAATTATGGGCACCATATTGTTCTTCCATTTCCATATAATATTCATTATTCGGCATTTTTTTTCCTCCTGTTGTATTTTTTTTGCTCTTTTATCATATATTTATTGAATCTTCGCACATGATCTTGAACCAGGCTGCGTGCTTTTTCAGGATCTTTTTTCTCAATGGCATCAACGATTTCACAAAAGTCGATGTAATTTTGTTTTTGTATTTTGGTATCCCGAATAAGAAGTTGTTCATAATATTGGTGCATGTTATAATGAACAGTGCGAAGCACCAGGTTGTACACAGTGTTTCCAGCTATTTCGCCAATAGCCACATGAAGTTCCTTATCCAGTTGTTCCGATTGTTCCCAATGTTTTTCGCTGTCACCGAACTGATTTTCGCGGGTTTGATCCAAAAGAGCTTTCAGACGCTTTATATCTTTTTTTTTGGCCCGCACAGCAGCGAGTGCAGCCACGTTTCCTTCCACCCCTTCCCTGAATTCCCCCAATTCTTCGATGGAAACTTTCTGATGACGGATCAAAAGCTCAAGCCCTTCGCTGACCGGCTTTGTACTCATATCCTTTACTATGGCCCCGCCAGAAACACCGAGCTTGATATCGATAAGCCCTTTTTGTTCAAGAACCCGTAAAGCTTCTCTCAGGGTTCCCCGGCTGGTCTGAAACGTTTCCTGCAACTCCCGTTGAGAAGGCAGACGATCTCCGGCCTTCAACCTGCCTTCCAAAATAGCTTTTTCTATCTGTTCGACCAGATTTTCGTATATCCGGTTGACTTTTGTTTTCTGAAACATAGCTGCGAACACTCTTTTCACACGCTCTCATTTCGCATGTTTTTTTGTGAACATATTATATCAATCTTTTAATTATTGAATGGATCACCCATTTCATATATGGAACATCATGTCAAGAAAATAAAAAATATTTTTCAGAACCATAATGTATCCAAAAATCTGGACAGTGTTCTCGGCGTTCGGGCTGCTCCTCAGCGTTGCCCTATCCTCCAGGCTGGCAAATATACTTGATGAGATAGGAGCTGCTGCATCTATCCACCTTAAAAAAGCTTCATTTTTGTGTTGACAATGGGGTACACATTATATAGAGTAGTCGGTTGAACTGAAGAACGAAACCCAATCTACATGAGACTGTGAGTAAAAATGAAATTTTATGTTGTGATATGTTGCATGTTTTTTTTGCTCTGTGGTTTTTCAGCCCAAACATCAAATCACACTCCTGATTTTGTCACCTTCCGGCAATTAATTATGGAATTGGAAAAAATTGCCCAAAATAATTTAGAACCTTCAAAAATTTTACAGAGCGAATTTGCTAAATTGCAAAAGACTCATGGGATTGCTGGTGATAAAAAAAACTACCGGGATTTTGTGAGGGTACGGTTGGCATTTGAGGCCACGCGTGATTCCGGGTTGTGGCAAATCCGTTGGACAATCACTGACAATGAGCCGAACTCAGATGCAATCTGGCATCAATGGCAAAAACAGACTGCCCCACAGTTTAAAAGTGAAGAAAACGCAGAAGCGACAGCTATTGCCGAGTGCGACGAACTTTCTGCCCTTTTTGCTTTCACAGCTCGAAGTTTAGGGGTCAAAAAAGTTGGACTTTTTTGGCCTGCCTGGAATCATACAGTGGCGGTTTGGACTTCGATGGATAAACGTGGCAAACCGGTTCGGATTGTTGTCCCTACGTCACAAATTTTCATTGATGCAAATGCAACCCTGGGTACAAAAGAGTTTGATACAGGTAAGCAAAAAAATATCTATGATTATAGCCGCAAAGATGTGATACCTACATATAAAATCCCAGGCCCATTAGCGCGAATGATGATTACACAAGCGAAAAAACTTGGTGGTAAATCGGCTGTATATTTACAGGCTCGACGAAATCGTTTGTCTAAAAAATTTGGTGGTTCTTAGGTCATTTATCAACCTCGCTGTGACAAAAGTACATCACTTCTATCGCGTCTGCTCGAATCATTTTAAAAACAATTGCCGAATAAAGGACAAAAGCCAATTTTTCAAATCAACCATCGCTCTCTTCTTCAAAAACCAATCCAACCGCTGAAACAAGCCCTGAATCTCTTTAATCCGATCAATAATCAAAGTATCATCACTGCAAAAAGAAAGGATACAAACCTCTGGCATGGAATGAGAAGGAAAAATACAGGGGCCTTCCCCGTTTTCAAGAAAAATACAGTTTGCTGAGAAAAAAAGAACCTCGTTTTCAAGGCATTGTTCAATCATTGGCTGCAACTGGCTTTCCATCGTCAGAATATAAAGAAAGTCTGTACAGCCGAGAATCGCATTGATATCAATATTCCGGCAGCACATGCCTTTGCATTGTGTCCGGCATTTTTTAAAGACTGGTTCTCCTTCCGTCAGCAGACGCTCTTCGGCCTTTTGAATTTCTTTGCAGATATTTATCAGGTTTCTTCTGTCTTCAGCAGACAGTTTTTCCAGAATACCCGAAGCATGCTTGTATTTGTGCAGTAATGCCATATGAAACGAGTATAAGCTAAAAATGAAAAATGGACAGTCCCTATGTTAGGGTTTTGTTCCTCAGCCTAACCTGCATGACTTTTGCTCTATATGAACAATAATGTTTTTAAAATGTTGAAGCCATTCTTTATAGTTCTGGCCGGAAAGAATTCCCCGCACTTCCAGACGGATTAGACCGTCAGAGTCCAGTCCCAGGACAAATACAGGAAGCTGTTTCTGCTTTATGATAAAATCTGACATGCCCTCAGATTTAAAAAGCTCAACCGTTTTTTCAAAGCTGTTTCCCAATAAAAGGTATTCGTAATCAAAACCTTCATGGTCAATTTTTATTCTCTCCAAATCATTGTATCGGAATAAAAAATACCGAATTTGTCTTGTTGACACAAACAGACGGGAAAGAACTCTTTTAAGTCTGTCTGAGAAATTTATTGGGAATTTAGATTGAAATATAACATGTTCCAGATTTAAAAATGAACATGGTGTCAAACAAAATTGAAATTTTTCATAATTGCTCAATCTTGCAGTAAGTACCGAATGGCTTAAATAAGGTCTGTTCCACCAATTGTATCTGAAACACAGCTCAATTTTTTTATTATTATAGTGATAAGTGACAACAGGCATCTTTAAGCAGAAGGTTTCCCTGTATGCTGCGCCTGTTTCTCCCGCAGCTATTTTCCAATCTCTTCTCAAATCCTTTATCCAATTTTGTGCTTCTGCTGAAGACAACTCGATTTGTCTGAGCATATGCCTCATTTTTTTCACATCTTCAATTCCCATTCAAAATCATTCAATTTATTTTGGAGTAACAACAAATTCCCCATAGTCATCTCCTGTCTCGATTCCTTTTGTCTGATTACACTTAAAAGTACGCAAACTTTTTTGTCCAGCAGGATCATATTCTCCGCCATAGGCTAAATCCATAAAACCAGCGCAGACTCCCTGAATCATGTAAGCTGATGGACGAACTGAAGGTAGATCTGCTTCATAATAATCATATGCACGTACTATCATTTTTTCACCTGGTATCAATTCAATAATTTCAGACATTGCCCATCCCCAGGCAGTAAACACAGCAAATGCTCCGTGCAGAATATCTTCTGGAATCTGTTTAATCATGGGCGAAACATATTTATTCCATGCATCACTGTTGATGATGCCATGGCCAGTATGATAACCACATTCATGAGCAGCATTTATCAATAAGAATTCAGCTGTTTCAACTAAGTTTTCTGAAACATTGTTTATCAGGTTACGAGCAAATATATTCCAAAAGTCAGCCGGAAGTTGCTGAACATATACACTAAAAGCTTCGATTATACCTTGGTTATTTGGTGAAATACATATTTGGGACATATTTTTTATAACACTGATACGATCAATATTGGTAGGCAAGATTAGAGAAAGCTCTTTAGGTTGACGGGTTTTTGTATCTGTGCTGAGTATTAATTGAGAATCAGATTCTGGCGATGGATCAGGTATTGCTTCAAAGGCTGATACATTATCTCCGCACACCAGTCCTTTAATTTCTTGAACTTGAAAACTCTGGGGAGGTTTTTTATTCACTAAAGCAGCTACAGCCGCAACAAATCCTGCAGTAATATGATTTACAGGTTTTTCGCGACTCCCCCATTTTTTTAACCAGCCTTCATCAATATGAGAATAGAACATTTCTGCTGTGATTACTTCTTTTTTTATCTCAAAAGAAATCAGGCCCATTCCAACTATTCGCCAATAATCTTCTGCAACAATTCTCCGTTCCTCATCATTATTAATATCTTCCTGAGTGAAATAATCATGAAGAACCCTGTAAAAAATATTTTCTGAAGTTTCCTTAAGAATCTTTTCCCCTTCAAAATGAGATGCGTCTTCTGCCAGTTGTGTGTATAATGTAGCATAATGATGGCAATGAATCACAGAGCAAACATTGTTTAAATAATGACGGTTTCTTATTGAATCAAATTTATGTTTTGAATTGAACTGCATAATTTTCCACCTTCATATTTAGGGTTTAACGAATTGATTTAATTAGTAAATCAATTTTATCGTTATGACCGGTCAGGACTTCTTTGATTGCAGCCTCCATTTTAGAAATATTTTCTGGACTGTCAGGTATCTCTTTTGATGTGGATGAGGGAATATTAGAAATCATTGATATTCTCATTCGCTCATACAGACCAAAGTTATTATGTATTATTTCAAAAGCTCTGAAAATTTTTTGTCCCATAATGACTCCTTTTTGAATAATTATTTGCTGGAAAATACGAACGGTTTATTAAATTTTCAATAAATTATAGTCAGATAGGCGAGGGATTTTTGAGTGGTGTCAGCAATGTCAGCCGAAACTCCTGTCTGTTAGCCAGGCATGATAAATTTGAGGATAAACCGAACTGATTGGATTCAAGCCCTGCGAGTATTAACCAATTTCAAATCCGACGACCAAAATATCATCCACCTGTTTTTCATCTTTCATCCATGCCTTTAAATTCTGTTCCAGTATTTCTTCCTGATTTTTCATGGGTTCTTTATGAATTGTACGAAATAATTGTTTCAATCGTTTTCTTGTAAATTTTTTTGATGAGTCGCCTCCGAACTGATCCGAATAGCCATCTGACGACATATAACATCTTGTCTTTTGGGAAATATCATATGAATGAGAATGGAGGGTAAAAAGATTTTCTTTCAAACGTCGTCGTCGTCCTCCGATAGATAACCTGTCTCCTTTTATTTCATGTAGATTATCATCCTGTATAACGATGAGAAAATTATTGGCACCAGCAAACTCCACTCTTTTTTGTTGATTATCAATCATGCAGAGAGCAATATCCATACCGTCTTTGTTATGAGTTTTCTCCTGCTTCAATGCTCTGAAAATATTTGAATTCAGCGCGTTCAGCATCTTGTCCGGCTGATAAAGCACTTTTCCATTGAGTATTTCGTTTAAAAAGCTGATTCCCAGCATTGACATAAATGCGCCCGGAACTCCGTGTCCTGTGCAGTCTGCCGCAGCGATAAAAATTTTTTCATCTTTTTGGTCAAACCAGTAAAAATCTCCGCTGACAATATCACGAGGTTTAAAAAGGATAAATGATTCAGGAAGTGCGGATTGAATTCGCTCTTTCTGGGGCAGCAATGCTTCCTGAATTCTTTTGGCATAAGCGATGCTTGCTGTGATATCCTTGTTTTTTTGTTCAATTTCCAGAAAAGTATCTTTCAACTGCTGGGTCATCTGGTTGAATGCTTTGGAAAAATCCCCCATGAAATCGACTTTCTGGCTGAAATCTCCTTTTGCAATCTCCTGGGTTTTCCACGTCAGATGCCTTAAATTGGACTGAAGTGATTTAAAAGATTGGACAACCTTCATTTTTCCTTTCGGAGGTTGATAATCAAGTTCACCCCTGGCAATGGAATACATAAACTCAGAAAATTTGGCGTATTCTGTAATAAACTGGTTAAGATAGCCTGTCATCTGGCTGATTTCATTATCTGGAAAATCATCTGGCAGGACAATTAATGGGGGAATATCGCCTTTTAAAATCAGGTATATTGCTTCGGTTATTTTATCGATATATTTTTCAGCAACGGTTAGCATTTTAAGTCGATTTCACTTCAAATCTGCAAACTCTGTCTCCCGAACACCAGCAATCCACCTCTTGAACTGTAAAATTATGTCCGGTATGAGTAGAAAGGATTCCCTCAATAAAGCCTTCATCATACGTACAAATTTCTTCGGAGCAGACAGGAATGCCGGAACAATCCAGATCTTCTGCAATGACCATCGTAAAATTCATTTTTTCCAAATCTGCCGTTTCAATCTTCAAGACTCCGATTTTCAAGTCTTTCAATATCTTCTGAACCTCAGCGACGAATTCGTTGAAATTTTCTTTTTTCGGAATAAGGTGTTTGTAAAGCTCTTCCCCAGCTTTTTTCCCTGCTTCATAGAACATTCTATCCGCTTTTTCAACACCGATCTCTTTGATAAGAACATCCCTCAAGGTAAACTGCATCAGCCGATACACTGCAACTTCGGTAGTCGTTCCGAGGTTCGGACGGCCTAATTTGATATCGCCTATCATATTCCAGTCAAATTGAGATTCTTCTCTTTCTTCTTTAAACATATTTGTTTCTCCGAATAAAAGTATAGCAAGGTACTATCGCTTACCAGATAGAAGTTTATTATGCTGTATCAGAAAAACACATGGAACACAAGCTGCATGTAACCATCACATCTCTGCGATGCCTAAAATTAAAAAAACTCTACATCTTCATCATTGACCTGCACGTTGTCCACTGCAGTTTCCTCGACAGCATAATCGATTCTTTTGGCTTGATTGTTTTCTATCCTGGATTGCTGTCCATCTCCATATTCGAGTAATTTGTTAGCATTTTCAAACCGGTGCTTGAATTCTGCCATAGATGAATTGATATTATCTATTTCCTGATTGATCACATCCTGAAACTGGAGAGATATCGTAGCGCCTTCAATGTCTTTTGAAATTATCTGATAATTTTTTGTTAATACATCAATGGCTTCCGATATATGACTTATTGATTGCTTAAAATGACCGAATGCTGCTTTCAGCTCTTTTTCGGTATTGTCAATCTCAGAAGCTCCCACATTACCCTGCTCATCCAGGCTGGCTTTTATTTCTCCCACAATCTGCATGGATTCGGTCACGGTGCTGTTTATGTTCAAAGCTGTTTGAACAGACCTGTCGGCAAGCGTCCGTACCTCATCTGCCACAACAGAAAAGCCAAGGCCGCTTTCCCCTGCCCTGGCTGCCTCAATAGCAGCGTTCAAAGCCAGAATTCTGGTTTGAAACGCTATTTTGTCAATCTCTGATACAAATTTGCTGACAGCTTCGATTTTGCTGAAAATTTTTGTGAGATTGTCCAAAAAAGTTTTGTTGGTTTCCCCGATTGTTCTAAAAAGGCTGCAGGCTTTGTCCACAGCAGATTCATTTTTCAGGATCATACGGGAAATATAGCTGGCTCCGAATGCCTCGTTTTCATTGCCATCGCTGCCTGCCATGAAATAATCCACCACAGCATCAGCTTCTTCTGAACCCTCTTTACTCCTTCTTATAATTGACTGTAAAAGAGATATTATATTGATGGTTTCTTTTTCGGTTGTTTCCTTAACCTGGGCAAGCCTCTGTACGATCTCATTCATGCTGGCATGAGACCCGCTCATCAACTTCCGCATTTTTCTTTTATAAAAGACAAGGGCAGTTCCGACGCTGAAAATGACAATCAGCAGTCCGATAAGGGCATATGTATAATCAAGGACTGTGAAAAAAAAAACTGATATTGGAACAACGATTATGATCAGCGGAACTGATAATTCACTATTGGTTTTTACTTTCATGATGCTGCTTCTTTCGTTATGTTGCTCGAAAAATAATTGAAAAATCTTTCAAAATAAGTTGTCCGGGTTTATCACAAGAAAAACTTTTCCATCCCCCATGATGGTAACTCCGCTTATGATATCTATCTTTGCCAGGGCCATAGGTGGCGGTTTAATGGCGACTTCCATATTTTTTCCAAGGCGATCAATTATCAGACCGAACTTTCCGTGAATAGTTTTTACAATTACTATAGAACAATTCTCGGTGGATTTACGTTCCAGTTCTTGAAAATCATTGAGACCTGAAATTCGATTCGCCAGAAGGGCTTCAAGGCTTTTAGCGGGCAGAACCTCACCACGGTGATGAAAAATCCTCTGTTTCCCTGCTTTTTTTAATTTTTCCCAGGGAAGTTTCAAGATTTCCACAATGTTTTCAAGAGGAAAAGCGTATAGGGTCTTGCCTGCTTCCACAAAAAGAACTGTGTCTATTCCAAAGGTTATGGGAATGGAAAGAGTCGCTTCCATTCCCTGTCCTTCATTGGAAACCAGCCTGACCGAACCACCCAGGGAACGTACCGTGGTTTTTACGACATCAAGTCCTACTCCCCTTCCAGAGATATCTGAAACTTCGGAGCTGGTTGATAATCCGGGGGTAAATACCAGATCATGGAAAGAAGAATCTTCCAAAGCCTCTGTCTCTATGCCTAAGCTTTGAGCTTTTTCATATAGTTTCTGCCTGTCAATCCCTCTGCCATCATCTATAACGCTGATGCACAGGTTGGTTCCTTCGTGGGATGCCCTGATAATGACGCTTCCTTTTTCAGGTTTGTTAGCCATTCTTCTTTGCTCAGGCAGTTCTATTCCATGGTCGCAAGCATTTCTGACCATGTGTACCAGTGGATCGGAAAGCATATCTGCCACTTTCTTGTCGATCTCTATCTCTTCGCCGTCCATAAAAAGCTGAATCGATTTTTTCTGTTTTCTGCTGATATCCCGGACAACCCTGTTGAATCTACGGAATATTCTTCTTACGGGAATCATTCTCAAAGACATGACCCCATGATGGATATCACTTGTCAGACTGGAAAAAAGATGAAGGTTGTCTTTTAGAGCTTTTATTGTTTTCCGGGCAGGTCCTTCAATGTCCGCCACCTGGCTTAAAAGATGCTCATAGGTATTTCGCGCGATAAGAAGCTCGCCAATCATATTAGTAAAATGATCCACCTTCCGCTCATCGACTCTCATGGTCCGAGCTTCTGTTGAAGTATCCTTTTGCAGGGTTTTATCCTGCCTGATCACAATGTTTGAAACAGGCTCCGGTTCTTTTCCCGGTTCCAGGCTGTTTAGAAAAGCGATGATTCTTTCAAGAGCCTCGGACAATCCCCCATCATTCTTCATCAAGGCATCAATCGCTTTTTCAGCCTGAGAACCAAGAGATGCAAGTCCGACAAATCCTGAAGCCCTGGTAATCCCCTTCAAAGCCCGCTTAATGATTTTCGCTTCCCCCCTGTCCAGGGGCATGGTGCTTGAATGTTTTTCCAGAATTTCTTTGTATTGAAGTGCCTGCTCGTTAAAAACTTCTCTCAAATCTGCTGAGATGTCCTGTAATATGTCCTGTTTACGACCGAGTTCTTCTTTTACGGAAGAATAATATTTAAGGGTCTCAAAAACAGGCGGAAAATCGGGTATCTGTATACCCTGCTCCAGCTTTATTACACATTGACGCAGGAAATCAACGGATTGCAAGATTGCATCGACCAGAGCGAATGTACGCTGAATAGCCCCGGAACGAAGACGCTCAAGCAGGGTTTCCAGAGCGTGGGCAAATAGAGTTATGTTCTCAAGGCCCACCATATCCGCATCGCCTTTGAGATTATGCACTGCTCTGAAGATTTCATTGAGAGCCTCACGAGACCCGCTCGTTTCATAATCGATAACCGTCTTTTCCATGGATTCGAGCAGTTCGACCGCGCCGTCTATAAACTCGTTCAAGGGTTCGGAATTCAGTTTGTCCAGTTTTACATAGACAGGCTCGACAACGATCAGAGAAGGGTCAAAGGTCAGATCCATGATTTCTTCAGCAGATAATGCAGTTGCTACGTATAAAAACGGGTAGAGATAAAGCCGCAATGGGTTGAATTCATCTATGGGTACAACCTCAGAATCGGTTATATCGGCATAGTAAAAAGTGCAGGACTGTTTCAAATTATTTAGAAAAATCATGGGATCATAGCCGTTTTCAAAAAGATCCGACGAATATTTCACCTTGACTCTGAACACATAAAGTCCTAGACCTGCAGCTTCTTTGAACCCTTCTTCCACTTCAGGATGGAGGGGAATGTATATGGCTTTCGATCCCCCGTGCATGAGATGCGTATCAGGCGTGTCAACCTGAGTTTCCGATTTTTTTGTTTTTGAAAAAGATTCGAGCCTTTTTATCAGGTCCCGGTCAATATCTGCTTTTCCGCCTGATTCATAGTCTTCGATCATTTTGTTTATATGATCGGTTCCGGCAAGAATCACATCCACGAGATCAGGTTCGAGGGGAATCTTCCTGTCACGCAAAGCACTTAGAACACTTTCGAGATAATGGGTAAAATCTGAAATATCTTCAAGCTCAAAAGAGCCTGCACTGCCCTTTATGGTATGAATCCCCCTGAAAACGGAATTTATCAATTCCTGATTATCGGGATCGGCCTCAACCTGAAGAATTTCATTATTAGCCTTCTCAAGGATGTCCTTTGCTTCCTGATAGAATTGTCTTCGATATTGTTCGGTAAATTTATCCACAGGCAACTTTATCCGATTATTTTTTGAACGACATTTAAAATAGTTTTAGGCTTGAAAGGTTTGTTGATCCATGCCTTTGCGCCTGATGCCTGACCCTGCCGCTTGAGTTCTGGCTCATTTTCCTTGGTCAGTATGACAACCGGAATGAACTTATATTTGGAATTTGTTTTCAGGGTCTTTATCAGCTCTATTCCGCCCATATTGGGCATGTTTATATCAGTGATCACCATATTAACTTTTTGTTCAGAAATTTTATCAAGAGCATTTTTCCCATCACAAGCCTCTATGACCTTATATCCTGAATTTTCCAGGGTCATTGATGCCAGGCCTCGAATTGACACAGCATCATCAACGATCATTACAGTTTTTGACATTTTCATCTCCGTTTTTTCAATTATTGATACTTACATATCGGTCATACACAAAACAGGCGCAGGAGTGGGGAGTAATAATTTCAGCACTCTTGTATCAACCGATTATTTTTTGCACAACATTTACGATTGTCTCAGGTTTAAAAGGTTTTACAACCCATGCTTTCGCGCCTGCGGCCTGCCCTTCCCGTTTCATGGCAGGATCGCTTTCCTTTGTAAGCACAACTATGGGAATGAATTTGTGTTTAGGACTCGCTTTCAAAGCTTTTATAAATTCCATGCCTCCCATATTGGGCATGTACAGATCGACAAATATTAAATGCAGCGATTTCAGCGTTGATACTTTGTTCAGGGCATCTTTGCCGTCACAGGCTTCTGCAACTTTATACCCAGAACCTTCCAGAGTCATTTTCAGCAATCCTCTGACTGACAGTGCATCATCCACGATCAGAATTGTTTTTTGCATAGTTGTTACCTTTGTTGGAAACTTGAAAAAAGATGCTTGTGACCTGTCTTTTGCAAATAATAATTTTTCAGGTTTTCAGTTTCAATTTTCGAGTTTCAAATTTAACTCCGTATAATTCGCAAAGCTTCTGGGCCTGGGGGGAAATTTCGGAAACGTGAAAAGAAATTTTTTCCCTGTCCGCGAAAGCTCTCAAAGATAAAAGCATCTGCAGATAAGCAGTGTCCATATCTTCCACTCCCCGTGCCAGAATATCGATTTGTTCAAGATCATTCGAAACAAGAGAACTGATTTTTTCAGTATCTGCTTCTGCACATACTATAGTACACTCAGAAGATAGCTCAATGCTCAATATTTTTTCTTTTGTATCAGCTTTCATCCTGACCTCCGGTGAGAAGCTTGATATGCAGTATAAGTTTATCCGGTTTGACAGGCTTTACAAGATATAGATTAGCACCTGCCTTGTATCCTTTTTCTTTGTGTATGTCATCTTCCTGTGTGGTCAGAATTATTACAGGCGCATTTTCGTCCAGTTCTCTATACCGCTCGATAAACGTAAGCCCGTCCATGTTGGGCATGTTGATGTCACATAGGATAAGGCTGTAAGATGTGATCAGAGCCTTTTCCAGGGCTTCCACACCGTCCGATGCCCCGTCAGCCATAAACCCTGACATCTTTAAAATATTCGTATGAAAGCTCCTTACAACAGGAGAATCGTCAACCACCAGAATTTTTTTCATTTTTCAATCAGCTCCTTTTGAAACTTCAAAATACAGACTAAAAAAAGATAACTTCTTCATCATCATCTTGCTCTGAATCAGCTGCTGTCAATGCTGCCTGTTTTTCTTCCTCTCCAATTTCAACCAGATCATCTTTTACGACACCTGCAATGTCCAGGCCATTCAGGTCATCCATGACCGATGACAGAATGTTGATAGTATATTCGGATAATTCATTGCATATATCTTCGCATTGGAGATTTACGACTATTGCGTTTATTTCATCACCTACCGAAGAGGATTCTCCCAGAGTGCTGTCCATAAGGGAATTCAATTGAACAAAAGAATCGACCAGTGATAAAATGAGATCCTGTAAAAGCAGCATTGTGGACTGCATAAAACTGGATTCAATATTGATCGCATCTTTCAAAGACGCAACAACAGAATTCCCGTCAGACTCTGCTGATTCACCCGGTTGTCCCGTCATCATCGCCATTATTTTGTCGAGCCTGGCCAGATCTTCCTGCTTTTGTGCAGTAATAAGTGATAACTGCTCCATTACATCTTTAATCAGTTGTTCATATCTTTTTCGGGTTTCTTCCGCTGAAGCCTTACCGGGTTTTTTCCCCATTATATTCTTGACCAGACTCAACGAAATTTTTATGCCCATAAGATCCAGGATTTCCCTGGTTTTGCCTGTGGTCTTATGCAATCGTTCAATCAGGTTCGAAAACTGCCGTATCGAATCTTCCGTTGCCCCCCCAATTTTGTCGCTCCCGGAAATATGCAGGTTCTTTATCCGCTCGACCTTAGCAGCTACATCCCGATATATTTTCAAAATTCTATCTTGATCTTCTGACAGGTCAACAGATTTGTCAGGAATTACATGAGAATCTTCCTGATGCCCGGATTTATGATCAGCGCCTGCCTGCATCCTTCTCCCTGCCACATAGAACAAGACCAGCCCCAGCAAGAAAAACAGGATATTAAATGTGGTCATTATTATGGTCATTATATTCGTCACTTCCTTCTATTCCTGCTTCACTTCACAACAAGAACAGTTGCATCGTCATAATTTTTGGCATATCCAGTAAAAATATAGTTACTTATCTCCTGAGGTGACTTTCTCAGCAGACCTTGCTCAATCTCAAATTTATTAGATATCCCATCAGAAAACATCACAATGCATGAGTTTTTTGAATAAGGATATACATTTATACGTGCGTTTTCCATGATAAGACCCATAGTTCCGTTGGTACAGACTGGTTTGATGGGAGAAGGGGTTCCATAGACCCTGGTTTCCACATTACCGATGCTGACATGCTGAAAATTATTTGTTTTGAAATCAATCATACCTATTGACATGGCGGCCCCCCTTGATCCTTTCAAACCCTCATGACACCGTTTAATAATGGATAGAAGCGAGTCCTGAAAATTGTTTTCAAGAATGTTGAGAGCATGCTTGGCAACCTGATGAGCGTGAAAACCATGCCCAAGTGCATCAATCACGCTGAAAATGACATAGGACGGAAGATGTTTGAAAAAATAGTCGTCACCTGACACTGTTTCTCCCAGCTTGGGTTTGGAAAGCACCGAACAGTGTTTTTTCGATTTGTAATCTGTTTTGATCCATTTTTTTGAACGGATAACAGTTCCTCTGCCCTTACCTGTCTTGAATTCAAGCTCATCCATGAGCCTTTTCACACCAGAAAGACCAATTCCAAGGGTGTTTGTGCTTGATATACCGTCTTTTATCATAGCCTCGACATTGTCCATTCCAGCCCCCTGATCTCGTGCTGTTATCTCAATGCCTCTGACATACCCATCTTTCACAGACTGAAAAAGCATGCTTCCTCTGCCGCCCGCATGTTTGATAATATTGGTTCCCAGTTCTGAAATGACAATCTCAATCTCAGCTACACCAATTTCACCAAAACCTGTGGCAAAAGCAATTTTTTTGCCAAGCAGCCTGGCTTTGATGACATCTGTTTCATTGTTAATAGCAATTTTGCTCTTATTTGTCACAACCATTCGATTATGGATATACTTGTCCCTTTCCCTGGAACAGACTCGATTTTAAACTCATTGCAAAGTTTTTTTGCGCCTCCCAGCCCCAGGCCCAGGGAGTTTGCCGTGCTGAATCCCTCCTGCATGGCTTCGTCAATATTCTGTATCCCCGGGCCTTTGTCCTCAAATATACATTTCAATCCCCTGGTCTTTCTTTTTCCATCAACCTGAAACAAAGTCATTTTTCCCTGGCCTGCATGGGTAACCATATTTCTGGCAAGCTCCGATACAGCTGTGACAATTCGTGTCTGAGCAAGTAAGGAAAAACACATTTCTCCCATTAAAAATTTGACTTTCTGCCGTGCAAGAATGATATCTTCGAAATTTGAGATCATTATTTCAAAAGATTCGCTATTCTGTCTTGAATTTGGCATGAGACCTCCCTTGCAGAAAACGGTTCGAAACCATAGTCTCCAAAAGGGCCAGACCATCTTCAATGTTGAGTGCTGTGTGAAGATCCTGCATTTTCAACCCGAGTTGTATCAATGTTAGGACAACCTCTTTTTTCATGCCCACAAGAACCGTTTCGGTTCCCATGAGCCTGACCATTTTAGCGGTTTCCACTAAAAGCCTTCCAAGGAAGCTGTCAACAATATTTACGGCAGAAACATCAATCAACAGACCTTTTACGCCTGTACGCTCTATCCTTCTTAATATTTCTGTCTGAAGTTCCCTGGCCGCATTGTCATGAAGCTCTGTTTGAATCGGAACAATGATATTATTACCAATTTTCAGAATCGTAACGTCTCCCATATCTCATTTCCCCCTGATTCAGTGCATCTGTTGATCAGTCAGTTCAAGGGCGAGCTGAAGGCCGTCTGCCATCGTTGTTCTGGTGACAACTCCGCCAAGATCGACACCAAGTTGTACCAGAGTCTGAGCAATCCTTGCCCTGACACCTGTGATTATACATTCTGCTCCCATGAGTTGCGCTGCTGAAGCTGCTGTTATCAGGTGTCTTGCCACCAGAGTGTCTACAACTGGAATGCCTGAAATATCGAGAATAGCCACTTTAGATTGACTGTTTTCCAGAGCTTCAAGAAGTATTTCCATCATCATCTGAGTTCGTTCACTGTCAAGCATTCCGATCAGAGGAATCATTATAATTCTGTCCCAAACTTTGACAACAGGAACTGAAACCTCCTTGAATGCCTGCTGCTGCTCATTAATAATTTCTTCCCTTGACTCCAGATATGTTTCAAAAGTATTGATTCCAAGCAGATCAATTAACTGGTTAACTGCCATAATGGCATCGGCAAGTTTTTTTTCATCAAATTCATCCTGGAGAACCGGAAATATCGAATTTTTCATGGAAAACACGAAAATAGCGGTTTCGGAAGGTGTGATGTTCTGAAGAGTCATTTTACGGCTCATGGCTGCAAGTATCTTCAATACCTTCTGATAGGAGTCATTAGCCTGATCGTCCTGGTCCGGCATGACATTAATGAAATGCCCCAGAATATCCAGAGTCATTTGTTTTGTTTCATCAATACCCACGGCTTCCACAAGAGATCTGGCGCGAAGGATGAGCTGCTTGTTCCACAACTCAAAAATTTTCTCCCGGTGTTTTGATAAAAGTAACGATACTTCTTTGTTCAATGCTTTCATTTACACGATCCTCCCCTGTATCCAGATATTTGCATTTTTGTTATTAAAAGCTTCATTGGTTTTGAAGCTGTATTTGATTAATAGGCTTATCGTTAAGTCTATCCAATTATTTTATTTGTAATAGACAATATAGCCGCCTGCTCTTTTGAGCTTGAAAGCTGTGCTGATTCTTCCCGGAGACTCGCTGGAACCCAGGAAGACATAGCCGCCCTCGTTGAGGGCAACATAAAATTGATCCACCAGGCGCTTTCTTGAAATATCATCAAAATATATTAACAGATTCCTGCAGAAAATAAAATCAAATCCTCTTTTTTTTCTTATTTCTTTTTTTTCAGAAAGATTTACATGTTCAAACTGCACCATTTTCTTGACTTTTTTTTGCAGAACATATGATTCGCTATCTTTTTTTATAAAATAGCGGTCAAGGTATTCCTGGGGTACATCTCTCAAGCTCCTTTTCCCATAAACCGCTTGTTTTGCCTTACTGAGAACCGTCAAGTCTATGTCGTTTGCAATAATCTCGATCTTCCAGGTGGAAAAATAATTAAGCATTTCAAGCAGGATGATGGCTATGGTATAAGGCTCTTCGCCTGTTGAACATCCAGCAGACCAGATTCGGATTGTATTATCTTTTACAGCGTTTTTTTTCTTTTCGACTTCGGACAGGCAATGTTCGGCAAATGCCTGCAATTGAGGGAAATCTCGAAAAAAATAGGTTTCGTTTATGGTCAGAAGATCAGTCAGCTTCTGGAATTCCTGATTGACAGGATCTGCAAATCTGAGCATCCGGATGTATTCCGCAACCGTCTCTACGCCCAGTTCATCTATTCTTTTCCCGATTCGCTTTGAAATAAAATAGAGCTTTCTGGACTCAAAACGTATCCCTGTCTTTTTGTAGATAAAATCGCTCAGAGTATCAAATTCTTCGGCTGTAATATTTGCCACGCAATCTCCCTTGGAATTGAAAACTGAAAATCGTTTGAATTTTCAGTTGACAATCATCAGTCCATAAGTTCTTCACATAATAAACGCAGTTCGTCATTTTCCGTTGCCTGCATAATTTTTCCCATTATTTCAAGCACACAATCTTCCTTTATGAATTCTTCATAAATCCTGTCTGCCTGCTCAATTGCGTAAACAATGTCTTCTGCATAGATATTGATATCAGCTATCGTATTGACAATGCTACACAATGATTCCGCATCGCCGGTCTTTGATGAAAGGCGTATCATATGGGGAAGATAGAGAGGGTCCATCAGAGAAAAATCCCCGTATGGGGCCAGAATTGAAACAAAGTCTTCGGCATCTGTTTTCCGGCATTCGATCTGACAGAGCATCTCCAGTATGGCTGTTCGCAGCATGGCCTCTGTTTCGTTGGAAAAAATTTCAAGCATTATTTCAACACTTTCCCTGTCTTCCAGACGGCCAAGATATTCTACTGCCGTTATTTTCACATTTACTGACGGATCACGCAGACCTTTCCGAATAGCTGGTAATGCACCAGGAACCCCGGTTGCAAAGAGAGCGTCAAGGATAAGCTTTCTCACTTCTCCATCAGCATGATCCATGTGCGACTCCAGAAAAAAGATAGCCTCATTACCTTCAGATCCGAATATATCAATGGTGGAATTTCTTAAATATGGGTCAGAGGAGCTGAACAAGTCAAAAATTTTTTCATAATTCCCGGAGCATGACAGATTGTTGAGAGAAAATACTATAGCATCTCTTACCGCCTGAGACCCTTCGATCTGAAGCCGGTCTATGAGGTGTATCGACATATTGGGATTTTTTGTTTCTGCAATATCCTGGGCTGCGTAAATTCTCTCCGTTTCATCGGGATCATTCAACGCCTTTGCAAATTCATCCATTATATATAGCCTCCGATTATCAACTCAGCCTATCCCACAGCTTTTATAATTTTGTCTGCAATTTCCCAGCTAGGCACAACAATCTCGGCTCCGCCTCTCTGGATAGCCTCATTGGGCATTCCGAATACAATTGCACTTTCTTCACTTTCCGCAATGGTAATGCCCCCCGCATCTCTGATTTTAACCATGCCGTCCGCTCCGTCTGCTCCCATGCCTGTCATCAATACTCCAATTGTGTCCTGTCCGAAAACGTCAGCAACCGAATTCATCATAATATCTACGGAAGGCATGAAAGTATGATGGGGCCTTCTTGGTGCCCTGATTACAATCTTTCCATTCAGTTTCCGGAACAGTATCATATGATGCCCTCCCTTTGCCAGATATATTTTTCCAGGTTCCACAATCATTCCAAGATCGGTTTCCATGCATTGCATGGAGCTGTGTGCATCAATTCTCTGTGCATAGGTATGGATAAACTTGGGAGGCATGTGCTGAACCAGGAAGATTGCAGCAGGCAAATCTTCGGGAAGAAAGGGAAGAACCTCGAAAAGTGTCTTGGGACCTCCCGTAGAAATACCCAGCGCAACAGCCTTGAATCCAGGCCCTTTGACCTTTCCTGCAGCTCTGGTCGTCCTGGTCCGTTTGCTTATTCTACGTTTAAGAGATTCACGCCTTGCTTTCAGATTGGAACTTCCACCACCATCGTGCAAACGGTTTCTGGTCAGTTTTTTGAGTACACCGGGTCGGGCAGCTGCTTTGATTTTTTTTATGATTTCAGGAGCCACCGGTCCCATCTGCACTGTGACAGTGCCTCCTGGTTTCGAAACATAATCAAAAGCGCCCAGAGCCATGGCTTCAAATGTGACAACCGCTCCTTCCTGGGTAAGTGAAGAGAGCATAAGCACCGGCGCAATTTCCTCATTTACAATAATCTGCAAGGCAGTGATCCCGTCCATTCCGGGCATGTTGATATCCATAGTAACAACATCAGGGCGCAACTCCCTGGCCTTGGTCACGGAATCTTCGCCATCCCTGGCGGTAGCGATAACTGTAATGGAGGGATCAGACTCTATGATTTTTTTCAGAGAACGCCGCATCAAAGCCGAATCGTCACATATCAGAACTTTAATTTTTTTCATAGTTTTGCATTGGATTTCAAGTTTTCAGACATTGGCAGCAGTAAGAACTCCGCTCTGCAATGTAATGTGAATTGTAGGGTGGGCAACGCTTCGCTTTTGCCCACCCTAAGTCATTTCCGATGAATTAATTGGCAGAAAAACGAGATAATTAAGTACCTAATCAAATATTTATCAACATTAATGTAGGGAAGGCCCTGTGCCTGCTCTTGTAAGGAGGGCAACCACGAGGGTTTGCCCCTACAATAAATGTAACATAATTTATGCACAGGTACTTATTCGGCAATTTCAAGTTTTTTCTTTTTTCCCGACTTCTTTTTCTCTGCTTTCTTTTTTTCGGAAGGCACTACCATCTTATCCATCTTATCCATTGCTGCCGGAGGTTTCGTTTTGGCCCGTGGATCTTGTGCAATTTCGTCCAGGCTTCTCAATTCCTCCTCATCAAGTATTTTCCCAACGTTAAGCAAAACGACCATGCGCGCTCCGTGATCAATTTTACATACGCCTTCCATGTAATTGTTAGCACCCTCTGAAAGAATTATGCCCGGGGTTTTCTCAATATCCCGCTTGGCAAGCCGCAGGACTTCATTGACCTGGTCCACGCGCATACCGGTTTTATTCCCCCCTATATCAACAATGATTATACGAGCCCTTTCATCTGCTTCAATATCTTCCAGCCCGAAAAGCTTGCGGATATTAAGAACAGGAACAACATCACCTCGCAGATTTGTCATGCCATCAATAAAATAGGGCGCTCGGGGTACGCTTGTTATTTCCGTGACCCTGTTGATTTCCTGAACCTGCATGATGCCAATGCCGTATTCTTGTTGATTTATTGTGAAGGTGACCAACTGAACTTCATCCATGATCTGCTGGGCCAGAGATTTTTCTTCAAGATCTCTTTTACTCTTTCCTGCCTGTTCTTTTTTTCGTTTTATATCTGAAAGAACACGGGATGTTTCATGGGAGACCAGAGCAGATTCATCCATAATCATGATAAGACGCTCTCCTTTATTCAGCTTTGCCACCGCCTTGAGTTCGTTACGTTCTGAAGCGGCCATTGCAGGAGTTTCATCAATGACGGATTTGGGTATCCTGAGAACTTCATCCACCCAGTCCACAAGATAGCCGATAGTCACAGATTCAGACTCCACAACCAATGCTCGCCGGTCTTCCAGGATGTTGTCTTCCAGGATTTCCTTGAACTTGCCCATATTCTCGATAACCAGTTCCAGCAGAGGCAGAGTATTTTCGTTGAACAATGCCAGTGCACCTTCCCCGGATTCTGTACTCATTTCAAGGGCGCGTGTACCGGAATTGTAAAGGTTGCCCCGCATTTTTTTCAATCGTTTTATAGAGGCTTCAACTTCGAGGCTGGATGTGCTGTAGCTTTCAAGCCAGGTTCCAAAATCAGACTCTTTTGCGTTGAGTACTCCCATAAAATGACTTCTGCTCTCAATAGAACGCCTCAGATTGTCCGCCCATTGACGCTGCCTTTTAACAGCCTTGTCGATCTTTGCGTGGTATTCCGAGATCAGGCTGGGAAAACCAAGCAACTGGCGTAAATCAATAATAGGCACCAGATTGCTTCGAATGGTAAAAAGCCCTTTGACATAATCCGGAACATTGGGAACACTGGTTATTTCGGTAATTTTGATTATCTCGCGAACCTTGTCGATATCAAAGGCATATTCGTCTCCGGCAACTTTAAATGAAACCAGTTGTTCTTCAAGTTCTGTTTCATCATCACGGCTGGTCTGGAGATCAGAAACGGATTTCTGAACGTCTTCATTGGACAAGTCTTCAGCATCAATGTCAATTGCCAGGACTTCTTTTAAATTAAGCTTCAGTATCAGGCGGTTGCCTTCAGCCACCTTTACAACTCCACTTAAATATTCTCGATCTATGCCCCTGCAGACCGAAGGTGGCGGTTCTTCGTAGGAATCGTTCATACGCATGACCTCGCGCATGCTGTCAACGACAAGCCCTGTCTGCAAACCGCCCACGTCTACCACCAGCAGCCGGGTATGGTCCGAGGCATCAATGTTTTCCATGGAAAACCTGGCTCGTGTATCAATAACCGGCAGTACATTCCCACGCAGGTTGCATATACCGGCAACATAATCAGGGCTGCGAGGAATAGGGGTGATATCGGGAAGGCGGACAATTTCTTTGACTATTTCTATTTCCACGCCGAACTCTTCTTCAGCAAGCCTGAACACCACCAGTTGCCTCTCGCCAGACTGCCCATTATCCACTACGCCCGTATTTTCCATATTGTTCAATACTTCTGGCATATTTAACTCCTTAATATTTGCAGAATAAGAGACAAAATTAATATTTATCCAATATTCTGCATTTCGTCAGCCTGGCTGGCAATATCTTCAATGGCCTGTGCAATGAGCTGCATCCCTTTGCTGCCTTCTTCCGCTGTACTGGATGCTTCATCTGCAACCCTGCTGGCTTCTTCTGCTGCGTTGGCAATTTCAAGCACAGCCTTGTTTGCCTGTTCAAGGGATGTCAGGGCTTCGTTTGATCCCCGGTTTATAACAATGACCCCATCTTGAATTTCGACCATATCTGCTTCAATGGTATCTAGGTTGTCTGTACTCTTTTTTGCGCTTGCTACTTCCTGGGCGGCGATCTTTCCTGCCATCTCAAGATCATTGGCAACCACGTTGATATGGTTCTGCATTGCCCGAACCATATCCTTTATTTTTTCTGCATTTTCAGATGAATCGTTAGCCAGGGTTCGTATGTCACCAGCAACCACGGAAAATCCCCTGCCGAATTCACCAGCTCGTGCAGCTTCAATAGAACCGTTTACTGCGAGCATGTTTGTCTGAAGTGCAACGTTGACGATTTTATCTACAATCTTGTTAATGTTATTGGTCCGCTCATCCAGAACTCTAACAGAATCGACAGACTGGGAAGCTGATTCCGAGGAATTTCCGATATTGGCTATCAGATTGTCCACATTAACTTTGTTCTTTGCCACTACATCTTTGATAGCGTTGATTTTTTCTTCCGAACTCTTGGCTCGCTCACCCATACCATTGAGAGCTATTTCCAGCCTTTCACCAAGTTCCTTATTGGCATCAGCAGCCTTGCTCTGGCTCTGTGCGCCTTTGGAAATTTGCTCCAGAGCTGTCATTATCTGGGCTGAAGAACTTGTGGCTTCCTCAATATTTGCCGAGAGCTGTTCGGCAGCCGCAGCGCAGTCTTCTGCTGATTTCTGGCTGTCAACGGAATTTCTCAGGCTGTCGGTCAGTTCGGCCAGTTCCTCGGAAGCGCCCTGCATTTCATTAAAAGCCTTATTCTGCTGCTGAACACCTTTGCTGGCCTCTTCGGCAGCACTGCCCTGTTCTTCGGCATTGCTTGCAATATCTTCAGAGCCTTTGGTGAAATCTTCCGAGTTGGTAAGCACATCAGCAGCGTTTTTTGCAATTTCCATTGAACCTTCGACAATTTCTTCTATATCAATAAAAATCTGCCCCAGGTCTTTTGTAATTGTCTTGGCTTTTTCAACTTCATCCAGCGCACTTTTTGTCGATGTTTCGATTTCTTCGACCACCTGCTGCACTTGTTCCTGGATATCGTCCACGACATTTCTGATTTCTCTGGCGCTTGATTCGGAAGTTTCCGCCAGATTTCTGACTTCATCCGCAACAACAGCAAATCCTCTGCCGTGTTCCCCTGCTCTGGCTGCTTCAATAGCTGCGTTCAGTGCCAGAAGATTGGTCTGATCAGCAATTCTAACCACTGCTCCGACAATCTCACCAATCTGATCGGAATTTTTTTCAAGCTCGCGGATCAGTTTGGTCGATTCCACATTGCCTTTAGAAGAATCCTGCACACCCCTGATCAGGGCATCAATATCAGAAGTCGTCTGTTTCAGCAGCAACTGGAGGTTCTTTCCTTTATCAAGAGAAATTTTTGAGCGTTCATCCGCAAGCTCCGATGCTTTGCTGATTTCTCCTATGGCTGAACGAGATTCTTCGGCTGCGGCAGATGCCTGCTCCGAAGCTGTTGCAACAGCTTCCATAGTTTTTCCAAGTTCTTCTGAAGATCCAGCTGCCTGCTCCAGAGAAGATGTCATCTGCTCTACGGCAGATGCCAGTTTTTCAGCAATTGACTGCTGCCGGGCCATGGTTCTTGCCCTCGCTTTTTCCTGAGCCATTTTTCGGGCTTCTTCGCGTTTTTTCGTCAGTTCTTCGGTGTTGTTATCATCTCTTTTGGTTGTGATACCCGTTTTAACAGCTCCAGGTCTCGCCAGTTGTTTAGCCATGCTTTTTTTCTCCTCGTCTATCCAATTTCAAGGTTTTATCAAAAAATCAACTGTCATTGCTATCCGTATCTGCCTAGTTTACAATCTTGTTTTCGATTGTAATATCCTCGATTTCGCCACTGTCGATATCCACAGCCGATACATTGAGCAGCCCGTTGGCATCTATTGAAAAAGTGACATCTATGTTGGATTCTCCTTTTTTCCTTGTTTCATCGGTTTTCAGCCTGAACCATCCCAGAGATACGGGCTTTACACCATTTGTTCCGACTCTTTGAAGTACGTGGATACAGACTTCTTTTTGATAATCCTGTGTTGTGGTAAAAAGGTGGTATTTTTGTGCAGGGTAAGCGGTTCCTCTGGGCAGCACAGTCACAAACTCCCCTTTGTCATCTTCCACGCCAAGATCATGGGGAGTGATATCATGAAATTCGATGTCTGTCAGACTGCCTTCCAGAATACCTGCCAGTATTCCTGCTCCTCTTGCTACTGCTTCATCAGGATTGATATTCTTTTTTATCTGCTTAATAGCAACATCTGGCTGGGATTTCGTCTGGGATGAACCCAGCATATCTTCTGCCATATCACTGGAACCTGTTATTTTTTTGACAAGATTTTCAACAGCAGGAACACGGGTACTTCCCCCGACCATTATGATTGTCTTGACCCACTCAGGGGAAAGAGAAGCCTGCTCAAATGTTTTGCAGATGTGTCTTTCTATTTCTCCAAGAATCGGATCAATAAGATTTTCCAGAGTTTTTCTGCTAAGGGGCATATTAAGATGAACAGGCCCTTTATGAGTTGCCGTGATATATGGAATCATGATCTGGGTTTCTTCGGTCGAAGATAAATCTGTCTTGGCTTTTTCAGCATGAATGACAATCTGCTGAAAAGCGATTTTGTCATGGCTAAGATCAAGATCATAAGCAGTTTTGAAATCTTTCAGGATATAATCGACAATGGCCTTGTCGAAATTGGTTCCGCCTATGGAAGCGGAACCTCCGACACCGCGAACCCTGAAAACTCTGTTTTTGTACTCCATAAGAGTGATATCCAGGGTTCCTCCGCCAAAATCAATTACAAGAAGCCTTGTACCTTTTTTTTTGGTGAACCCATATGTAAGAGCTGCTGCTGTAGGCTCGTTGAGAAGCTTAAGAACGTTGAGACCGGCCATTGCAGCGGCTTTCAGCGTATCATCACGCTGTTTGTCGTTAAAATATGCAGGAACGGTAATAACAGCATCCTTTATATTACAACCGATATATTCTTCCGCATATTCTTTCAGACTGTCGAGAATGAAGCCTGAAATCTCAACCGGAGCATATTTCTTATTTCCCACAGGGAGTATTCGATCTGTTCCCATGGAAAGTTTTATATCGGAAAAGGTGTTCTCCGAATTTAAAACCGCCTGGTTTTTTGCCAGCTCTCCCACAATAACCTGTCCATCGTCTTTGAAACAGACAACAGAAGGTGTCATCCTGCTTCCCCTCGGATTTGGAATGATTCGCGGGCTTTCACCTCTAATGTGTGCGACCAGAGAATTTGTCGTCCCCAAATCTATGCCTATCACAATTTTTTTCTTTTCACTCATGTTGCTATAAGTTTCCTGCCAGGCGTTGATGCAATTGTGTCAACAGGGAGATTGCATGTAGTATTTATAATACATATATCATCATATAAAATATTACTTAATATTCCATATGGGGCAAAAAAGCAACATTTAAATTATAAATATTAATATAGATTTTATCCCTGATAAACAACCTTTCGTTATTATGCCTTTTCAAAAGTTTTTTATGGGCATAACATTCTGAATTTTCTTTTTTTAAACATTATATTTTTTTAAACATTATATCCAGGTCTTTACAAAATCAAAAAGTTCTTTGACTTATTTCTGGCTTTCAAATATATTCATCTTTTATGTTGAGAGCGTTTTCTTCCTCTCATGCTCTACAACTTTTTTTACTGATTATGGATGTGCCTGCATATATATTGGTTAAATCGACAAAAAAAGGAACTGAGACATTCATAAAAAACTTAAAAATATTGAATTCCAGATGCCAATAACCTCTGAGCTGAAGACTCAGGGATTTTCTTGCCACAAAGCTATAAAATATATCAAAAAGAATTTGAATATTTAAAAATGTCTGAACTTATAAAAATAACGCCTGATATGAAGCGCCAATTTCGCTCTGAAACAACAGAACATCTCAATAATCTTGAAAAAATGCTGATGATTATTGAAAAAAATCACGAGAATCAGGATGCTCTGCATTCAGCCTTCCGCAGTATACACAGCATCAAAGGGAACAGCACATATCTTGATATAAAAGATATTAACCATCTTTCCCATGACCTTGAAGACCTCATGGATAACCTCAGAAGCGGTCAGGTTCTCAATTATGAAGATGTGATAGGTTTGCTGTTTCAGGGGCTTGATCTTTTAAAAGATATGAATCGACGGATTACAGATGAAGAATATGCAGAAAGCGATATCTCAGAAATACAGTCTAAAATACAAATGGCAAAATCTTTGGCTGGAAATGAATCTGCTGAAAAAAAACGGGAAGAATCAGTTTCAGAACTGCTTCCCGATATGTTCAGACAGGAAATAATGGTTGATGTCGAAACAATAGATAAATTCATGAATCAGGTTTCAGAACTTGCCATTGCCAAGAACGTATTGAATTATTTAGCAGAAATGATCATTTCCGGAGATCAAGTATCTGAAAGATCAGAAGAACTTGGGAAGGTATCTGCCAATATAAACAAAATATCCAATAACCTCCAGATTGATGTCATGCATCTGAGGCTTGTAAAAATCAATACGCTTTTTGAAAGACTGCCCAGAATTGTTAGAGATCTTTCACAAAAAAGTGAAAAGAAAATCGAACTTTTTCTTGAGGGAGGAGAAACAGAAATCGATTGCAAAACCATAGAACAAATGGTCGATCCTCTGGTTCACCTTATCCGGAACTCAGTTGACCACGGTATAGAAACACCTGCTGAAAGGGTGAAACAAGGCAAATCCGAATCAGGTTTAATCAAGGTCATTGCCAGCGAAGAGGCACACTATGCTGTTATTGAAGTTATGGATGACGGCCGTGGGATTGATCATAATACAATCAGACAGAAGGCTTTGAAAAAGAGCTTTATATCTGAAAAAGAGCTGATATCCATGACAGAGAATGAAATCATAAATCTGATTTTCATGCCCGGGTTCAGCACTCGTTCAAAAACAACAGCAGTTTCAGGAAGAGGCGTTGGTCTTGATATTGTTAAAAATAACATCGGTACTCTTAATGGAAGTGTCAGTATTGACTGTGATCAGGACATCGGAACCCGGATCAAATTGAAAATTCCTGTATTCATGTCTGTTACAGATGTCCTTATCACCGAGACTGCTGGCAGAAAATATGCTTTCCCTTTTTCATCTATACTGAAAAGCATCAAAGTCAAAACAAAACAGATCCACGGGCGTGGAACAAGGCAATTCATCCTTTTCAACGGAACTGTTATTTTTATCAAACACCTTGGAAAAATCTTGGGGATCAGGAAAAAAGGTATAAATTACGATCTGAGACAAAAAAACATAAGTTCCGAGAATAAAATTTCGGATGAAGAGTTATATGTTATTATCATGACAGCAGAGGATCGAACATGGGGTGTTGTCGTTGACAATATTTTGAAGCGGGATAATATCCTGATCAAACCCCTTGAGAGATATTTCGCAGGGATAAGAGAACTCTCTGGAGCTGCTTTGCTCGGAGATGGGAGTATCGCATTGGTCATTGACCCTATAAAAACACTTTAATTCTTTTATTTCAGGAAGATAGATAGTATGAAGAAAATAATGATTGTCGACGATTCAGGCTTTAGCCGCAACATCATGAAACAAATGGTGGAATCCGGCGGATACCATGCAATAGAAGCTGCTAACGGAGCAGAAGCCCTTGAATTGTTTGAAACGGAAAAACCGGATGCCATCACTATGGATCTGCTCATGCCCGATATTGACGGTATGGATGTTGTCAGAAAAATTATGGAAATTGATGCAGATGCAAAAATTATCATATGTTCAACAGACAAACAAAAATACCGTCAGGATGAAGCAAAGGAAATAAGAGTACGAGAATTTATACCAAAGCCAGTAAATTCTGAAAAACTGCTCAATACATTAAAAAACATCCTATAATATATGGATATAATATGACAAAGCGGGACAGCGATAATGAAATTGATGAAATGCTTGATGATACATCTCTTGATATCATCAGGGAAGTCATCAATATCGGAATTGGCGATGCAGCGGATGCATTGTCAAAATTGGTGAGAACCCCTGTTTTTATCAAGGTTCCTGATATCCATATAATAAACACGGGAGATGTGACCGATTATATCAAAGGTGAGATGAAATGCCTTGGTGTCTATATGGCTCAAAAATTCAAAGGAACTATCAATGGAAGAACTCTTCTTTTTTTCACAAAGGAATGCTCCATATCGTTTTTGAACGCCATTTATGGTGACACAGTAAAGACATCATCCCTGAACGAAACAGGGATACTTACGCTCAATGAAGTCGGGAATATCATTATGGTTTCGTGTATATCCAGGATATCTGATATGCTTCAGAGCAGCGTTTCCCTTGATCTTCCTGAAGTAACTGTGGAGATATCTGATAATTATTTTCAAAACCTCCTGAAAAGAATGATAAATCTGGATAAAACTATTGTTATCAAAAATGCAATGGAGATCAAGGAAAGGGATATACGAGGTTATATTTTTGTTCTGCTGAACTTTGAAGATTTTAGCTTTGTGCTTGATACTCTCAAGAACAATATGAAGATATAAGAGCCGTGGATGAAATCCGCAACGTTTACAGAATGGCAAAAATTACTGAAGTGTATGTGTAAAAGACAGACTCATCATCTAAGGGATATCAGAGGAAACTTATTTTTTCTGACTTCCTGATGCTGCGAGTTTTTTCCCACAGATACTCAGATTAAGGAGCTGATTTATATGTTTAACGAGGCCAAACTGGACAGCGTCAGAGAAGTGATTAACATCGGCATTGGGGAAGCCGCTGATTCCCTGTCGAAACTGGTAAATACTCCGGTCATTATCAAAATTCCGGATATCTATGTTATAAAACAGGCTGAAATTTATGAGTTTTTTCAAAAAGAACTGAAAACTATCGGCGTTTACATATCCCAGGATTTTACTGGCATAGGCAAGGGCAAAACATTCCTTTTTTACTCCACCGAGGCTTCCATATCACTGCTTAAAAATATCTGTGGTGAAATCACTGATGAGTCATGCCTGACTGAAAATGAAATAAATACTCTAAATGAAATTGGAAACATAATCATAGGCTCCTGCATGTGTAAAATGGCGGATGTGCTGCAAAGCAAAATAGAGTTTGAGCTTCCACAGGTAATAATCAATGAACCGGAAAATTATTTTGAAAATATACTGGATGGGCCGAAAGAAGCAAGCAGAGCAATTGTCATAAAAAATGAGATCACTGTCAGAGGAACTGACACGCAGGGTTATATATTTGTTGTGCTGAGTTTTGATAAATTTGATATGGTTCTTGATAGCCTTATGAAATCAACAAAATAACGGGCTTGCATGTTGATCATAACCTCTTCGGAGGTTTATGATGGATTGTTCTATAATTTTCTATGCGACAAGAGAAAAAAAAATGTTGAACCATATCAATCCCCTGGATATTTCCGAAATTCTTATGAACGGGCTTACCCTCGGAGTCATTTTTATTGACAGGCATTACAATATCGTCCGCTGGAACAGTTGGATGGAAAAGCATAGCGGTGCCAGAGAATGTGATATGATCGGACAGAATATCTTTGAGAGATATCCTGAAATCAAGGAAAGAAATAAAGAACAGTATATCACAGAATGTATTGAAAAAAAACGCCCCTTTCTTTTATCTCCATACATTCATCATTACATCATTCCGATTGACATCGTTAAAGATGATCAGAATATCATGATGTTTCAAAATGTAAAAATATATCCTCTTGCTGAATGCAAAAAAACTGGCGGTGCTGTCATTATAATCGGAGATTTAACAGAGCAGGTACTCTATGAAAAAGAAATATCTCGACTGAATCGTATTCTCAAGGAAATCAGAAATATAGATCAGCTAATTGCAAAGGTTGAAACGGAAGATGAACTAACTGAAGGAGCATGCAAAATTCTGCTTGAAGATATTGGTTATAATTTATCCTGGATCGGACTGCGTGATGGAGAATCCTTTTACATCAAATCTGTTGCAGGGATTGATCCGGGGATCATCAAAGGATTTATGGGCAAGAATTACGATGATTGCATTCGGACATGCCCGGTCATGAAAACAAAAAAAAATATATTGATCAAAAATTATTCCCAGTATCAACTTTTACCCAGATGCTGTCTTCAGATGCATAAAGAACTAAACATTCAATCAGCATGCTGTCTCCCACTTAAGGTTGCGGATGATGTCATCGGAATTCTTCATATTTGTTCTGCGGATGAGAATATTTTTCAGACTGAAGAACTGGATTTGCTCAAAGATGTTGCATCAGATATTTCTTTTGCCGTAAAGACACTTGAAGACAGGAAAAAGCGGCAGCAGGCAGAAAAAGAGAAGGAAAAACTTCAGAACCAGATTCGTAAGAAAAACATAGAACTGCAGCAGGAGATAGCCGAAAGAAAACGATCTGAAGAAGCCCTTCGTAAATCAGAGCATAATTATCGGAATATTTTTCAAAACGCTCCCATAGGGATTTTTCAGATTTCGTTTGAAGGAAAAATTGTCAGTGTAAATCCTTGTCTTTCCCACATGCTCGGATATTCATCTCCTATAGATTTTATCTCCTCAGTTCCAAATTTAATCGAACAGATATATGCCCGTTTAGACTCTCGTAATGATTTGATAAAAGACGTTTTAGCACATAAAGAATGGAACCGGGCTGAACTTGAAGTTTATCGGAAAGATAAAACAATAGCTGTCCTTGAAAGCACTGTGAGAGCTGTTCGAAATGTCGACGATGTACCTCTTTATGCCGAAGGTTTTATAAAAGATATTACAGATAAAAAACAACAACGAGATGCTTTCAAACTTGAAATGTCAAGAGCAAAGGATATTTACGACCTGGTTCTTGAACCTCGGATGCCGATTATAGACGGAGTGGGAATAAACGTGAACTGCATTCCTGCTGACAGCATCGGGGGGGATGTCATGGAAATTATAAAGACAGGAGAAAAGAAGTTTATTCTGTTTCTTGCAGATGTAACCGGTCACGGAATTCCTGCGGCAATAACCGCAAACACTTTGAAAATGCTGTTTAGTGAAATATCTGAAAAAGAAACTGATCCTGCTAAAATATGCAGGCATTTGAATAAAACCATGCATAAGATCATTCTTCCAGATGATGTCATTTCTGTTTTCTGCGGGTTGATTGACACAAAAGCCATGACCCTGGAATATTATCTGAGCGGCCTTCCTTTTCCGCTTATCTTCAGGAATCAAGATTGTTTATCTCTGGAACCTACTGGGCTTCCCCTTGGAATGTTTAAAAATTTAGTACTCTGCTGCAAAGTTTTCAAGCTTGAGCAAGATGATCTGCTGCTTGCTTTTACAGATGGCATAACCGAAGCTAAATCCGAAGGTGGCAATTTGTTTGGAAACCAGGGTGTGAAAAGCAGTATGGGAGAAATAAAATTTTGTATAGATTCGCTGGTTGATAATATTGTAAAAGAGGCATGTCATTTCCAGCAAAAAGATAACTTCAAAGATGATGTCATGATGATAGCTCTTCATCTTGATGGGAAAAAGAAAACAGATACACAAACGACATATAATGCCTTCCGCGCACCCGACAAAATTTTGTTTAAAATGAAAACAAGGCATATCTGTATTGATAAAATTGTCACTCTGATCATGAAATTTATTTTTGCCAAACTTCCAATATCTTCAGACAGACTGAAACAATTCAGAATTAGTTTTTTTGAAATCCTGGTAAATGCTGTTGAGCATGGGAACCTGAATATGACGTGTTTTAAAAAAAATCTTTCATGTTATGAATCAAATAAGTACAAGAAAATTTTAAAAAATCGGATGAATTCTGAAAAATACGGAGAGAGAATTATTTACATAGAATGTTTGTTCAATTCCAGCCAGATAGATATTTCAATACAGGATGAAGGAAAAGGTTTCGATCTGACCAGAGTTCCTGACCCTCTGGAGGATTGCAATATTACTCTACCGTCAGGCAGAGGCATTGCAATGGCTAAAATCAGTTCTGATATGGTCAAATTCAATGCCAAAGGTAACAAGGCCACGCTGACAAAGTATCTCTGAACAGTTTGGAAAATCACAAGTTCTGCTATCAGTTAATCATACCGGACATTTTTCTTCTGAATTTTTACCAGCAAATTTCTTAAATCTCGCAGGACAGCTATTCATCTTTATCTGCTGCCAGTATCTCCAAATTTGTTTTAGCCGTTGCATTATTCGGGTCCTTTGCCAAAACCCGGTTCAGAATTTCTATAGCTTTGTCATCAAAATCAAGGTCTGCATAAACGACAGCAAGGTTGATCATGGCTTTTATATTTTCAGGATCATAAGCAAGTACAGCCTGGAGCAGCCCCATAGCATCAATTGAGTTTTTATTTTTTAATTCTGAAACAGCTTTTTGAAACAAAGACGATTTTTGTGTTTCCAGTTTGGATAAACTGGCTTTGATACCATCTGCCTCTTTCGAGAGCGACTTATTTTTCTCCGCAGAAATTTTATTTTTCTGCTCCAATTCTTTTATTCTGCTTTCATAGCAATCGACTTTCTGCTCCAATTCTTTTATTCTGCTTTCATAACGACCGGGGTCAATAATCTTTACATTTTTTTGAACAAGAAGATCTTCCAGGCTTGTTCCAATGATTTTTTGTGAAGATTCGCAGTCCATCAGTTATCCTCTGTATTCATATTGGTAAATTGTTAAAGTGTAAAACTTGAACCTGATATCTATTTTGAGTAACAAAAAACTGAGCGTCGGATATTTTCTTTCTATAGTCCATAGATTTGTAAAGGACTTTACCAGATTCTCAATAAATGGCCATGTTCATATGTTATTAATAATGGAGTCTGTCAGTGCAGTGTAATCGACAGCTCCAGCGCTGTTAGGCGCATATTCAAGAACTGATTTTCCATGTCCGGGGGCTTCGGCAAGACTGACATTCATCCTGATTCCAGGTAAAAGATTTTCTTTGCCAAAATTTTTTAATATATCCTTGGTTATCTCTTTAGCTATTCGTGTGTTTTTGTTGTAAAAAGTCGGTATAACTCCGCAAAGACGCAAATCTGGGTTACAGGTGGCATTGAGCGTATAAATAAGGCGCATCATTTCCGCAAGCCCTTCCATTGCCAGAAAATGCATCGGCATGGGGATATATACTTCCCTGCCTGCCACAAGCGCAGATACAGTCAAAAGCCCTATTGTGGGAGGAGGATCGAAAACTATAAAATCAAATCGGTTGACAGTACCGGACAAATTCTCCGATAATATGTTTTCGCTCCCTTTTCGGGAAGAAGCCTCTATTTCAAAACTGATCAAATCTCTTGAAGATGGGGCCAGGCTCAAACCATCTATATTCGTGGGAACGATGATATCGTTCAACGTTTTTTTTCCATTCAGCAGAGCAACAATACTGGTAGTATGTTGACCATGTGTATTTTTTCCCAGAGAGATTGTGGAATGGGCCTGGGGATCAAGATCAATCAGAAGGGTTTTTCTTTTCTTCATTGCCAGACAATGGGCTACATTTACCGCTGTAGTCGTTTTTCCGCATCCGCCTTTTCGATTTGCAAAGACAATGAAACGAGTCATGAAAACCTTTCTTGATGTTATAGATAGAACTTTGACATTAAAAAATCAGTTAGTATTTATAATGCTGATGAAATTTATTCATCACGCCTGTCTTTCGGGCAGGCGAAAATCACTCTAACAAATTTTTATTGAAAGGCAAAGGCTTTTTGATTAAGGTCGAAGATCAGAGGAATCTATAGATAATGTTTTTTTGGACATTTTCACATTTTTATGTTAAAAAATTTATTCAAAGCATAAGCACCTCCTCGCTACAGATATGGATTTCAACACAGAAAATGCTGGTCGCTTTGCGATTTTAGAGAATAAAAACAGGTTTTTTTGCACAGGTACTTATTTGCAGCACAGATAATCGGATAGTATCAAACCAAAAATTGTTATCTTGACTTAGGGGCGTGGATGAAATTAATTCCATAAGATTGCGCCGAATTTGGATTTGTTATCAAGGCACATCGATGGGTGAATACTTATTGTCTGTACCCATTGATGTAACGCAGAAAACAGATTCAAAGGCAAGCCAGGTTGTGGAAGTTATTTCATCCACGGCCCTTATCATTTCAATCGGAGGAAAAACATGGTCACATCAACAGAAAAAATCGGCAATAGAACCTTTATAAGAGTACTCAAAGATATTGATGATCTTAAATCAGGCGAAGAATTCAAAGCCGCGCTCATGGATGTTTATGACAAAAGGGAAAAAGCAGTTGTCATTGATTTTGGGAATATCAATCTTATAAACAGCCACGGCATCGGAAAAATCCTGATGTTTTACAGAAGATTCAGAGAAATTGGAGGAACAATATATGTCACTCCGCTCAAAGGATCGATAAAAGAAATTTTTAAGTCTCTCATGCTGGACAAGCTTATCTCGGAAATAAAATAAAAGAAATCAAAAACAATTATCGCCTGTACCGGATATCTTGATACCAATATTATGTTGGGCATCATTAGATAAATCGGGGATATATAAGCTTTTTCGAACATCAATATTTACGGTACGGGCTGTATAGCCCAGGCATATTAAAAATTGTAAGGAGTACGGCAGGAATACAGGCCAGAACGGTACGATGAGGGCGTTACTCTTGCCGTATTCCTAAAATCACAAGCTCATTTTTTTGTATGAGAGCTGGTGTTGTTTTTGCTGATCACAGCCATCACGCAGTTTCCTTCACCTATGTATTTGATCTGATCAAAGCTGAGTGTTCTGGCCATATGGATACCTCGTCCGTTGGGATCGAATGCCCGCTTGAAGCAAAGTTCCATAAAAGGCTCCCAGTCAAACCCTTTCCCTTGATCCTGGATCAGGAAACGGACATCGTTGTCTGAATTTTCAAACTGCACAGACACTTTTTTAAAGGCGTTTTCAGGCAAAATCATTCGTCGTGTTACTTCTGACTGCCACACATCTGTTTCTATCAAATGAGCCTTTTCCTTATAAGTGATTCCAAGATTGCCGTGTTCTACAGCATTGATAAGCAGTTCCCACAACCCTATTGCTGCTTTATCCGGTTCAGGACAAAGACTTGCCAGCAGGCTGCTTAGAGCTTTTGCTTCATCTATGATCTGAAATTCGAAGGAACCGCTTTTCATAAGCGTCAGAGCATTTTCAGTGTTGCAGATATTTTTCCACATGGATTTGCAAATAGCATATTCAGTAACCGCCGTCTTCACGACAGCTATCAATATTTTCGGGTGGATAGGTTTTGTAAGATAATAATCGACACCTGCCTGAAGCCCTTCAAGGACATCTTTTTCGTGTATCATTCCAGTCTGAAAAATTACAGGCACCATTTTCAATATGGCGTGGGTTTTCATCTTGACAAGCAAATCCATGCCGGTCATTTTTGGCATCATTCTGTCCAGGACCACAGCATCGAATTTATCAGGAGCCTGATTCAATAATTCCCATGCTTCCGCCCCGTTGTTAGAAGTATAGATTATGTATTTTTCATTTTTAAGGCAATGGGAGATAAACTTCAGGTTAATCAGATCATCGTCCACCAGCAACAAAGTCGGTGTCATGGTTCGCCTCATATTGTTTTATTCAAAAACGCAGGGTAGAAATAATCCCCTTCTCCAATTCATGACTGTGCATACCAGAAATTGAATTAACATGCTATTAAAAAAACAGTGAGCGTATCTATTCCACTTGAAAAAACAGAAAAAAATAAAGTATTTATTCACAAAAAGACAGGTCAGGCGGAAAAGGGCATGTGCGTTCGGATTGTGTCTGTAACATGAAAAAACTTGACATCTGTCTTGAAAAAATTTACGTTAACGTAAACGTCAAGATTCAAAACATGGAGTTTTAATGGAAGGCAAAACATACTCAATCTCGAAACTTGCATCCGAATTGGATATCAGTCCGAGAACCATCAGGTTTTATGAAGAAAAGCATCTGATCTCACCTGAAAGAACAGAAAAAAAACAGCGAATTTATTCACAAAAAGACAGGACAAGGCTGAAAATGATCCTGCGGGGAAAGCGATTTGGATTTACCCTTCATGAAATAGCAGGGATAATCGGCATGGCCGACGCGGATATAAACGAAGTCGAGCAGATCGAAAAAAGCCTTGCACTCGGAAAAATCAAACTTGATGAGATCCGGCAGAGAAAACAGGACCTGACCCTTCTTGAACAGGATATTTTATCTATGAAAGATCGGTTGGAAAGCTGCCTTGTAAACTTACAGGATAAGGAAAAAGGGGAAAGATGATAAAAATCAAAAAACTCGAATTTGGCGAAGTTAAAGGATATATGATAGGAAAAGGGCCTGTGGGTCCGCCTTTGATGTCTGTCGCGTTTTATATGATCGACGGGGTTTTGATAGATACTGGTTTCAGCAGAATGGAAAAAATTGTACTCGAACTGCTGGAAAAAAAACCGCCACACACCATATTGCTCACTCATTTTCATGAAGACCACAGCGGGAACGCTGCTGCTATAAAAAAAAGGTATAATGCAAAAATATGCGGCAGCCTGCCGACGGCCCGCTTGATGGCTGCTCTTCCCAAAATTTTACCGTATGAGCATCTGATATGGGGAAGAGCTTCAGAATCGGATGTTGATCCGGTTGCTGAGAGTATCAATTCTGGCAGGTACTGTTTTACGCCGATTTACACTCCAGGACACAGCGCTGATCATACGGTTTACCTTGAAAAAGAGCATGGCTGGCTTTTTTCAGGAGATCTTTATATAGCTGAAAAAATAAAATTTTTCCGATCAGACGAAAGAATCGAAGATCAGATCGATTCCATAAAAAAAGTGCTTGAACACGATTTTGACGCAATCTTTTGCGGGCATCGGCCATGTCTTGAAAATGGAAAAGCTTCTCTTAAATCAAAACTGGCTTTTCTGGAAGATATACGAGGTAATGTGGGGAAAATGCTTGAAAAAGGATATGCAGAAAATCAAATTATAAAATCTTTTCAAAACAGTTCTGCCCGACACATCAAATTGCTGACAATGGGAAATGTCAGCTTTCGAAACATGATTTATTCGGCAATAAATAGCTGTGTCTCACCTGGCAGTCATAGAAGCCCGAATGACAATGTCCTGTACCCTTTTTTTTCCGGCTGGAAATAGAGGTTTTAATTTGATTCACATGAAAACAAACATTCACATTCTTGACATGACACCGAAATTGAAAGAATATAAACCATCTTTTTAATTTTTTATCATCTCGTTGACTTTGAACTCTTCAATTGATAAGATTTATATATGGAATCAGGAAATATTGTTGAATATATAGACCGCCAGAAAATAATGTGTGCGGTCGTTTTAGAGACGAAGAACCAGCGGCTGCGTGTTTTAACAGAAAACAACCGGGAATCCAAGATTCCGATCAGCCGACTGACCCACAAAGACAATGCGAAACATCTGGATCTCTCCATAGGCAGAAACAAGCTTGTTGAGACCTTGAAAGAGACATCAAGCAGGCGAAGAGACTTGATCCAGACAATCGAAATAAAGGAATTGTGGGAAGTTTTAAACACCGAACAGGAGTGGATCGACCTGCCTACGATGGCCTCCTTTTGTTTTTCAGACGACCCTACCGGCGATCATGAATCTGCTGTGGTCAGGGCTTTTTTTCATAACAGAATTTATTTCAAATTCGACAACAGCCGCTTTTTTCCAAATTCGGAAGAACATGTAAACAATCTTCTTGCCCAGCAGGCGGAAGCCGAGCGAAAAGAAAGGATCATCAAAATCGGCGGTGACTGGCTCAGGTCAATGTCATCTGATAACAAGGCTCTGGAGATCACCGAAGAACGGGCGCATTATATTGAAATTTTAAAGTCTCTTTATATTTTTGAGAAAGAAAGCCCGTATTATGATATAGGAAAGTCCATGATAGACAGGGCAGGAGTTGCTCTGGGAAATAATCTGTTTCAGGCTCTTGTCAAACTCAATGTCTGGGATGAAAATGAAAATATTGAATTGATCCGAAATGATATCCCGGTAAATTTCTCAAAAAAAGTGAGAAAGCATGCGGATAATTTCATGAGATTGTCGGAAAAGCTTTCCACAGAACCCGGCCTCAGAGATTTGACAGCTACAAGGATTATCACCATTGATGGTCAGTCCACTCTTGATTATGACGATGCCTTGAGTATTGAGGATACAGGGGATGTCTATAAAGTCGGAGTGCATATTTCGGATGTAGCTCATTATGTCAGGCCTGATGATCCGGTTGATCATGAAGCCTCGAACAGGGCAAGCTCAATTTATATGCCCGACCAGAAAATTCCCATGCTTCCTCAGACTCTGGCAGAAGGTATGTGCAGTCTCAGGGCAGAAGAACTCCGTCCGGCCATAACCACTATGGTCACGTTGAGCAAAACCTTTGAAATTATTGGCACAGAGGTCTTTCCCAGTCTGATCAGTGTCACTGACCAGCTATCGTATTATGAAGTGAATATGATGATCGAAGAAGATAAAGATCTTGTAATCCTTCATGAAATTGCACGTAAATTCAGGGAAAAAAGACTGAACAACAGAGCTGTCCATATCTCTTTGCCTGAAGTCAGTATCTGGCTCAATGAAAACAACGAGATTGTAGTGAACAAAACCAATCGGGAGAGTCCTGGAAGATTATTGGTTTCGGAACTGATGATAATGGCCAACTGGCTCATGGGGCGTTTTCTTGCTGATAATGGTTTGCCTGCCATTTTTCGCTCCCAGCCAGATCCAAAAGAGCGCCTGTATGAAAAAGATAAAGGAACGCTTTTTCAAAACTGGATGCAGCGTCGTTTTTTAAGCCGTTTTTCTCTTGGTGTGAGGCCAGAGCAGCATTCGGGCCTGGGGCTGGACTCTTATATTACAGCCACTTCGCCAATCCGGAAATATTCCGATCTGATCACCCAGCGTCAGATACGTTCTGTTTACGGTCTTGAAAGAGCTTATACCGAAAAAGAAATTCAGTTCATAATCCATACCATGACTCAACCCATGAGTCTTGTATCAAGGACTCAATTCAGGCGGAAACGATACTGGCTGCTGAAATATCTGGAAGACTGCATCGGACAGAAAGAAGAGGCACTTGTTCTGGGCAGGAGGAACAATAATTATCAGGCCCTGCTTCCCGAATATATGATCGAGTGCAATATCAATGTATCTTCAGGCATGGTACTGAAACCAGAGGATACTATACAGGTCACCATACAGCACTCAAACGCCAGAAAGGATATACTCTCCCTTTTTGTCGGCTGATGATTTCCGAAAAGAACAGAATACGAAGTTACATTTATTGTAGGGGCAAACCCTCGTGGTTGCCCTCCGTACAAGGGCAGGCACAGGGCCTGCCCCTACATTAATGTCAATAAGGGTTGTGGATGGAATTAATTCCATAAGATTGCGCCGAATTTGGATCTGTTTTCAAGGCGCATTGATGGGTGGATACTTATTGTCTGTACCCATCAATGCAACGCAGAAAACAGATTCAAAGGCAAGCAAGGTTGTGGAAGTTATTTCATCCACAGCCCTATATTATTGGCAGGTATTTATAGCCGTTTACAGAGACAGAATGTGAACACAAATCAATAACCCCTTTTTTACGGCCACGGACGCATCTTTCTGGGTGAACACATTGCTGACTCCTCTGGTGCTTCCAAAGCCCATAGTCTCATCATTGAGCGGATACTCAAGTCCGTCGGTCACTATACCTTCGACAACACTCGATATGGGAACCAAAGACAGTAATTCTCCTGAATTTCCTTTGAATATCCGGCGCATCGGGCCTTTTATAAAAGAGATTTCCTGGAAACCATCAATGAGTCTGATGTTGTGGTTCCCCTTATTTTTTGCTGCAAGATGGCAGATGTTGGAAACGGTCATGTCCCATCTGCCGCCAAGCGCCCCGAACACTATGATTTCATCTGTGTCCGATTCAAGAGCAATGTCAAGGGCCAGTTCCAGGTCTGTCTGATCTTTTTTTACAGGAAATTCATGGATGATGCATTCTGAATTTTTTATGAGTTCAAGAGTCCGGGGATTGACGGAATCAAGATCACCGACGAGTATATCAGGGAAAAAACCCCAGGATAGACAATGGTGAAGTCCACCGTCTGCTGCGATAATTGAATCTTTGGAACCGATTCTTTCAAATGCAGATTCAGATTCATTGAAATGTCCGTTCGCGAATATAAAAGTTTTCAATCCATCCTCCCAGATGCAGATAAAGGGCATCGCACAAAAATTCGGAATTGCCGATTTTTCAGTTTGGCTAACCTCTTTGAAATGAAAAGAATTTTCTGCACAACGCCCAGTTTATTGAACTGGATATCATTGACAAAACTCGGTGACAACTATATTTTTTCATGCCATGTTCGTTGTTCCTGTAATATCTGAAACCGGGTTGAAAAACCCTCCCTATGCTACGATCTGCATAATTTTACTCAATTGTCTGATTCTTTTCTTTTTTCAGTCAACAGATGACACGCGCATAAACCATGCATGGAGTTATTATTACGATTCAGGACTGGCTCAAATCGAAGTGCCGAGATATGCGGCCTGGCTTGACGGAAAGATTCAAAGAGAAAATGTGTATCATCTTGATAATCAGTCCCTGATTTTTTTTCATAACCTTATGCTGGCGGATAAACGTTTTCTAATGCAGCTGGCAACAGAACAAATCATACAAAAAACAGATACCGTCTATAAAGAATGGAAGAGCCTGAGAGAGGCATATGAAAATAAATTATCCAAAGTGATCTCTTTTCATTACGGGCTTGCACCGGCAACTCCGCGATTATCGTCATTTTTTACATATATGTTTCTTCATTCAAGTGCGGGCCACCTTCTGTCGAATATGTTATTTTTATGGCTGGCCGGATGCATTCTGGAAACAGGCACAGGCAGGTTGAAGTATATAACCTGTTATATTCTGTCCGGCCTGTCATCCGCCATTTTATTCTGTCTGATCTTTCATGAAACCACAACCCCTCTTGTCGGAGCGTCTGGAGCTGTTTCAGGGCTTATGGGTATGTTTGCAATTTTATTCGCTGAAAAAAAAGTGCGAATACTCTATTCCCTTGGATTTTATTTCAACTATATCAAAATTCATGCTGTAATTCTGCTCCCGGCCTGGGTCAGTATCGAATTATGCCAGATTTTTATGACAGGGCAGGGCAGTGTGGCATATATCACCCATATCACAGGTATCATATCCGGCTCTGTTTTTGCTTTAGCATGTATAAAATTTTCAGAGAATGAAGAAAAAACAATTTTAAAAACCGATGATCTCAACGATACTCCCGGACTTATCCAGGCTGCATTACATCATATGAGCAGACTCGAACTCGACAAGGGAAGAAATCTCCTTGAACAGGCGTTGTTGAAAAATCCGGATCATATCTGGGCATTGATTCATCTGTTCAATATTTTAAAGCTTGAACCTCAGAATATTGCATTTCATGAAACAGCACGAAAATTGATGGATCTATTATGTGAAAATCCGAATACTTATGAGAAAGCTTTTGCTATTTATGAAGAATATATATCCCTTGTAAAAAAACCACTTATTTTTTCAGACTCTCTCTTACGTTATGCCCGAATTTTTATGGAAATCGGACAATTGAGATCAGCTGCAAAAATTTTGTCCGGTCTTCTTAAATCAAATCCTGAAGCAGAGGGAATGTCCGAGGCAGTCATGAAACTGGCCATAGAGTTTCGGAAAAAAGAGATTGAAAAAGGCTGGGATAAATGCTGTAAAATTATTATTTTTAAATATCCGAATTCAAAGGAATCAAAAATTTTGCAGATGGGGCTGAAAAATATGCCGGAGTCGAAAAATATGCCGGAGTCGAAAAATATGCCAGAGTCGAAAAATATGCCGGAGTCGAAAAATATGCCAGAGTCGAAAAATATGATGAAGCCTGAGCCTTTTGGTCGGAAAAAGACCGAATCCAAAAATAATGATTTAATCTGCCATTGTTTTGAATATACGAGAAAAGACATTGAAAAAGATTATCTGGATAATGGTCAATCAATGATTCTTGAATTGATAAAACTCGAAAAGAAAACCGGTGGATGTAATTGTGCCACAAAAAATCCTGAAGGGCGCTGATGTATAGCTGATGTCCGCCAGGTGGTGGAAACAATGAAGTCTAAAATTTTTTAAGGTATGCTCTGGCATCCTCAGCGACAGCATGATCTGAATATTTTCCAAGCAATGCCTGTAAAATTTTTTTTGCCTTTAGATGGTTACCAAGATTTTCTTTATAAATTCTTGCTGCACTGAAACATGCAGCAGGAACTGCCGGGTCATCGTCCGGGCTGATATTGACAAATTTGTTATATGCACAGACAGCCTGTCTGCCGCACTCTTTTTCATCAAGCCACATACCCAGTAAAAATAAGACTGACGCATGGGGAGTGAAGGAAGGATCAATATCAAGGCATTGTAAATATAAGTCCAGAATTTTTTCCTTATCACCAGCCTTTACAAGAATATCCAGATGAGTCTTTGCATGTTCGAGCATTTGAGGAAAATGTTTCTTGATCATCAGAAGTTTCAAATATCTGTCTGAAAGCCTGTTATCCCAGAATTTTCCATTTTCAGCGGCATCCTCTGCATCCTTGATTACAACAATGGCTTCATCAAATTTTCCATCCATAAGAAGCATATCAACCTGTCTTTGAAAAATAAGCTTTCTGTCTTTTTGCCCGAACATTCCCTCAGTACCAGTCAGAACCGGATCTCTGAAATTATGACAATCAATAGCGTATCCTATTTGTTCATGATATTGAAACATGAAACAGCCTGTTAAATGGCAGGCCACAAGGACATAATAATTTATTACAAAAACGAGAAAAAAAGAATGCAGGTTTTCCGGAAAAACTGTCTTGACAATATCGAAACAGATTGCAGGCGCACAACCTGTGAAAGCCAGGAACAGGACAAGCAAAACATAATCTCTTCCAAGTTTTTTGTAAAGTCTGGTATGCTCGCGAAGATTTAAGGCATCTTTGATGCTCTCACTATTAACTAAAATAATGAGCATAACGGGCAGAATGAAGATCACCATAAAAAGAACCGCCATGCCAGCAGGAAAACCAGCAAAATAAACAGCGCAGAATATGGCAGAAAAACAAAAAACGAACAGGCTCAAATGTATCAACACCTGAAACCAGCAGGAAAAAAGATTTTTCCAGTTGAGCCGGAAAGAAAAAATCCTGGAAGAGGGCAAACAGGAAGAAAAAAATTGGGGAGAAACAATTTGGGGAGGAAAAAAATCTCCCATCGAAGTTTTTTTCAGGCTCAAATACGCATAATGATAAAATATAGCGCAAAGCATGATCTGAAACAGCCTGTTCACTGATTCCTGAGCCGGAAACAGGATGCATGATGAAATGATAAAATTACAGATAAACGGATGACGTTTGACAGGATATGTGAAAGATTTATGCAGCCGGTTTTTAAACCCAGTTATACAGGATGCGCCTGTCCAGTTCATGGACAGGCCGCATCTTGGACATTTGCAGCAGGATTCGTCTCTATTTATACCCGTAAAACCCGTAAAATCTTTTATGCCGCAATCATTACAGAAAACCATATCGCAATTTACACACACCCACAAACCAGTCTTTACGGGGTGGTAATGGCAATATTTTGTCAATTGTTCCAGGATTTTCTGCTTTTTGAATTTCTTTCAAAACTTGCAGCTTTACATGCACATGTCACAGCATTATATCCGAAAAGGGCGTTCACCTCACGAGTTAATCCCTGGCCGGGGCTGACTCTGATATCATCTGATACACTGATGACGGTTTCTGACTTTTGGGACTCTTCCAGATGGATAAAAGCCTGGCATGTTCCAGGAAATCTTTGCAGAAGATCCCGCAGAGCCTGAAGGTGTGTTTTTTTCGTGCTGTTAATATCCAGATGAAACTGCATACTGGCTGTCCAGGTTTCTTCGGCCTTGTCCATTGATACTATCTTGTCAGCGAGTATTTTCAACGACTTGTCATCTTTTTGTATCTGGCCTTCGATCAAAACTGCACCGTCTTCAAGCAGGAGGTGGGCTACAGAATCGTAAACGGATGAAAATACGACGGTTTCAATGCTGCCATGCATATCTTCAGTGGTAATAAAGGCCATATCTTCGTTTTTTCTGGTCTTGATTTTTTTTATGGAAGTAATTATGCCTCCGATCCGCACGGCTTCCTTGTCAGACTGTTCCTTTATCGAGAGAGTATTGGCTGTTGTAAAGGTCTGAAGAAGATTTTCATGTCTGCTCAATGGATGGCCGGTGATGAAAAACCCCAGTGCTTCTTTTTCCATGGCCAGAAGTTCTTTTTCATCCAGTTCTTCCATCGTTGGAAGGGTGGGAGCGTTTAAAACCTGAACTTCATCTCCCATATCGAACAGACCCATCTGAGGATCGTTCTGTTCTTTTTGAATTCTCTGCCCGAAATCAAGAGCATCTTCTATTGCAGCAAGCATACGGGATCTAAATTTTTTGGTGGAATCAAAGGCACCGCACCTGATCAGTCCTTCCACTACCCGCTTATTGACCTTTTTCAAGTCAACCCTTTTGCAAAAATCGAACAGGTCGGCAAAAGGGTTTTCTTTTCTTGTTTCGATAATTGACTCTATAGCCCCTTCTCCCACATTCTTGACAGCCATGAGTCCAAAACGAATCTTTCCATCTATAACGGTAAATTCCTTGTTGCTTTCATTGACATCTGGAGGCAGTACCTCTATCGCATGGCTGCGGCATTCTGCTATGTATTTGACCACACCATCTGTGGAATGCATTTCAGAAGTCAACAGGGAAGCCATGAATTCGACCGGAAAATGGGCCTTGAGATAAGCGGTTTGAAAAGCTATCAGAGCATATGCTGCACTGTGGGATTTGTTAAAACCGTATCCTCCGAATTTTTCCATAAGGTCAAAAATCATTTTGGCCTTATCTGCGGGAATATTATTTTCAACAGAGCCTTTCATGAAAAGCTTACGGTGTTCGGCCATGATTGAAGCTATTTTCTTCCCCATAGCCTTTCTGAGTCCGTCAGCGTCTGCCATAGAATAACTGGCAAGTACACCGGCGATTTTCATAACCTGCTCCTGATATACTATGACTCCATATGTTTCCTTTAAAATTTGTTCGAGTTCGGGAACGATATATTCAACTTTTTTTCTGCCATGTTTTCTTTCAACAAAATCGTCCACCATCCCGGAGTCAAGAGGGCCAGGCCGGTAAAGGGCCACCAGTGCTGTCACATCATCGAAACACCGGGGCTTCATTCTCATCAGCAATTCTTTCATGCCGGAGCTTTCCAGTTGGAACACTCCTGTCGTATCTCCGCCAGACAACAGGTCATAAGTTTTTTTGTCATCAAAGTCGAGTTCGATCAGATCGGGTTTTTCCCCTGTCCTGTTCTGGATCAAGTTAAGCGCGTTCTCTATCACTGTCAGGTTGCGAAGCCCTAAAAAGTCGAATTTGACAAGACCGATTTTTTCCACCCTTGTCATGTCGAACTGGGTTACAACTTCCCCTTTTTTTCCTTTATATAAAGGGAGATATTCTACAAGGGGTTTATCTCCGATCACTACACCTGCCGCGTGGGTCGAAGCATGGCGTGTCAGTCCTTCCAATACCTTGCAGACTTTGATCAATTCGTCTATTTCAGATTTTTCATCTGCAAGAGCTTTTATTTTTGGTTCCTGCTCCAGTGCGTCTTTCAGGCTGATATTCAGCACTTCCGGAACCATTTTTGCTATAGCATCAACTTCACGCAGAGGAATATCAAGGGCGCGGCCCACATCCCTTATTACAGCCCTTGTTTTCATCTTTCCAAAGGTGATGATCTGGGCTACATAATCACCCCCGCCATAACGGTCTATAACGTATTTAAAAACTTTTTCCCTGCCGTTGATACAAAAATCAACATCAATATCAGGCATACTTATTCTGGACGGATTCAGAAAACGTTCAAAAATCAGACCATGTGATATGGGATCAAGATCCGTAATGCCCATTGAATATGCGACTATACTGCCTGCGGCAGAACCTCTTCCAGGTCCTACTGGAACACCGTTTTCTTTTCCATATTGGATAAAGTCTGCAACTATCAGAAAATAGCCGGGAAATCCCATGTTTTTGATTATGGAAACTTCATATTCTAAGCGCTCATTATAGACTTTCTCATCAAGGTTCGGATCTTTCTTTTTCAAGACCGCCATCCGGTCGTCAAAGCCCTGCCTTACTTTTTTGTCAAAAATTTCATCAGCAGTTTGATTTGAATCAGCATCGTATTTAGGGAAATGATAGGTGGAAAAATCGAATTCAACCTCGCACCGGTTTGCGATTTCAACAGTGTTTGCAATGGATTCTGGATGATCTTTAAAAAATTCAGCCATTTCCTGCCCTGACTTGAAATAGAGCTGATCTGTGCCGAATTGAAATCGATCCTTGTCATAAACAGTTTTGCCGGTCTGGATACATAAAAGCACATCATGCGCTCTTACATCTTCCTGATCCAGATAATGGCAGTCATTGGTCGCGACAAGAGGGATTGAAAGGCGCTTGCTCATGTCAAAGAGAACTTCGTTTACATCCTCTTGAATTTTTAAGCCGTTGTTCTGAACCTCAAGATAGAAATTTTCTTCACCGAAAACAGATTGATGAAACCTGGCAGCCTCATCAGCTTTGTCTATTTTATTATCAAGAACGAGGCGTGCCACTTCTCCCTGCAGACAGGCTGACAGGGCAATCAGTCCCTCACTGTGCTGTTGCAGGATTTCCCTGTCTATTCTTGGCTTGTAGTAAAAACCTTCCAATTGAGCAATAGATACCAGTTTGCAAAGGTTTTTATAACCAGTTCGGTTTTTGGCCAGTAAAACAAGATGGGAACTTTTTTTATCTTTGGGTTCCTTGTGTTTCAGGGTACGGGGCGCTACATAGCATTCGCACCCTATGACCGGCCTGATTTCGGCTTTTTTCGCTACTTCATAAAATTCGAGCGCCCCGAACATGGTTCCGTGGTCGGTAATGGCCACAGACTTCATTCCAAACTGGCCAGCTCTCTCCATAAGGGAATTGAGCCGGATAGCACCATCAAGCAGGCTGTATTGAGTATGTACATGGAGATGAACAAAATCGACAGGACTGGCTGCCATAGATCGCCTCTTATATTGATTTTAGCAGGGGCGTGGATGAAATTAATTTCATCCACGGCCCTAGGGTTCCAAATAAAATACCCGATACGGTAGGGCGGGGTTCCGTCCCCGCCATCTTTTCATAAATGTATCATCGGGTATTGCATTGTCAACTCTCTTACGGACTCTCTTACGAACTTGTGATATAATTGGGAGCTTCCTTGGTGATGATTACATCATGAACATGACTTTCTCTCATTCCCGCGGAGCTTATCTTGGTAAACCGGGCGTTCTGGCGTAAATCCTCAATGGTTCTGCTGCCGACATAGCCCATGCCCGCTTTAAGGCCCCCCACAAGCTGAAATATAATCTCCATAAGACTGCCGCGATAGGGAACACGGCCCACAATACCTTCAGGAACGAGCTTATCGTTTTCCTCATCTTCATCAAGATAATACCTGTCTTTACTTCCCTTTTTCATAGCCTCCAGAGATCCCATACCCCTATAGACTTTATAGCTCCGGCCCTGGAAAAAAATTGTTTCTCCCGGACTTTCTTCGGAACCGGCCAGAAGACCTCCGACCATTATAACATGCGCTCCGGCTCCGATAGCTTTTGTAATGTCACCAGAAAATTTTATGCCTCCGTCCGCTATCAGTGGAACGCCTGTTTTTTCGGATATATCACGACAGTTCATTATAGCAGTAATCTGGGGAACACCGATACCGGCAACTATTCGAGTGGTGCAGATTGATCCTGGCCCTATACCGATCTTGACACCGTCAACTCCTGCCTTTATGAGATCGTGAGCGCCTTTTGCGGTTCCTACATTTCCAGCTATCAATTCGATATCAGGGAAAGTTGATTTCAAGAGCCTGACCGATTCGATGACATTTTTCGAATGACCGTGAGAAGTGTCGATACAGATAACATCAGCGCCAGCTTTCAACAGAGCTTGTGTCCGCTCTTCCATGTCCGGCCCCACACCTACAGCGGCTCCTGCTCTGAGTCTTCCTCGGCTGTCCTTGCAGGCATTGGGATATTTTTTTATTTTTTCTATATCCTTTATGGTGACCATGCCTTTGAGCCTGCCATTGTCATCGACCACCAGAAGTTTTTCGATTCTATGTGTGTGTAAAAGTTTTTTCGATTCTTCAAGGCTTATGCCTTCAAGTACTGTCACCAGGTTTTCGGTGGTCATGACTTTGGAGACCGGTTTGTCAAGATCTGTCTCAAATCTCAAATCCCGGTTTGTCACTATTCCCACAAGTTGTTCCCCGCTGGTAACAGGTACACCTGAAATACGGTATTTTTTCATCATCTTCAGCACTTCCCGGATTAACTTTTCCGGTCTGATGGTCACAGGATCGACGATCATGCCGCTTTCGGATTTTTTTACCCTGTCCACCTCAATACGCTGGTTTTCTATACTCATATTTCTGTGAATAAAACCGATACCACCTGCTCTGGCCATACTGATGGATGTGCGGGCTTCAGTTACAGTATCCATTGCCGCACTCACGAGGGGAATATTAAGTTCAAGGTTTTTTGTCAATCTTGTATGTGTATCAGCGTCTTTTGGCAGGACATCCGAATAATTGGGGATCAACAACACATCATCAAACGAATAGGCTTCTTCCACATTGATCTGGCTCATTTTTTCCTCCGTCAAGGGCTTGGGGCAAGTGGTGTCCGGCAAAAAAAACAGCACTGCTTTATTGACCCTGGTATTTGTTACCTTGACTTATGCCCCGATTTCAAATTAAAAGATAGTTTTTGTTTTTATTCTCAAAAAACCAATAAAGCTCTGGAAATAATATTATGCTTATCGAAATCAACCCGGACAACCCCCAGGAACGACTTATAAACAAAGTGATCGATGTCATGAAAAGAGGCGGGGTCATTGCCTACCCAACAGATACATATTATGGCATCGGCTGTGATATTATGAACAAAAAAGCCATTCAGAAAGTCTATCAACTCAAACAGCGCAACAAAAACAAACCTTTCAGTTTCATATGTTCGGGGTTGAAAAACATAAGTGACTACGCCAAGGTTTCAAATTATGCTTATAAAAATATGAAACGTCTTCTGCCCGGACCCTATACCTTCATATTAGACGGTTCCAAGCTTGTTCCAAAAATTATGCTCACAAATCGAAAGACAGCAGGTATAAGGGTGCCTGACAATACCATCTGTCTTGCATTGGTTCAGGCCCTGGAAAATCCCATACTTTCTACCAGCGCAACAAAACCAGATGGTTCTATCTTCTATGATCCTTCATTTATATATGACTATTTCGGTTCCAGAATTGATATGGTTATCGACGGGGGGCCGGTTGTGGGCCAGCCATCGAGCGTTGTTTCATTAAGCGGGGATATTCCTGAAGTCATACGTAAAGGACTCGGAGATACCAGCATTTTCGAGTAAATATAATTCTCGAAAATTCCCATATCATGTTTTTTCTGTGATAAACTTAGGGCAGTGGATGAAATAACTTCCACAACCTTGCTTGCCTGTAATCTGTTTTTTTGCGTTGCATCAATGGGACAACCACAATTTTTTGATATAAAAAAAGCAGGGAAGGCGTTTTATTGCCGTCCCTGCTTTCCTGTTTATAACATTCAGGAAGAAATCAATCTCCTGTTACTCATCGTTTTTACTGTCTTCTTTACTGTCTTCTTTGCTGTCTTCATTCATTTTTTCCTGAAGATTTTCTCTCAGAATCTCTCCGAATGTGGATGTTGCAGGCCCCATTTTGTTTACGTATTCACTCAACAGGGTCTGATCATCAGCTTCGTCAAGACGTTTGATGGAAAGACCGATACGCCTTTCATCACTGTTGATGTTCATGACTCTGGCAGTCAGGACATCTCCTACATTATATTTGCCTACAGGCGTTTTGATCTTTTCCTTGCTGATCTCGGAAACATGGACAAGTCCTTCGATTCCTTCTTCAAGTTCGACGAAGACACCAAAATCTGTCACATTTGTGACCGTTCCTGTAATTTCCTTGCCAACATCGTATCTTTCAGCAACTGTCTGCCACGGATCATCCTGCATCTGTTTGACACCGAGTGAGAAGCGTTCGCTTTCTTTTTCGATGTCGAGTACAATAGCCTGAACCATATCCCCTTTTTTGTATATTTCAGAAGGATGTTTGATCCGCTTTGTCCAGGAAATATCGGAAATATGTACAAGACCATCAATGCCTTCATCAATACCGATAAAAAGGCCGAAGTCAGTTATATTCTTGATTTTTCCTTCGATTGTAGTTCCTACAGGATATTTTTCGGCAATCACATCCCAGGGATTGGGAACGACCTGTTTCATACCAAGGGAAATTCGTCTGCTCTCAGGCTTGATATCAAGTACTATCGCATTGACTTCCTCACCGGCTGAAACAACCTTGGAAGGATGGCGGATTTTTCGTGTCCAGGACATTTCTGAGACATGAATCAGTCCTTCAACTCCTTCTTCAAGTTCCACGAATGCGCCATAATCGGTCAGGCTTACTACCTTGCCCATGACCTTTGATCCAACAGGATATTTGTCTATTGCGTTTGACCAGGGATCTTCTGTCAGTTGTTTCATCCCTAATGATACACGTTCCTTTTCTATATCGAGGCTCAGGATCTTTACATTGATCTGATCCCCTATGGCGAAAAGTTCCGAAGGATGCTTGACTCTGCCCCAGGAAATATCGGTAATGTGAAGCAGTCCGTCCACACCGCCAAGGTCAACGAAAACACCATATTCTGTGATATTTTTTACAATGCCTTCGACCACTTTGTCTTCGTGTATGGATTCTAACGTGGCCGAGCGTTTGGATTCTCTTTCTTCTTCGAGAATGACCCGCCTTGACAGAACAATATTGCTCCGTTTCCGGTTGTATTTAAGGATCTTAAACTCAAATGTTTTTCCGACCATCTCGTCCAGATTCCTGATAGGACGGAGGTCTGCCTGGGAACCTGGCAAAAATGCAGGAACCCCGATATCTACGGAAAATCCGCCCTTGACCCGGCTGACAATCTCGCCTTCAACCGTACCATTTGCGTCATGGGCTTTTTTGATTTCATCCCATACCTTGATCTTGGCGGCCTTTTCCTTGGAAAGGACAACAACTTCTTCTTCGTCATCCCACCATTCCACCATGACTTCTACGGAGTCATCCACGGCAGCTTTGATATTGCCTTCTTCATCGTAGAATTCCTGAATACGGATCTGACCTTCGGACTTGTATCCTATATCTACCAGAACATAGTCCTTGTCTACTGAAATGATTTTGCCTATCACGACTTCGCCTTCGGCAAATCGTTTAAAGCTTTCCTCATACAGATCCATCAGGTTTTCCATAGAATCTTCATCCAGATCATCATATGGGTCAGAATCTTCTATTTCGTCAAGATCTTCTGTTGTTTCAAGATCTTCTGTTGTTTCATCCCGATCCAATACGGCAGTATCAGATGCGTTGTCGTGGTCTGTCTGTTCAATGTCATCGTTTTTTTCAATTGTTTCCATCAAGAATTTTTTCCCCTTTAGCCAATTTTTTTTCACTGCCTTTTCAAGCAGTGTTAACCAAATATCGCTAACACATAAAATTTTAAAGCACAAGTAAAAATTTTATCTGTCAGCATTTTTTATATTTTTAAAT
>JAUCGE010000218.1 GCA_030377965.1 Desulfobacterales bacterium HSG16
ACTGAATATTCAAAAAACATTTATGAGAACCAGTATGGAAGGGATAAAAAAACATGACGATTCGTATCTATAATACTCTGGGTGGAAAAAAGGAAGAATTCATTCCAATAGAACCGGGCAAAGTAAAAATGTATGTCTGCGGCCCGACGGTATATGATTCCTGCCATATCGGACACGCACGCTCTGTGGTCGTTTTCGATGTAATAGCCAGATATTTCGAAAACAGGGGAATAGATGTAACCTATGTCAGAAATTTCACAGATGTGGATGACAAGATCATCAACAAAGCAAATGAAACTGGCATTGATTCCCTTGAAGTGGCCGAAAAATACATCAATGAATTTTATGAGGATATGGACGCTCTGAACGTCAGAAGGGCTACACATGAACCTCGAGTTACCGGTTATATGGACCAGATTATCGATTTTGTCGGCAAATTGATCGGAGAAGACATGGCCTACGAAATCGAAGGTGATGTCTATTACTCGGTGGATAAATTCGAGGGATACGGCAAACTTTCAGGCCGGAACCTGGAAGAAATGGAAGCAGGTTCCAGAATTGATGTGGATAAAAGAAAACAAAATCCGTTTGACTTTGCCCTGTGGAAATCAGCAAAGCCGGGAGAGCCTTTCTGGGAAAGCCCCTGGGGGCCGGGCAGACCCGGATGGCACATAGAATGCTCCACTATGAGCAGCTCATTACTGGGAGATACCTTTGATATTCACGGAGGAGGCAAAGACCTCATTTTTCCTCACCATGAAAATGAAATTGCTCAGTCAGAAGGCGCTAACAAAAAAACATACGCCAGATATTGGGTACATAACGGATTTATCACCATAAACCAGGAGAAAATGTCAAAATCACTGGGTAACTTCCTGATGATCAAGGACATCCTCAAATCCTGCCATCCAGAAGCAGTTCGACTCTTTTTGCTCGCAAGCCATTATAGAAGCCCGATTGATTTCTCAGACAAGGCTATTGCCGAATCAGGCACAGGGCTTGATAAGATATATACGACCCTGGAAAGAATTGGTAATATTCCCGGCATATCCGGTGATGTCTCTGACAAAGATAAGCAGGGTGAACCTGGTGTACCGGGAAAATTGGGAAAACACTGGCAAAAATTTGTCGAGGCTATGGATGACGATTTTAACACTGCCAAAGGAATCGGCATTCTTTTTGACGCGGTGAGATCCATAAACCGCACCCTGGATAAAAACAAAGATGAAATATCTGCAAGCCTGAAGCAGGAGATTGAAACAGAGCGTGATGATATCTTAAAAATCGGTAATATACTTGGTATCCTCTCTCTGTCTGCACAGGATTATTTCAAACAGAAAAAAAATATTGGTCTTCAACAGACAAAAATCAATCCTGACGAGATAGAAGAACTGATTCGACAGAGAACGGAAGCCAGGAAAGCAAAAGACTGGAAAACAGCAGATGATGTCCGACAGAAATTGCAGGACATGAACGTCGTTCTTGAAGACAGGGCGGATGGAACAGTCTGGAAAATTGAAAATTGATATAGACTGTCACAAATTAATTTTCAGTGCGTTATCAGTCGGAGATATACTATGTATATGATCTCCTCCCTCTGGCCTTCTGAAATTTAATATGTGAAGGTCTATAGTTGTCAATTGATCTTCGATTTTTATTGATTTAAAAATTTTGCTCGTTCCCAGGTTTCCGCTTGAGAACGAGCGAATTATTTTCTGGGAGTTTCCTTATGTCAGGATTCAAACTGATTTCAGATTTCACTCCGGCAGGGGATCAGCCATTAGCCATCGACAATCTTGGCACAGGTCTCCTGGCAGGTAAAAAGCACCAGGTCATGCTGGGTGTCACAGGATCGGGCAAGACATTTACAATGGCCAACATTGTAGCCAGAGTCAACAGACCCACCCTTGTCATAGCGCCTAACAAAACCCTTGCCGCACAACTCTATAATGAATTCAAAACCATTTTCCCAGACAATAGCGTCGAATATTTTGTAAGTTATTATGATTATTACCAACCGGAAGCCTACATTCCTTCAAGCGACACCTATATACAAAAAGATTCTTCAATCAACGAGATGATAGACAAGCTCCGCCACAGTGCCACGCGATCTGTTTTATCCCGAAAGGATGTTATAGTTGTGGCAAGTGTATCCTGTATCTTCGGCCTCGGCGCGCCTGAAGATTATTTGTCAATGCGTATAGATCTTGAAAACGACACGGAACTTGTTCGTGACCAGTTGTTGAAAAAACTTGTGGAAATGCAGTATGAAAGAAACGATGTCGATTTTCACAGAGGAGTGTTCCGGGTTCGGGGAGATCGGGTAGAAATTTTTCCGGCCTATGAAGAAGATCTGGCCATTAGGATAGATTTTTTCGGTGATGAAATTGAGGCAATATCCGAAATCGACCCTTTGAGAGGCCATGTGATAAATGAACTGGGCAAAATGACCCTGTTTCCGGCCAGCCATTATGTCACTCCTAAGATCACCTTGCAGCGGGCTGTTGACACCATTGGGCAGGAATTAAAGGAACGAGTGGAATATTTCAGGCAGGAGCAGAAACTGATTGAAGCCCAGCGTGTGGAAGAACGAACCAATTTCGACCTGGAAATGATCCTGGAACTCGGGTATTGCAATGGAATCGAAAATTATTCAAGACATCTGACAGGCAGAAAACCTGGTCAGCCCTCCCCTACCCTTCTTGATTATTTTCCAGATGATTTTCTGATTTTTATTGATGAAAGCCATATTGCAGTTCCTCAGATAAGGGCTATGTACAAAGGCGACAGATCCAGAAAGCAGACTCTTGTAAATTACGGTTTCCGCCTCCCGTCCGCTATGGATAACCGCCCCTTGAAATTCGATGAATTCAGCAAAAGGGCTGGACAGGTTATATATGTATCAGCAACCCCGGCAGATTACGAGCTTGAAAAAGCCAAAAACAAACCAGTCGAACTGATCGTGCGGCCCACAGGTCTGTTAGACCCCAAAATTGACATCCGAAGCGCCAGAAATCAGGTTGATGACCTGCTCGACGAAATTCGGATACGGATAGAAAAAAACGAAAGAGTGCTTGTTACCACCCTGACAAAGCGAATGGCAGAAGATTTGAGCGAATATTACGAAGACCTCGAAATCAGAGTACGCTATCTTCATGCAGATATCAAAACCCTGGAGCGAATGGAGATTATACAGGATTTAAGATCAGGCGAATTCGATGTCCTGGTGGGCATCAACCTTCTCAGGGAAGGTCTGGATATTCCTGAAGTCTCATTGGTCGCTATCCTTGATGCGGACAAAGAAGGTTTTTTAAGATCAGCAAGGTCATTGATCCAGATCTGCGGCAGAGCATCGCGCAATGTCGGAGGTAAGGTTATTATGTACGCAGAGTCGGAAACGCCATCTATGAAACAGGCTGTTGAAGAGACAGAAAGAAGAAGGCTGCTCCAGAAAGATTTTAACATAGCACATAACATCACCCCGGCTACTGTAAAAAAGGAGATCACCACAATATTCAATTTTGCCAGGCCACAGGATCAGGCAGATGAATATCATATCAACCAGGTGGCGGAAGCTGTCACTGCATATGGCGAAAATCCTGATTTTGAAGCAATGGTCAAAAAATTCGATATAGAGATGAAACAGGCGGCTAAAGATCTTGAATTTGAAAAAGCGGCTGTTTTAAGAGATAAGATTAAAGAGCTTAGAAGGCTTATGCTTCTTGATTGATAGTATGCATGAGCATATTCTTTTCCAGTTTTTCGACAATGCCCGGGAATTCAGCCAACAGTTTTTGCACCTCGACAACATTATAGCTTTCGATATTTATATATAATTTGTCGCAAAAATTTATTATTGGCCGGAAGCTGTATTCGCGGGCAGCATGATCCAGGTCTGCACAAAATTGCCTTATATCATCCATGATCAGCATGTCGTTAATTTCTTCCCATCGGGACATAAGCGATGTGGTCAATATGTCAATCAGCCTGGAAAGTTGTTTTCGGGATTTTGGATCAAAAGTAAATGTTTCAAATTGTCGTTCATTTTCGATTTCAGATCCGGTTTCCGACCAGCCTGTTTCCGACCGGCCTGAATCCGAATAGACGGGATAAGAAGAGTTTGGATTTTTGATTGAATGTTTCAAAAATAGTCTCAATTTCGCAATCAGTTCGGATTTTCTCACGGGCTTTCTTAGATATCCGTCGCACAGAACGCTGATTTTTTCTTTAGTCCCCTGCATGGGTGGCGCTGTTACCGCAACGATAGGGATATCTTTTGTATCTTCTCCAATTTTTAGGATCTGCGTGGCTTTCTGACCACACATTACAGGCATTTTCATATCCATAAGAATCAGATCAGGATGATGATCTATTGCCAGATCTACAGCTTGCCTGCCATTTTCCGCTTCGATGATTTCAAAATCATAATCCGTAAGAAACTCATGCAAAAGCATGCGGTTAACCTTGATGTCATCCGCTATCAATATAGCGGCCTTATCGAAAATAATGACAGAGCCACCGGAGTCATCGGAGTTAATGGGCATATCGTTTTTCTCTTCCAGGATATTAACGTCATTTACTTTCTGGATATTTTGAAATTTAACTGTAAAGATACTTCCTCTGCTTTTTTTTCCAGAGGCGGTTATGACTCCTCCCATCATCTCCACCAACCGTCTGGTAATGGCAAGCCCCAGCCCGGTGCCTCCGTATGTTGCATGATCCTGTCCTGTCTGCTGTTCAAATGCGTTAAATATATTTTCTTTCTGTTCATCGGCAATTCCAATTCCGGTGTCTTCAACCGAAAAGATAAAATCGACAGTGTCGAAAGCTTTGTCGCAAATTTGAGTCTCAGCTTCAATTTTAATTGTTCCAGATTCTGTAAATTTAACAGCGTTTCCAAGCAAATTCAAGATGATCTGCCGGAAACGAACTTCATCAAACAGCAGATATTCTGGCATATTCAAATCTGTTTTAACGGTAAATTCAAGTCCCTTTTCTTCAATTTCTTGTGAAAACATGCCAGCGATTTCCTTGAAAACAAAAACTGGATTGACCGGTTTATATTCGAGTTTCATTTTTCCAGCTTCAATTTTTGAAAAATCGAGGATCTCATTAATTAGAGTCATCAGCAATCTTCCACTTACCCCGATCATTGACAAATAGCTTCGGTACTGTTCATCATGAATTTTTTCATCAAGAATTTCGGTAAACCCGAGGATTGCGTTCATGGGGGTTCTGATTTCATGACTCATGTTTGCCAGAAATTCGCTTTTGGCACGGTTGGCGGCATCTGCTTCTTCCCTGGCTTTTTTCAGTTCCTCTTCTGCTCGCTTTTGTTCGGTAATGTCCATATGGGTTCCAACAATTCTAATAAATTGGCCGTCGGCATCCATTTCTGCAAATGCCCGGGAAAGAATATTTCTGTATGTGCCGTTTTTATGGCGCATTTTCAACTCAATATTGAATTGATCTACTTTTCCGGAAAAATAATCTTCCACAAGCGTAAAGACTTTTTTTCCATCTTCCGGGTCAACCAGTCTTTCAAAGGCGGATAAATTATTTTCGATCTCGTCATCGCTATAGCCCAATATCCCTTTCCATCTCGACGAATAATAAACTTCGTTCGTTTGAATATTC
>JAUCGE010000219.1 GCA_030377965.1 Desulfobacterales bacterium HSG16
CCGGTTCCTCATGCTGATGGTTGAGCTATCGCTATGTAAACGATGCTATTGAAATAATTTTCCGCTCAAGCGGATATTAGCACCAATTTATCCATTTTTCAAATTTTAAAAACTTGATAGTCGAGTACCAGAACGACAAGACTTGAATCTGTTATCCTTGGTTTTATGGAAGATATAAAAGAATTGAGATATTTCAAAAAAACACTTGTTAGATCAAATACGCGCGGCGTTTATAAAGGAGATGAAGATCATATCTGGATAAGCGACAATGAAAGAATTCAAAAACTTGCTTATGATATTGAAAAGAGAAGAATAGAACTTAATAAAACATCCGGATTTGAAAAGTTATACAGCACTGTGACGAAGCTATATTTTGGTGGTATGGCAAAACATTTTTTAACACTGAAGAAAGTCTTGAAACCCGGTGCAAAATTAGCTTATGTAGTTGGTGATCAGGCATCGTATCTGAGAGTCATGATAAGAACCGGAAGCATATTAGCTGAAATAGCTCAGTCGATGGGGTATGAACTGATCAGGATTGATTTATTTCGAACAAGAAAGGCTACTGCTACCAGGTCGGAATTACGAGAAGAAGTTGTTTTATTGCAGTGGAACGGCTGACAACACAACTGAAGGCGAAATAAAATGGCAAGTAAATATGATCGAGTTATCGAAAAAGTTTTTTTCAACAATTACAATGAAAGCATGTCAAGAATACTTTTTGACAGAGAAGAATTGGCGCAGGCATGTCAAACCCTTGATATTGCAAGCATCAAAAATTTAGGAGATATTGTTTATAGCTATCGATTCAGAAAGAATTTGCCAAAGGCAATCGAGAACACAACACCATCAAACCACGAATGGATTATTGTTGGTGCAGGTATAGGAATGTATGAATTCAGACTGAGTGTAAAAAGCAAAATCGAACCGGCAAAAAATAAAAATACCAGATGCCACCCCTGAAATCGTTAAAATGTACGCGTCGACTAACGATGAACAAGCACTGTTGACAAAAGTCAGATATAACAGAATCGTTGACCTGTTTACCGGAGTTACATGTTATTCGATTCAAAACCATCTGAGGACAACGGTTAAAGGGACGGGGCAGATTGAAATTGATGAAATTTATCTTGGTATCGACAAAAACGGAACGCACTTTGTTTTTCCATGCCAGGCCAAATCTCCTGGTGATAAATTCGGAATAGTCCAGGTTCTGCAAGATCTCGCTTTTTGTTCGACCAGCTATGAGTCTGTAGTATGCAGACCCCTGGCTATGCAATTCCTCGATAAAGATAGTTTCGCAATTTTGGAAACAATGATCGAAGAAGAAAACGACAACATATTGAAACTCGTTGTTATCAATGAAAAACATTACAAATTAGTTGATAAGAACGAAATATCGAAAGAAGACATAGAAAACTACAAAAGGATCATTGGATGATTTATAAAACTATCATTTCAAATGAGCCATGCAGGGTGGGCAAAAGCGATGGGCTTGATACAAGGTGTGCTATTCTGAGTTCGCTTTTGTCCACCCTTGAACCCGACGATCATTATTATGTCTCCCGACGTGGTAAACCTGATAGTGATCATGCTTGACGGTTTTCGGGCAATCACCATGTTGAGCGATGGCTTAAAGGATTCCGACAATCTTTTCATCGAATATATCCCATACGTCCTTTTATCGATTTGGGTTTCTTTTCATTTTTAGTCTGAAAATGGCCTTTGAACCGCTGATAATTTTCCATGACAAACGCTTTGGAAACGATGATTCCCGAATCGGTAAAATAACGGGTTCTGTATGTAAACCGCTGAATCCTTCCAATATTAAAATCTGCCTCTCTTTCCTTTTCCAGAATATCTATGTCAATGGTTTGCACTAAATTTTTATCCGGTCTTTTCAATGCGCCTGCTTCATAAACATAGCGCCGGTATCTTCTCAATCTTTCGTTTTCATCCAGAACATTGAATTCGGCCAATCCGAAATCTGTGGATAAAAAATTGTCTTCATTTTTCGACTGAATATGATAGCCCAGTGAACTCCAGCGGTAATCTTCAGGTCGTTTCACAATACCCGCACGAACGGGATTACATCGATATAGGCAAGGCAGTTGATCAAAGTCTGACCTTCTTCCACGATTACGCTTTTGAATCGCTCTCCCCAGAGCGTTCCTTTCCGGTTATGCAATTTGTTGTAATAGCGTGAAAAACTTTGTTTGATGTCCTTCACAAATTCGGAGAGATTCGACCATTTTTTTCTGTAAGATCCGATTTTATTTTCCGCAAAATTCTTTTCATCTCCGTAAACAAGGGTGTATCTTTTTGTATGTCTTCATCCGTAAAATCATGACCCGGATACATCTTTATGAGTCAGATCAATACACGCTGGCGCATAACTTCTCGGACATTGCGCCGTCCATCTATAATGCCATGAATAATAACGACATTTTCGATAAGCTGATAAATGATGCGGTAATTTCTAATGACAATTTGACGACAAGCCACTTCACTTAAACCCTCAATCTCAATAGGAATATAGCCTCTTTCGGGATTATTCGAAAGGCTGGCACAAGCCTTTGAAAGCTGTTCATACAAACGTTTCGCAGCTTCGGGAGCACCAACATTTCTGATGTAGTTATATATTTTCAGTAAATCCTGTCTTGCTCCGGGAGTGAATTCGACAGCGAAGCTCATTTTTCAAAGTCTCTGTTTATCATATCGTCGAGTTCGGCAAGCACCCGATCCGCTGGTATTGTCTTACCATCTTTATAATCCTGTTGTCCTTGAGCAACCATTTTCAGCATGGCTATGGCCTCCTGAATTCGCTCATACTCGACAATGTCCTGAATTACTGCTTTGGCTTCGCCGTATTGGGTAATAATCATAGTTCCATGTCGATCATTCAATTCTTTGATCACATCTTCAGCATTAGCTTTGAAAAAACTGATTGGTTTTATTGCCTGGCTAAGTTCCATGACTCGATCCTTCCTCTCATTGACAAGTCGTCACAACCTGTTTGTAAAGCGATGAATTATGTATAACACAATTCGGCATTTTTTCCCACGATCCGTAGGAACGTATCCGGGAACTCCTTTTTATTTCTTATTCATATCACGATTATCATTTACTGTGAACCAAATTTTTCGATTTGTATTCCTTTCCTGATTGGTTTAATAAATTCCGTTTGATATCGTTATGTTCTGTGCGCTCGATTTTTCAACCCTGTATTCATCCAATATCTTCGGCAGTTCTTCAACCATATAAAGAGGAAGAGACATGTGAATATACGAAACAGGTTCGCTCCCATCCTTTGTCCGGAAAACATGCCTGACTTTCTGCACACCGGGTGGCTTCATATCGAAGCGGACCACAATCTCGGATTTCTTGTGAAACACGAATTGCGGCAGGGATTTTAACGCCCCTTTTTTTCCAGCTTTGACCTCAATGGGTACGACCATGAAAAATGTCATCCAGGCAAAGATACAGAAATCAAAAATATCGACAAAGTAAATGATGTTGAATTTTGTATGATCTTGACGAGTTCCTCTTCGAGGTCACTGAATGGAAAATCGTCCAGAGCGGTCCGGGAAATGACATGATAAACGGTTTGCTCTCCTCCGCTCAACATTCTTGCGCTTCTTGTATTGATTTTGAAAAAGATGGATATCATGGCTTTCTTATGCCCTTCAGGTTTTTCCTGAAATTACTCCAGACTCCAATCCTCTATGTTCAATTGTTTGATTCTTTCAAAATGACTTTGGTTATGTGTTACAAGTACCATATTCTTTGCGACAGCTATACCTGCAATCAGTAAGTCAATATCGTCAACGGGTTTTCCCTGTTTTCTCAAATTAGCGTATATTTCAGCAGATACAGTAACTGATGCCTCGGTAATCGGCACTATTCTGTTTTCATAAGTGAAATTCAGAAATGATGCCATCTGTTTACGGGCATCACGGTGTTTCAGCCACTGACGATTTCATAGTATGTTATGATACTTATGTCTATAACCTCATATTGTTCGAGATAATATGAGAAACTGGCTGTCCTTTGGGATGATTTCTGAAAAACAGTGACAGAATATCCGTATCAATCAGCGAAGGTTTCACGACTTTTTCTCCCTGAAAATGCCTGTCGGCGACGTTGCGAAATTTCTTCAGAAAACTCCCTGAATTCCCTGTCTGGCATGTCCTGCCAGCACCCTGCGAATCGCATGGTTTTCTTCGTATTTTTTCTGTCTGTTTCCAGTCCCAGCCTGAAAAAATGTATCAGGTTATAAATTTCCGACAGTCTGTTCTCAGGTATAAGTCTGATCTCTTCCATAACTTTGTCATGGAGTTCAAATGTTTTCATTATTTTTCATCCGGATTGTATTTATTTGGTATTATTGGCTTTGTTTACCAGCATATCCATTCATGCTTTGTATCTGAAAAAGATCAGATAATTTCTATTGATATGCTGTTCCCCTGTCTCCTTCATCCATGTGTTATTTTTCTTTTTTTTATTTCTGATTTTCATAGTATTTGTCAGTTCTTTCAAAGTGTTCAATACGATCTTTCAAGTCAGTTACCTTAATAAAACCATCATATTCCTCTAAAGATACTCTACCTCCCGGGCATATGTCAAGATATGCCTTTGAGAAATAAAAAGGGAAGGGTGCGTCATAAGGATTCCGACAATCTTTTCATCGAATATATTCCATTGAGCCCTTTTATCGATTTGGGTTTCTTTTCATTTTTAGTCTGAAAATGGCCTTTGAACCGTTGATAATTTTCCATGACAAATGCTTTGGAACCGATGATTCCCGAATCGGTAAAATATCGGGTTCTGTAAGTAAACCGCTGAATCCGCCCAATATTAAAATCTGTCTCTCTTTCCTTTTCCAGAATATCTGTGTCAATGGTTTGCGCTAAATCTTTATCCGGTCTTTTCAATGCGCCTGCTTCATAAACATAGCGTCGATATCTTCTCAATCTTTCGTTTTCATCCAGAACATTGAATTCGGCCAGTCCGAAATCCGTGGATAAAAAATTGTCTTCATTTTTAGACTGAATATGATAGCCCAGTGAACTCCAGCGATAATCTTCAGGCCGTGCCACAATACCCGCACGGACAGGATTCAAATCGATATAGGCAAGACAGTTGATCAAAGTCTGGCCTTCTTCCACAATGACGCTTTTGAATCGCTCTCCCCAAAGCGTTCCTTTCCGGTTGTGCAATTTGTTGTAAAATCGTGAAAAATTTTGCTTGATCTCCTTTACAAACTCCGAAAGATTCGACCATTTTTCCCTGTAAGATCCAATTTTGTTTTCCGCAAAATTCTTTTCATCTCCGTAAAAAAGGGTGTATCTTTTCTTTATGTCTTCATCTGTAAAATCATGAGCCGGATACATCTTTATGAGAAGGTGGAAATGGTTCCCCATGATACAGAAACCAAAAATATCAACAAAGTAAATCATGCTGAATTTTTTGATGATTTTTACGAGTTCCTCTTTTTCGATGTCACCGAATGGATAGCCGTCCAGAGCGGTTCGGGAAATGACATGATAAACGGTTTGCTCGCCCCCGTTTAGCATTCTTGCGATTCTTGGCATGGGTTGCTCCTCCTGTATGATTTTGGGAAATATAGATATCA
>JAUCGE010000034.1 GCA_030377965.1 Desulfobacterales bacterium HSG16
GGCAATAGCCACCCACCCCTGCTCGGTTTTCATGTCGATAATATCGAAATTCAAAGTTTTCATTTTCTTTATTATCATATCCGGTATTTCTTCTGACATACCTATTTCATCAAGGCCGGATATCTCATTATCTTCTTCGTCAAGCCCAGGAATTTGTTCAAATAATAAAGGTTCTTTTTCAAGTTCGCTAATGGCAGGTATATCTTCTACTACTTCTGAGATGTGTATCTCATCTTTTTTTGATTTTTCATCAAGACCGGAAATATCATCAACTTCTTTTTCAATGTCTGGGATCTCATCGAACAGTAATGGTTCTTCTTCAAGCAAATCGATTCCTATAGTATTTTCGGCGGATTCTTTTTTAGTTTCAACTTCTTCTACAATATCTTCGGCAACAGTATCAATAACAGGAAATTCTTCCAGATCAAAAATATCTTCGCCTTCAATCGGTGCTTGTTCATCTATTGAAAGAACAGTTTCTGATGCCAGATCCAGAATTTCATCATCTTCATCATCGAAAGAAGTTTGCTGGCCGTCCAATGCTATTGTTTCGTTAAGCTCAGGGGGAGCAAAAATGGTTTCCGCGTCCAGATCCAGAATTTCATCATCAACATTCTCATCTGCGTTGCTGCCAGCAGATTTAATCGTCTCTTCGATACTGTCTGATGCGAGAACATTTTCTGCCGCAAGATCAAGAATATCATCATCGTCATCATCTAAAGAAGTTTGCTGGCCGTCCAATGCTATTGTTTCGTTAAGCTCAGGGGGAGCAAAAATGGTTTCCGCGTCCAGATCCAGAATTTCATCATCTTCATCATCTAAAGAAGTTTGTTGTTCGTCCAATGCTATTGTTTCGTTAAGCTCAGGGGGAACAAAAATGGTTACCGCGTCCAGATCCAGAATTTCATCATCTTCATCATCAACGTTCTCATCTGCGTTGCTGCCAGCAGATTTAATCGTCTCTTCGATACTGTCTGATGCGAGAACATTTTCTGCTGCAAGATCAAGAATATCATCATCGTCATCATCTAAAGAAGTTTGCTGTCCGTTCAATGCTATTGTTTCGTTAAGCTCAGGGGGAGCAAAAATGGTTTCCGCGTCCAGATCCAGAATTTCATCATCATCAAAAGAAGTTTGTTGTCCGTCCAATGCTATTGTTTCGTTAAGCTCAGGGGGATCAAAAATGTTTTCTGCGTCCAGATCCAGGATTTCATCATCATCGTTCTCATCTGCGTTGCTGCCAGCAGATTTAATCGTTTCTTCGATACTGTCTGATTCGAGAACATTTTCTGCCGCAAGATCAAGAATATCATCGTCATCATCGAAAGAAGTTTGCTGTCCGTCCAATGCTATTGTTTCGTTAAGCTCAGGGGGATCAAAAATATTTTCTGCGTCCAGGTCCAGGACTTCATTATCTGAAGTTGCGGGTAAATCTATTCCCTCTTGAGGCGGCTCGTCTTCCGATTTCAGAACGACTTTATTGAGTTCAATGGTATCTTCATGTTCTTCTCCGGGATCTACAATATGGCTTTTGACACTCAGATTGAGTACATCCTCATCTTCGGCAAAATCATTTTCAGCTATTTGAGGGGTATCACTGTCCAATTTAATCATAGTGTCCATATCTATATCCATCACATCCAAATCGTTAGAAATATCGCTATCATTCAAAATAAGAGCTTCAGGCTCAAAATCGAGAATGCCCTCGTCAACATCTATGTTTTCATTATCTGGATCGTTAATTCCAAGAGTTTGTTCACCATCTGCTGAAACAGCAGCAGCTTTGGAAGCGAGATCAAGGACATCTTCGTCATCATCGAAATCATTTGATGCGGAAATATCCGGAGAAACCGGGGAAAGTTGTTCCAGAGTCTTATCGATTCCAGATTTTTTTTCATCTTTCTCAACGGCTATGGCAGCCAGATCAAGAATATCTTCATCGTCAGGGGAAATGTTCTTCATATTCTCCTGTTCATCCCGTGGAATCACCATATCTTCAGCCTCTGGATCAAGAATATTTCCGTTGCTCTCTGAATGTGCTGAACCTTCAGGCATCCGGCCGGGTTTTTCCTTTTCTGTCATGTCTGCCCCCGTCCCCATGAATCCTTGTTTTTGGTTATTTTCAATCAAAACGTATTTACGGCTTGCCATCGTCGATTTCAAATTTCAGAGAGTGTCTCGGATGTAACAACAAAAGTTTCTGAAGAATCAGCCCTCTGAAATCTTTAAAGATTAATAAATAACAGAAAGAAAAATTACCATATGGGTTTTGACGTGTCAAGATATTACCTTTTTTCAAGGAGTTTGATCCTTTCTCAATCAAGCTTTATCGGCATTTCAGGGGCAATCGATAAATCTGCTTTTTATATTTTATGCCTTTGTTTTAAGGATAAAAGCGCTTTCTCAATTGACATGGACAGCTTATTCTTTTATATTTTCAATAGGTGTTTCAGATATTTTTCTTAAAATACGGGTTGTTGCATATAGACCAAACTCGGGGAGGGCATATGAAGCGTGAACTCATCTTTCCAGCCACAATAGCTGTTTTCTTCTTCTTGACGGCATGCAGTAATCTTTATGAAGCCTCAGTAAAAGGTGATAGCGCAAGGGTGATATCAATCATAGATCAGGGGGCTGATATTGATGAAAAAGGAGGATACGGTGTCACTCCTCTTATGGCTGCGGTTAAGGAAGGCCGGACAAATGTTGTCAGAATTTTGCTGGCAAAAGGGGCTGAACCCGATTTAAAAGATAATTTTGGGAAATCGGCATTATGGTACGCATTCGCCTCTGATCGATTTGAAATTTTTAAAATGATTCTTGAAAAAGTATCAAGGCCAGATTTTGTCATTGATGAAAAAACCACATCTTCATCCAAAGTGAGAAAGGAAATGTATCGACTGGTTCAGGAATACGGCCTGTACAGCAAAATCAAATATAACCAGCATACTAAAAGTTTGAAGCTTTATGACCTTTACATGTCTTCATTTCCTGAAGGATATTATTCAAAGGAAATTGAGAGTTTCGTGAAAAAAATGATTGAGGCCGATTATGTTGAAACTGAGGTAAAAGGATCGGTCTTGAGGCTGAAAGGATTCATTGATAAATGGTCCAGGCTGGGCAAAAATAAATACCGGGTTGAGGCTTCCACATTGAATATTCGAGTTGCAAAATCGTCAGATGCCAGGAAAGCAGGGCTATACAAAAAAGGGGATATGATTTATGCAATTGACATGCAGCATGGCTGGATCAGAACTGACAGAGGCTGGATAAGTGGTCAATATACCACAAGGATTCATGAACAAGTGCCTGTAGTTACTCCGTATCTTAACAAGATAAAAAAACGGCTTTCCGCAATGTCTCAGACACATGAACCAAAGCCAGCGGCCAGAGCATATCGAAAAAAACCCAAAATCAGGAAATCGAAAACTGAAATAAAGCCCTCAGTAGCAACACAGGCAGTTCAAGGGAATATCAAAAAGGATTTGGATATTGATCATGTACAAAACGAACTGAACAGAATTCTTGATGCCCCTGACCTTGAAGCTCTGGAGTTTTTCATCAATAAATATAAAGATGATGAAAAATACCTCAATGTGGTTATGGATGCTAAAAAAAAATACCAGAAAATGATCTTGGATAACTAAAAACAAAATGAAAAATTCTCTATTAAAAAAACTTATTTTTCTGTTTGCAGCCCTTTTTATACATCACATCGTGTTTGCAGGCATGTCTTCCGATGAATTTAAAAAACGGGACAGGCTGAGACAGGCTGTAAAGAAGGAGGTTTTGAGCATTTATGACATAGCTCTCAATACTTATGTCAGACTGAGCATGTGGGATGAACTCGATATGATTTTTACTGCAAACGAGAGAAATTCCATTCAATATACTCTGCCGGGATTATATTACAGCAGACCTCATATAGTGGGAGACAAAGTCTGGATTTTTGAAAACATGACAGCCAAGGGCTCTGCAGCTACAGACAGGGGAATCTATGTTTTTGACTCAAAACTCCTTGTTCCTCTGGAAAAAAAGCAGAATGAAAAATATGGCAGCCTTGATGGTGGTATCAGAAAAATAATCGGACAAATAGTTATATCAGGCGGAGCCAACAAGGATGTGGACACAGCCGCTGTCTGGGATACTGTAACCGATACATTTCGGACTATACACCTGCCCGCTGGCTGTCATTACATAGGAGTGATCGAAGTTGTTGACAATATTCTCTATATAGGTTCCTGCGGCGGAATTATCAATGCCTGGAAATTCGATAGCCTTGAATATATAGGCAATTATGCTTCAAGTGAGAACGATGGATCAGGCTGGGAAGGGAAAGAATGCATCAGCAACCTGAAAATTTCGGGCAACAACGTTATCGGCGCAGGTGAGCGGACAGTATTCATATGGGACAGGATAGGTGAAAAACCAGTGAATACATATGAAAAAATTTTCCCCAATTCCTTCATTTATTTTTACGGCGATTATTTTGTCGAATTCAAAAACCGCAAGTTCGCTGTCAGAAGCCTTGAAAACGGTCATGTTATCAACAAAACCAGCGCGTCAAACTCTATTGAGGATTTGATCGTAACCGAGGAAAAGCTTTTATCCGACGTGGATGGTACTTTGTTGATTTTAACGCTGCGTCACGGTATGGGGGTGATGATTTATGATTTTGACACCTTGAAACCGCTTAAGCTTCTTGACAGAAAAGGGGAAAATCTTGCTGTTTATAAAAACGCCATTTTCGCTACAGATGATAAACATCTTTACAAATATCGGGTTATGGGCAAGAGTGATGCAAAATATAAAAGATTTTTGAAAAATATCGATCATAACAAAATCGTGATAGATGACAGGCTTTATCATTCTTTTATTGACCGGTTCAGAAGATATCCAAAAGTGATCGAAAAAACCGGTGTTGCAGATATTTTTATGAAGCGTAAAGGGCTGTTTGTCAGTCATTCGTTAAAATACGGGAAGATCGGGGAACGATTTGTGTATGAAGATTCAAGAGAAGAAGGCGGCAGCGGACAATCCATGATCTCATCTGAAAATGGGGCAGGATACAGGGAAAAAATTTACGGATATGAGGCTGGATATCATATTATCAACCGATCCTCCAATTTATATTTTATAACAATGAAGGCTACCTGGGATGGAGAGTTTGTCAGCAAATCTCCTTATGTAAGCGCACAGCCTTCGGAACACAGATTTTCGTTTTTCATACAGCCGAATAATGGCCGTCATATGGGCCAGTTTGATGTTGGAGAACGGGAACCGGCCAGCATTGTTTTTTATCCTGTAAGCATTCGAGAGACAGATCAGGCATATTATGATGATTTCATGAAGGCGTGGGACCCGAAAAATGAAGATATCAGCTTGTTAGAACGATTCCTGGCAGATGATCTGGTAAAAAATCTGCATCCCTATCTTGAAAAAAAGAGAGCAGAACTCGCCCGGAAACAGGAAAAACGTTCGTGGTTTTATCGTTTTTTCAATTAAAATTTAAAAAAGTCTTGATATGAAACGTAGAAAACATAAAGTCGAATATTTAAAAGCCCTTGTAGCCAATGACAAGGGCGATGTATTCGATTTGGATAATTATGCTGCCACCGGGGCTGATGGGTCTGTTCTCAGCCCGCTTACTTCATCAGATTGCACCCCTATGCCATACGGGAGCGAAATCATGTATCTTCCGGACAGGAAACCTGTCCTGTGGAATATTGCAAAAAAAAACTTTGAAACCCTGCATGAAAATCCTTATGAGCCGGGTACGCCTGTTTTTCCGGCTGCGGCTTTCAATTCGCCCGGCTATATGATTTCCCACACAAGTTCATATGAAGAATCTGCAGATGCCGGGTATCTGCCTCTGTTTTCCTATGGAGCTGTCGGGTGGAGCGAGAAAAAAGGTTTCATGACAGCCGTAATTCAAGTTGATAAGGAAAGGCGGCAGGATCTGCGTTTGATGAAACCTGAAAAAATTGCTGCCGGTATTAGAAAAATGCAGAAGGCAATGCCTTCAAACCGCCTTGAAAAGCATCTTGAAAACTGTGCATTAAAATACGGTTGTCCGGCTGGCAAAAATTTTTTTCTCGGGAGATATGAGGCTCCGCTCCCCACATCCAGAGCTTGTAATGCGAGATGCCTGGGGTGTATTTCCCTTCAAGCAGATCAAAAAATAATTCCCAGCAGCCAGAACCGGATTAATTTCACGCCTTCCCCGGAAGAAATCAAGGAAGTAGCCCTGTCACATATCCTTCGGGTCAAGAATCCTGTGGTCAGTTTCGGCCAGGGCTGCGAAGGAGATCCTCTGCTGGCAGCGGATGCCATAATACCTGCCATCTCCATGATACGGGAAAAAACGGACGAAGGCACTATAAACATGAATACCAACGGCAGTTGTCCCGACATTCTCGAAGGTCTGTTTGACGCTGGCCTTGACAGCATACGCATCAGCATTAACAGTGTAAGGAAATCGTGCTACAATGCATATTTCAGACCGGTATCTTACAAATTTGAAGATGTGCTGCAAAGTATCGACCTTGCTCGTCAAAGAGGAAAGTTTGTTTCGATTAACTATCTTAACTGTCCCGGAATCACTGACTCTCCAGAGGAATCCGATGAATTGTTCAAATTTTTGAAAAATCATCGGATAAATATGATTCAATGGCGAAATCTCAATTTCGACCCTTTAAGATACATGCAGACCATGAACCAGGCAGCACCCCACAGCAGACCTACAGGAATGAAACCACTGCTTGAAAAGATCCGGAAAAACTTTCCTCAAATACGTTATGGATATTTCAACCCTCCCAAAGAAAAATATGGAACATCACGGCATGATGCATGATTATCGTTTTGATTGAATTTTTAATGGCAAAGATAGATCATTATTGATATCTCGCACAAGCGATGTATAAGATTGAAAATTTCTGGGAAATCAAATTTTTGTAATTTTCAGAATTTGTGTAAACTGAAAAAGGTAAAAATTTTTCTTATAATATAAGGTAAAAACTATGAAATGGATCGAAGTGAAGGTCGAGTTCGAATCCTGTGACAATCCTCTGGCAATCGATATGATTGCAAATATTTTTTATGATTTGAGAATTCAAGGAGTTGAAATTGAAGGCCCTGAATTCGAACCTGACACTGACTGGGCCGATGACAGCGAACCATTACCCCAAACAAGAGCTGTCAAAGCTTGGTTTCCGGAAAATAAAGGGCTTTCGACCCGATGCCATGAGCTTGAAACACAGGTTTTGCAACTTGAAAAAAAAATGGATGTAACTACAACGGTTTCTTACCGTCAGATGGACGAAGAAGACTGGGCGCATTGCTGGAAAGATTTTTTCTGGCCGGAAAAAATCGGTACTCGCATTGTGGTCAAGCCGAGTTGGAGAGATTATACATCGACAAGCCCTGATGAACTGGTAATGGAAATCGATCCTGGCATGGCATTCGGAACAGGAACCCACCCTACCACCTCCATGTGTGTCAGGATGATAGAAGATCATATGAAAGAAGGCAGCACTTTTCTGGATGTGGGTACAGGTTCCGGTATCCTCATGATCACCGCTGCAATGCTTGGAGCAAAACGACTCTGCGGGGTGGACACTGACGAAGTTGCTATTGATGTAGCCCGAAAAAATCTGTTGAAAAACAAAATCGAACCGAATATATTATCGCTTTTTGTTGCAAGCCTCGTACATGGATTACAGGCTGAATTCGACATGGTGACAGCAAACATTCTATCTGATGTCGTAATGGATCTGCTCGACAATGTCAGAGATGTGATGGCTGAAAACGGTATTTTAGTATGTTCGGGTATTATTGAAGAAAATTCGGATATGATAATAAAGAAAATGAAAACTTTGAATTTCGATATTATCGACATGAAAACCGAGCAGGGGTGGGTGGCTATTGCCGGAAAGATCAAACGAAAAAATTAACTGGAAAATTAAGCAGAAAAATTACCAATAGAGGGTTTCATGAATTTTACGGATAATCTTACCGATTCCCTGATGGAAGAAGTTCTTATGGATGCAGCGGGCAATTTCTTCGACTCCAGAAGAGAAATCGAAGATATGATCAAATTCATCGGTGACTGTGTGGATAACCTGCGCGAAAAAGAAAAGCTGCTGGAGAAAAGAGCAGGAGCATTGAGTTATCTTTTGCTTGATGAATCCAATGTCAAAGATTTTTTTCATGCAATAGAAACGGACATGGGCCAGACATCTGATGATGTAGATGGCGATCTGCTGGAAAAATTGATAAAAGCGGAACCTTCGGACAGCGAAATTCCAAAAAATGTACCCCTGGCTTTGACCTCAAGGGGGGAATATATAAAACGAGTCTTTGAGATTTATGAGAATCTGAGAACCAGTGTTGACAGCTATATCAACGGGGAAAATTATGAATGGTTCCAGAAAAACAATTCGGACAGACAAGATGTTTATTACAACCTGATCAAAAACATGGTTGATCTGGTCAATGACAAAGTAGCTCAAGTCAATCAGAACCAGTCTCCGAGATCCATGCTGAATTTTGCAAAACGTCTTGATCCTTTCAGCGGACAGAAACAGAGCATAACCGGAGGCAGTACTTTTGATACTCAAAAATGCGGGCTGAACGAAAAGCTTGCTTTCAAACCTGTGAATTTTGAGTCTCTTGATCTGCAATATTATCCGAGGCTTCTTCCCTTGCGCCAGGTTGAATCCCGTATTGTTTCCTTTTTAAAACCTCTTTATTCCAGTCATAAAAAAGAGATTAAAAAAATTATGATCTGGTTAAAAAGGAAATAATATAAAATGTTCTGGTTGGGTGTACTGACCGGTCTGGCAGTGCCGGGTTGTGTCGTAATTGTGCTTTTGATTATCAGGCTTTCGCGTTCTTTCACCCCGATTGTTGAAGAAAAGGAATCTGTCGAAAAAGAAGCGGAAAGCCTCATGACCACGGATTCGCAGTCTCCTCCTGTAGCAGATGCAGAAAATATTTCTGATCATGAAGACGGCGAAATCAAATGCCCGGCCTGTAACACCTCCCTTATATCCCTTGAAACTGGCACGATACGGGCAGATATTTGTAATAGCTGCGGTGGTATCTGGTTCGACCGTTTCGAACTCATGAAAGCCAACCGGTGCGAACATGCGGAAGTGGAAGCCCTTTTGAATGTGAAAATTGATGCTGATGCAGTTGTGGAACTTAAAGACCGCATCAACTGTCCAAAATGCCTTAAAATCGTCATGATGCGTCATTTGTTCAACGCCGATACAGAGGTGGAAGTGGATGAATGTCCGGGATGTGCCGGACACTGGCTGGATGCGGGGAAATTTAAAAAAATCCGAACTGCCGAAGAAAAAAGGCAGGTTAATGGTATTAAAACACTGTCTTTTCGTGCGGAACAGATTCCAGGTCAAAATGGCGATCTGTCAGTTGAGCAGGATGATAAAATGGCCCTTGCCAGTCTCTATCTTTCAGGTTTTGCCAATCCTGCAAAAGAGAGTGGCAGGCACAGGAAAAAAGGGAGGGGTTTAAAAGTTGTCGTATGGGGAATATTTCTGGGTCTGTGCCTTCCTTTAGGATTAATTCTTACGTCACCATCTTCTTCGGAAAGACTGACAGAATATCAAAAAATGTTGTTTATATTTGTTATCCTGCTAATGTTGATATTCTTTCTGATCCGCTATTTCATGAACAGGCGAATGAGGAAAAAACATTCAAACAGCCTGGACCAGGATCAAAAACATGAGATTCTATCCCGGATGATTCTCGATTCGGTGGAAAAGGATGATGGAGAACAAAAAATGAACAATGATTGAAAATAGGTCAGCTTCTGGCTCTATTAACCTCTGTAATAATTTCCATATCGTAAAAGGTTCTCAAAACCTCTCTCAAAAAGGCTATGCCTGTTTTAACGTTTTCAATCGAATGCGATTCCCAACGCCTTCAACTTTGCCGCCAATTGTTCGGCACGTTGTTCTGCCTTTTCTTTCAGTTGCCTTTCTTTATCTGCACGCAGTTGCTCCTTTTCTTTCAGTTGTTTTTCTTTATCTGCACGCAGTTGTTCCTTTTCTTTCAGTTGTTTTTCTTTATCTGCACGCAGTTGTTCCTTTTCTTTCAGTTGTTTTTCTTTATCTGCACGCAGTTGTTCCTTTTCCTTCAGTTGTTTTTCTTTATCAGCTCGAAGTTGTTCCAGAAATAACAGGTTTTCAGCCTTATCAGCCCGCAGCTTTTCTTTTTCTTTCTCCTCCAATATCTTTTTATATGAAGGAAACACATATGAATGATAAATTTCATCTTCTGCCAGTTCCTCCAGAGGAGGCTGTCTATAGAGATCAGACAGCCGAAACTGGAATCCGGGAAGAATGGCTGATTTTATAATGCTTCCTGTGCCGATATCTCTATATTTTCCGTTTTTACCGAGACTGTAAAATGCGGTATCGTTTTTCCGGGCATCCAGAATGTAATATTCCCGGACACCAGATCCTTCATATTCTTTTTTCTTATCAACGGTATCCCGTTTCAGTTCCTTCAGGGTGGAATGAGAAAGTGACTCGACACAAAAATCGAATGTACCGGAATAGGTGCGGTCATCATCATCAATTGCCACAGGATTGGTATCCAGAACCATGGAAAGATCCGGTCTTCTAATGCTGGTCTTATGGGGAAGCGCCAGGCGAAAGCCAATATCCAGGTTAATTATTTTACCAATGGGGTAAGTTCTTATCCAACAACGCAGAATATCGCAGAACCATTGATAAACATCACTTCCCTTCACATCTGACATCGGTTTCACCTCCAGACAGCCGTTATTCCATTCGTAAACAAAATCAGGATCATTATAATATTTTTCCCAGTACTCAGCCTCTGTTACAGCAAGTCCGTCTCTGGACAGTTCATTTTCTGCAAGTGGAGAGCCTTCATAATTTTTGTAATATACTTGATCATTCCGGGACAATGCATGCACTGTACTCATGGTGTCCTCCTTGAATCTGGATTTAGTTTTCTTTTTCGTTGGCATGGGCCAAATAAAACTTGTTTCGCTATTTGCCTTTTTGAAGCAACAGCTTTTGCTGCCTGTTATTATTATTCTTGAATCTGTCCAGAGAGTCAAATTTATAATTAACTTAGCTGAATTAATCAAATGGATCAGGATTTTTCTTAAGAAAACAGGTTACAGGCATGCAAGATTGTGGAATTTATTTCATCCACGGCCCTTATCATCATATTCGGGATGACTGCCAATAATTTTTTTCACATCATTTACGATCTCTGTAAAAAGGGATTTTACATCATCGGTAATCACATAAAAAGCCGGAATCATAAGAAGAATTATCACAGTAGCGAATAACACTCCGAATCCTAAACTTATGGCCATTGGTATCAAAAATCTTGCCTGCATGGAAGTTTCGCAAATCATGGGAGTCAGACCCAGGAATGTGGTCAGGGAAGTCAGAACTATGGGCCTGAATCTTCTTATGCCCGCATCGCAGACAGCTTTTTCCGGGTCTGATCCCTCAGTCTGGTATTTATTCGCTGTATAGATAAGAACCAGGGAATCATTGACTACTACGCCGGAAAGGGCCACAAGTCCCATCATGCTGATCAGGCTTATATTGTATCCCATGATTATGTGGCCGATCATAGCTCCCACAAATCCGAAAGGGATTGCTGATAGAACCATCATCGGCTGAATGTAGGAGTTGAAGGGGATGGCAATAAGTACATACATGATCAGAAGAGCCACCATAAAACCAGCCATCAGGCTGTCCACAGATTCCTTGCCGCGCTTGCTTGCTCCTTCCAGAGAAAAGGTAAGACCCGGATATTTGTTTATGAGTTCGGGCAATTCCTTTTTTTTCAGAGAGGCAACTACTTCCCCGCCTATGACTCCGCGCTGGGTTTCTGCTGTTACGTTGACCGTGCGTTTTCCGTCTGTTCTGGAAATGAATGAATAGGATATGCCTTTTGTTACCTCTGCTGCCTGAAAAAGAGGGATTTCACCGCCGCTCGGAGTTCGGATCAGCAATTGTTCTATATCATATTCGGATACCCGTTCTTCCAAAGGAAGGCGAACCATGACCCGGATCATGTCACGACCCCGCTGCTGTCTCAGAGCTTCCGCTCCCCAGAATTTTGTTCTTATCTGCCTGCCCAGTTCGGATGCTGTCAGACCAAGGCTCAACCCCTGGGGTTTGATTTTGAAATTGAACTGAGGTTTTCCGGTGGCAAATCCGTCTTCTATATCCGTGATACCCTCGTAGTCTTTCAGTTTTTCTGCCAGATCTTCCGCTGCCATTTCGAGAACACGGATATCCCGATGGCTCAATTGTACATCCACTGGCTTGCCGCCCCTTGGCCCGCCTGCTGTAGAATCGAACGTCAGGGATTTCAAGCCTGCGATATAACCTATTTTATCACGCCATTTATCCGCAAACTGTGTAGCGTTCATATCCCGTTTGTCGCTTGGCACAAGAAGTGCTACTACCCAGATCTGATGAGTATCCCGGATATAGGTGACAACTCCCCTTCTCAGTTTTGACGGTTTATCTCCTGTCTCTTCATTTATCACGTTATCCAGGGCAGTTTCCATGCTGTGTTTTATCTGTGCAGTTTCATCTATGGAAACCCCGAAAGGAAGGGTTCCAACTGCTACCACCTAGTCTGATTCGACCTTGGGGAAAAAATCTATCTTGACTCTGCCGCCTTTGACCATTCCGATGGAAAGGAGCAGCATGAACACGGCTGCTGCCCAGGTGATCCAACGATTTTTCACGCACCATCTGACCATTGGGCCGTAAATATCGCTTGCAAAATTTGTTACTTTTATGCTGAATGCTGCCTGGAATCTGTGAAGTTTTCCTCTAATACCGTTTACCCTCACTGTCTTCAGATGAGCAAGATGGGCAGGTAATATATAAATAGATTCAAAAAGAGAGAGTAAAAGGACTAAAATAACCACTGATGGGATAATCCGAAAAATCTTTCCCATAGTGCCAGGCACGAAAAACAAAGGCGAAAATGCTACCACCGATGTTATAATGGAAAAAGAGACCGGGGTTAAAACTTCACGAACGCCGTTTATAGCGGCTTCGAGTCCAGACTGGCCTTCCTGTCGATGTACATATATGCTTTCGCCCACCACAATGGCATCATCCACTACCATTCCGAGGGTGACTATAAAACCGAACAAAGATATCATATTTATGGAAACCCCGGTTACGGGCAGAAAAAGAAATGAGCCGAGAAAGGATATGGGAATTCCCATAGTTACCCAGAAAGCAAGGCGGATTTCCAGAAACAGGCCCAGGATACCAAGAACCAGAATCAGGCCGATGACCGCGTTACGTTTTAAAAGATCAACGCGCTGGTGAAAGAGTTCCGATCTGTCGAGCCAGATGGCACTTGAAATTCCGGGAGGCAGTACCGGATCAAGTTTTTTTTTGTATTCTTTGACCTTTTCGGCAATATCCAGGGGTGTCTGGTCTCCGATTCTGTAAACCTTGGCCCTTATTGCTGGAAGACCATTATAAAAAGTATATACATCCTCTTCAGCAAATCCGTCAGTTATTCTGGCAATATCGGACAACCGGACAGCCGCTCCGTCTCTTGTGTTTATAATTGTAAGATCTTCGAATTCTTCCCCGATATCCCTGCGCTCTCTGGTTCGCAGCAAGACCTCTCCGCCTCTGGTTTTCACACCGCCTGCCGGAAGGTCCATTGCCGACTTTCTGATCTGTCCGGCAATGCCTTCAATCGTGAGTCCATAGGCTCTCAGGTTTCGTTCAGGTACTTCTATATGAATTTCCAGAGGTCGGGTATCGGCAAGCTCAACCTGTGTAATGCCTTCGTGTTTCAAAAGATCGTCACGCACGTTTTCTGCAAGTTCCCGCAGCACTTTTTCTTTGACTTTACCATATAAAACAAGGTCAAGAACTTCGCGGCGGGTGGTGCGAAGCTTTACTGTAGGTTCTTCAGCATCCAGAGGAAATGAAGTGACCCTGTCTATGGCATTTTTTATATCGGCCAGAGTCTTGTTACGATTCGCGTTATATAAAAGATCTACATTAATAAATGCACTTCCTTCGTATGCGTTCGAACTGACTTGCTTTACTCCTTCCAGCCCATTTATAGCTTCCTCAACTGCGAGTATGATTCCTTTTTCAACTTCTTCTGGAGAGGCTCCGGGATAGGATATGCTGATATCAATGCGGTCGATTTCAAAAGCGGGAAAAATTTCCTGCTTTACCTGGGTCAAAAGAACGATCACACCTGCCACAAGTAGAACGAACATTAAAAGGTTCGCTGCCACTGGTGTTTCAGCCATCCACGCGACCGGTCCTCGTTTATAGCCCGGATGTTTTATTTCGGGTTTACCTGTTTTCAATTTTCACCATCCTGGCGCAGGGGTTTTATTTCCCGTACTGATTCAGGAAATTGTGATGCTATCTCTATCTTCATATTTTCCACAGGCGCTGCAATCCTGCTCGTTATAATCCTGTCTCTGGATTCAAGTCCTTTGAGCAGCACATCATTTTTTCTTTTCCAGATGACTTCAACTTTTTTGATATGAAGGAGGTTATCATGTCCGGCTGTCCATACACGACTGCCAGGTCTCAGCGCTCTGCGAGGGATCGAAAACACCTGTTCCAGAAGAGGGCCTTTGATTTTTACTTTGACATAGGTGTCGAGCAAAAGAGGTATGGGTGCATCATTTGAAATTTCTAAAGGATTTTTCACATCTATCAACAATCTGGCCATGCGGCCTGTGGGGTCAAGATTTCCCATCAGGCGGATTACACTGCCTTCACGGGAAGTATCAATGCCTGTTCCATTGCCTTCTATGATTATTGTGGCAGAAGATCCAGTTTCCGAATTAAGCTTTGGAATGGAGATCAGGGAAAGTTTTTCCACTGGAACGCTGATTATGACGTGAAAACTGTCGATTCCCACAAGGGTGGCAAGCCTTGTGCCGGGTCCTGTGTGCTGCCCGATATCTATGAATTTTTCTTTTATGAAAGCATTGAAAGGGGCCTTTAAAGTCGTTCTTTCCAGATCAAGTCGGGCGCTTTCAAGCCCGCTTCTTGCAGACGCGAGTACAGCTTTTGCACGTTCGATATGAGGCTTTCTCAGCGCCAGTTCACGGCCTTCTTTTGTGGTGGAAATATTGGAACCCAGAAGTTTCCATTCACGCATGGCAATGGACTGCTTGCCTTTTTCGGTTTTGAGTTCTACGACAGCCCGCTCAATATCGGCTTTTTTTCGTTCCTGATTTATCAGGTAATCCCGATTATCAAGCTTGAGGATTACATCATTTTTTAAAAATCTGCCTCCGGGAACCCACTCGGGGCTGACAAAAATCACCATACCCGAAACCTGCGGCTGCAGGGTAATCTGACAGGCCGGAATTACCGTACCCATAGCATCAATATAAATCTGTTTATTGCCGGATATGGCCAGGACAGTTTCCACTATAGGGATTCCTATGGAAACCGATTTTTTTTTGGCAGCAGGCTTTGTCTTGATCAGGGTTACGGTGACAAGAACACCTGCTCCTATAATAGTCAGAACCAACAAAAATTTGAAAAACGATTTCATCTACGGCCTCATTTGGCGGATGTGCGTTTTAAGTTTTCCGTCCATGTTCCAGCAAGTGCGCGGTGCAATTGAATACGGCGGGAAAGCAGGTTTTTTTTCGCATCGATTCGATTTTGCTCCAGTTGCTGAAGACTGGTCAGAGAGGTCAGAACCGGCAGATAATCGCTCAGTCCGTTCAGATATCTGAGTCTTGCCTCATTAAGGGTCATTTTTGCATATTTTATCTGGGAATCGAGCCGTTCGAGATATACCTGCTGCCGATCTTCCCACATAATAGCATCTTCGACTTCGTAAAAGGCCACAAGCACTGTTTTTGCATAATCTGCCATCTTTTCTTTGACTATGGCTTTGTGTCTGGCAATTTTTGCAGACCTTTTCCCTCCATCCCAGAGGATCTGGGAAACATTGCCGATTATATCCCAAATCAGATTTTCGAACAGATTCGAAAGATTCGATGCCCGATATCCTGATGATGCACTTATCTGAAGAGATGGAAACCGTTCGCAGACAGCAGCAAAAGCTTTCAGGTCAGCCGATTTTATAGCCATTAGAGCGGCTGTTACATCCGGTCTGTTGTTCAAAAGATCGGCAGGCAGACCAATATTGGGCAATTGGGGAATATCGGGGAAAACATCTGTTTTGGAATTTTTCAAATTTTCAGGCAGGACAGAAAACCCTGTCAGCAACCCAAGCCTGTTCACCCCGGCTTTTATACGAGCCTGGGTCAAAGGGATCAGAGAGCGGGTTGCGGCCACTCTCTGGCGCTGCTGATAAACATCCAGGGATGAAACCAGGCCCTGTCCAAACCTTAGCTGGACAAGTTTCAGATATGTCTCATTGACTTTCAGTTGTTCGAAATAAAGTTTTAGTTTCTGCCTGTTGCCAAGAACGGAAAACCAAGTTTCAGATACCTCTGCTGCAAGGCTTATGGCTATGGCGGAAAGGGCATGTCTTGCTGCTGTGGCATCAAGTCTTGCTGCCTGTGCCGTACTTGAAAGCCTGCCCCATAGATCAATTTCCCATGCTGCGGCAGCACTTGTTTCATATTGGGTATTGTAAGATGCAGCGGTTGTATCAGACAAAGGGGAAATTTTAATATTTGACCGGGTGCGGGCAGCACCTGCACGAGTCGAAAAAGAAGGAAGTTTTAACGCTCCGGCTTCTTTGGCAAGAGCGTTTGCCTGGTCGAGTCTTGCCCATGCACTTTCAAGATCGAAATTTTTTGTAAATGCAGTATCTATCAGGTCATTGAGTTCCTGAGATTGAAAACCTGTCCACCACCTGGCAGGAGATTTTCCTGCTTTCGAACCGGTTTTTGAAAACACAGACGGAGTAAAAACCACCGGGATGCTGGAATGGCCGGACTGGCAGGCGCAGATTACAAGCATAGAAAGTATCAGACAGATAAATCGATATATTCTTCCCATAAATATGTCCTTTTCATCCAGCCCGCCATATCATATCGTTATAGACATGTCCCGGCTATATTTTTTGAAACTCTTAAGGGTTGTGGATGAAATTAATTCCATAAGATTGCGCCGAATTTGGATCTGTTTTCAAGGCGCATTGATGGGTGGATACTTATTGTCTGTACCCATCAATGCAACGCAGAAAACAGGTTCAAAGGCAAGCAAGGTTGTGGAAGTTATTTCATCCACAGCCCTAAGCATCATCATCAATTTCAAGAGATGACTCATCCGCTATTTTTATTGGTGATTCAGCACTTACATTGGAAATGGTGCTGGCATTATCCAGAGATTCTTCTGGATCATTTTCGAGCAATCCTTCAATCTCTTCTTCTTCATCTTCTTCCTCTTCTGCTTCTTCCTCTGCTTTTTTATCTTCACTTTCTTTGGTGAGAAAATCAGAATCATTGAAGATCATATCGACCGGTTCGTCCGTTTCGGACTGGCAGAGACTTATAACTGCTTCTGCCAGCTTTGTGGCATACATGGCAGGCGGATACATATTGAGAGTTCTTAATTTCGATATCAATGCGGACATATTTCCCGCCGCTTCTTTTATCTCATCAAGATTATGTTTTTCCTCACATAGCAGCGAAAGAGTTTCTTTGTCCAGTTCGGCATATTCCCGGATTATCAACTCATTTTTTCCGGTTTCTTTCAATATGGTATATTTTTGTTTCATGATTCGTCTCCTTTGCTATAGCCTTCCCGTTTCAGCAATTCATGATACCAGCAGGAAAACTCGAACATGGCTTTGCATCGCTCGTCATTGTTTATGATGCCCATGCATATGTCAAACACTCCCCTGCCGTATTCATTACTGTAGGATTCCATGTCCTTTGACTGGAGAAATTCCCTGACCAGCATCTGGGAGGTACGTTTGGTTTTGTCCTTGCGTATGTCTATGGGATCTTTTGGTTCTATGAAAGGGTCCCAGCTTTCAATCCCTTTTTTCATGAGATGCTTCCGACGCCTCGGAGACATACTGTCGAAGATGGCTTTCTTTCTTTCTTCCACCTCTTCTTTGGTGAATTCATCCATTTTTATCTCCAGCCTGATTCAATACTCGGTCTTTGCCGTTTTTATTGTTGCTTTCAGGCTGTTCAACTTCTTTTTCATCGGCACAGCCTAAAAAGGTTTCATTGTATACTGTGACTATTGACATGGATATGGGAACGATCATTTCCGACAATTGTGTATATTTGGAGCCTATCGAATCAGCGAGTTGTGCGGAAATATCATAAAGTTTTCGATGAATCATGTCCAGGTTGACGGTCGGATACTTTTTCCCTTTATCAAAGGATGACAGCCCGCAGGTATAACCTTTGCCTCCAATGGATGTCGGAACACCATAAAACCGGCAGGTAATGGGTCTGTGTTCATATAGCTCACAAAGATTGTTTTCATCAAGCAGGGGGCATCGAATACGTTCATGTGCAACCTGTTCGAGAATATCATTTTCGTTTTTCCCGGCCTCCAGCTCTTTGTATGCCTGCCGCTTGATCTTGTATATCTGCCGGTCTGCAACATTGGCCTTTGTGATCAGATTTTCCTTTTTTGTTCCGGAAAATTTCTCGTTGAAATGATGGTTGATATACAATGCTTCCACCAGAGTTAAATCGAAGAGTGCATAACAGCAGTCCGAACATCCTGTTTTACATGTAACACAATTTGGACAATCGTGTTTGACCTTTTCAAACACGCTGTCTGCTGTTTTGAGCAGTTCTTCATACTGCCTGAAAAACGGAGAAAAGTCCATATGAATTCATATTCCTTTCATTTGCCGATACAGAATTGGCCAAAAATTCGATCCAGCAGATCATCGGAGATATCCGCGCCTGTGATCTCATCCAGCATTTGAATCGACTCTTTTATATCTATGGCAACCAGCTCGTCAGGCATTCCCGACTTTATGGCGGAAACTGCCATTTGAGCAGAGTTAAGGCTTTTTTCGATTGCTGTTTTCTGTCTCAAATTGGGAATCAAAGACGAATCTTTTATCCTGGGCCTGCTTTTTGTAACCGCTTTTTCAATCTCATTTTTTAAATTATCGATTCCCTTATTATACAAGGCAGATGTTTTGACTATCACCTTGTCATGCCAGTTTTCAGGCATTTCAAGTATTTGATCAGCGTTGTCATTTCCAGCCGCGATATCCTGTTTGTTGGCCGCTATGATCATATTTTTGTCTGATATAGCTTCATGGACAGCACAATCTTCGGGACAAAACGGGTTGGCAGCATCAATGACAAAGATTGTTATGTGTGCGTCCTTGATACATTGTCTGGTTTTTTCCATGCCGATGATTTCCACTGGATCATCACTGTCATGAATTCCAGCAGTATCCGCTATGACCACTGGAATACCCTGAACAGCCACTATATCTTCCACAAGGTCTCTTGTCGTACCCGGAACAGGTGTGACAATGGCCTTTTCTTTTTCGAGCAGGCAGTTCAACAAGCTCGATTTCCCCACATTGGGCCTGCCGACAATAGCCACTTTTAAGCCGTCTATTATATACCTGCCATCATCGTAGGCCCGAATGATCTCCTCAAGGGGTGCAATTACCCTTTCCTCAATATCAACAGCCTGTCGATCTCCTGCAAGATTTTCTTCCACATCATCAGAAAAATCAATGACGGCTTCGATATTAACGAGAGTTTCAGAAAGATCATCTCTGATCTTTTCGATTTTAACCCTTAACGATCCGGCTGCATGAGAAGTTGCAACATCAAGTGCTGCCGCACTTCTGGCCTGAATTACATCAATAACAGCTTCTGCCTGGGTCAGATCTATTCTGCCATTTAAAAAAGCCCTGCGTGTAAATTCTCCAGGATCTGCCAGCCTTATATCATTCTCCATAACCAGTTCCAGAATGGCCTGTAACACAGCAATTCCGGAATGGGCCTGAATTTCGACCACATCTTCCCCCGTATAGGAAGCAGGGCCGCTCATCACGACAAGAAGTACCTCGTCCAGGGTCTGTCTATTTTTGTGATCTATGACATGCCCGTGGTATAAATGCCGCGATTTTGGGAAATCATTATTTTTAAGCCCTGTCACAATCGATGAAGGCTGAAAAACAGATGCTGCCGTGTCAACAGCTTTGTTTCCCGATATCTTGATGATACCTATACCGCCATTGCCCGGTGGAGTTGCAATGGCGGCAATTGTGTCATTATCGGAATATATTCCGCGCATTAAAAGTACTTCCGTTAAGCCATTTTTCTGTAAGCCTTTAAGTTTTAGACCGTTTTTTTCCTTGGACGGTTATTTCTTTTAGGCAATATCACCAGTTTTCTGTAAAATCCATCTCCCATACTCTGGGTTCTGACGGTCGTTTCATCTTTGAGGGCAATATGGATGATCCTCCGGTCGTGTGCGTTCATCTGCCCTATGGTAACGGGTTTGCCTGTGCGCTTGGCCTTTTCGGCAAGGCGCAGGGCAAGGCTTATAAGACGGTTTTTCTTATTATCGAGATAGCCTTCGATATCAACTTGAACTCTCACTCGTTCATCATTGTGTTTGTTGATTATCTTTTCGATTAAATACTGGATATCTTCGAGAGTCTTGCCCCGTTTGCCAATCAGTACAGCAGAGTTTCCGCCTCTGACATCAAATAAAAGACGTTCTGAATTGCTATCCACCGAAACTTTAGCATCAGCAGTTATCAGATCGATAATCTTTTGCAGGCCATCAATTCCAAGTTTAAGAGCTTTTTCGGAAACCTGGCCTTTATCTTCGGAAACCTGACCTTTATCTTCATGAGCCTGACCTTTATCTTCGGAAATCTGACCTTTATCTTCATGAACCTGGCCTTTATCTTCATGAGCCTGGCCTTTATCTCCGCCAGTCTGGCCTTTATCATCAAAAACTTTGCCTTTGTCTTCGGAAACCTGAGCTTTATCTTCACGAGCCTGGCCTTTATCTCCGCCAGCCTGGCCTTTATCATCAGAAACTTTGCTTTTGTCTTTTGAAACCCGAGGTTTATCTTCACGAACCCGACCTTTATTTGCAGAAGTCCGGCTTTTGTTGTGAAATCTGTTTTTATCCTTGCGAGTCCGGTTTTTGTCGTTCTTGTCACCGGAGGGGCGAGCCTGCTTGTGTTCCTGACTCTCATTTTCGGTATCAGGGCCTTCATTGAATGTTTCCCGGATCAAAGATGAAACAGCTTCTCTTCGCTGTTCATCAAAACGGCTGGTGCTGGTTCTGCCTGATTTTTTTCCTTTATTTGTCTTGCCATTAGGCATGGAGACACGAATTTTTGCCTTCTTGACACCAACCAGGCCGAAAATACCGCTTGAACCATAGGATATTACATCATAATCGAGATTTTCCCTGGATACTTTGAGTTTTTTACAGGCTTTCTCGATAGCCTTTTCTATGATTTTGTCTTCGAATTCCAGAGCACTTGACATAAAATAACCTCCGTCATTAGGCTTGTTTCTTTGAGACATAGTACTGTTGCAGGAGGGCCAGGATGTTGTTTACAAGCCAGTACAATACAAGTCCGGATGAAAAATTGAGGAAGATGAACGTGAAGAATATCGGCATGAGCATCATGATCTTGGCCTGGGTCGGATCACCTGGTGGAGGTGACATCTTCTGCTGAATAAACATGGAAGCACCCATTATGATAGTTAATACCGGTATGCCCATAGGGGGCGACATTACCACGCTGAGAAGAGGAATCGTGCCATCGAATGCAAAAAGGCGATCCGGGGCTGAAAGATCGGTTATCCACCCGAAAAAAGGCGCATGTCGAAGTTCTATACTTTCCAGAAGCATTCTGTAAAAAGCGAACAATACCGGAATTTGAAGAAGCATGGGCAGACATCCGCTCATGGGATTGATCTTGTAAGTCTTGTAAAGATTCATCATTTCTTCGTTCATCTTCTGCTTGTTATCTTTGTATTTATCCCTGATTTCCTGCATCATGGGCTGAAGCTTCTTCATAGCATTCATTGACTTATAACTTTTATTGCCCAAAGGCCACAAAATGACTTTGATCATAAGGGTCAAAAGTATAATGGCCACCCCGTAATTCGGAATAAATCCATAGATAAAGTTCATCAGCCACAGGCAGGGTCTGGCAATGAAATCGAACCATCCGAAATCTATCACCTTAAACAGCCCGTTATCCATTTCTTTCAATATTGTCAGGCTTTTGGGCCCAAAATAAAGATCTGTGGAAAAAACTTTTTCTTCCCCAGGTCCTATAACCAGATTAGGATGAAGATATCTGCTTTCCACAAAATTGCCTTCGGCACGAAGATGCACTCCTGATGGAACTGCTTCCCGTGCTACGACTGCTGAAAGAAAATATCGATCTATATAAGCCATCCAGGAAAAGGAGCCGGAAAGTTTATCTTTTTTCTTTTTTCTGATATCTTTCAAAGATATCTGTTCGACCTTAGAATCTATCATGACCCCCGGCCCTTCGAAAGAATATACGCTTGCCTTCCCAGGTTCCGGGTTTACCAGACTTACAAACAGGTGATCTTTAAAGACACCGCTGGTCTGATTTTTAACCTTTACATCCACCTGAATCAGGTATGTTTCAGGAGAAAATGAAAATGTTTTCTCAACAACAATCTTTTCAGCACCGTCTTTGGCATTATAATCAAGAACAAATGTAAGACTTTTCGGGGCGTTTGCAGCATCTATCATATCCGTATCAGAATTAACTGAAAACAGAGTATATTCCATGTTTGCAAGGCTGCCGTCACCAAAGCCAGTCAGAAGGGTTCCGTTCGGAAGATCTTCTGGAATCAGCTGTTTAAGAGGTGAATCAGCTTCGATAGTTTCCTTGTAATTTTTAAGAACAAAACTTTTGAACACGCCTCCTCTTTCTGAGATGTCTACAGAGTAAAGAGGGGTATCTACAGTAATCGTCCTTGCCTTACGAAGGTCTTTTTGCTGTTCGGCATAGGCAGGTTGCGTGGTCGGCGGCAGTACAGGAGAAGAGGATGCCTGAGTACTGTTACCAGTTTGAGTTGAGGATGGTGTATCTGCCAGCCTGGATACCTCTGGAGCGTTGGCGGGGGGTCTTTTTACTTCTTCGGGAGCAAAAAAATGACTCCACAATACAAACACGAGCAGAGAAAGTGTCAGCGCAATAATCAGTCGAACTTGTTCCATTTTGGTTTTTCTCCTAAGATTTACAAGATATTGTTTTTTGGTAGATCATAATCTGCCCTCAGCTTGCCTTGATCCTGTCTGTCTGAACGTGACCTGGCTTAACGCAATAACATGGCCGTCTTTCATAAAAAACGGCAAAAAAGAAAGATATGGCAGTAAATGATCAATATCCGGAGTAATATCCGGATTATGGGACATTGTCGATTCCTCCCGGATGAAACGGATGGCAGCGCAGGATACGCTTGAATGAGAGGAAAGATCCTTTGAATAATCCATAGCGGGAAATGGCGGTATAAGCATATTCGGAACAACTGGGGTAAAAACGGCAAGTGGAACCGAGTAAGGGAGATACTATATACTGGTAGGCCCTGATCATAAAAAGAATCGGGACCAGAACTGTTTTTTTAAGGGTGCTTTGCCTGTTTTTTATCAATCTTTTTAAAAATATCTTTAAGTGATACAAATGCCTGGTCTGAACCAAGCTTTGCTGCCGATGATTTGGCGATTACGTTTATATCCCGGTATCCTGGTAAATTTTGTCGATTCAAACGGAAATATTCACGTACAAGCCGCTTGATCCGATTACGGATGACGCTGTTTCCCACTTTTTTGGTCACAGTAATACCAAGTCGTGTACATGAAAGCCGGTTAGGGTAAAAAACCGCGAGAAAATCGCGGTTATGAACCCTTGCGCCACACTTTGAAATACGCAAAAAATCAGAGCGTTTTAAAATCCTGTTCGCCTTTTCCAAACGATAGCGCAATAATAAAGCCTTGTTTTTTTATATAAAAACCATTTTATGCAGAGAGTTTTTTTCTTCCTCTGGCCCGTCTGCGTTTAATAATTCTGCGGCCGGCTTTGGTTGACATTCTCTTTAAAAAGCCATGTTTTCTGGCTCTACGAAGGTTACTTGGTTGAAATGTTCGTTTCATTGTTTCCGATCCTTTATTTTTTTATTCCAATGATGTCATTTGTCAAATGAGACAAGTTAATCTGATTATTTAGGCATAACAACTATCCGATGTCAAGGCTAAAAACAAGCATTATATTCCGGAAAATTTATTTTGTTCCTGCGCGTTATTCCTTGATCACATTGAAAATATCAAATGCTTCCATATGATATTTGGCATCTGGATAAATTACTATAGGCTTTTTAATGATTTTTTCAAGATCTGCTATGATATGTTTTTCCTCACCGTGGAGAAGTTCAGCAATCTCAGGATTCACCTTGACCGTGATACGACCACAGCTCATATCTATTGAATCCCTTATAATATCCCTGTATATATTATAACATATGGAGCGTCCAGACAACAGCCAGCCTTCACCGTCACAATAAGAGCATGGCCGGCACAAAAGCCTGGCAAGAGATTTTTTCACCCTTTTTCTTGTCATCTGGATCAGCCCGATTTCAGACATGGGAAGCACATGGGTCTTGCTCCGATCTCTTTTCAGAGCATCTTTCAAGGCGTTAAACACCTTTTCCTGGTTCGATTTTTTTTCCATATCGATAAAATCGATTATTATAATGCCGCCTATATCCCGCAGCCTGATCTGATAGGCTATTTCTTTAACCGCTTCCAGGTTGGTCTTCAAGATTGTTTCTTCAAGATTGTGCTTTCCAACGTACCTGCCTGTATTCACATCTATGGAAATCAGGGCTTCGGTTATCTCGATAACTATATAACCACCTGATTTAAGCCATGTTTTACGCCTGAGCGCCCGGGATATATCACCTTCGAGGTTGAATGCGTCGAAAATAGGCTCCCTTTCATTATACAACTCGACGGAATCTTTTAAATCTGGCATGAATGTATCCAGAAATGAAAGAATCGATTCATACCCGACAGCAGAATCAATGATCACTTTATCAGCATCATGGAGCAGAAGGTCTCTTACAGCACGAAGGCTGACGGTCAGTTCCCTGTGCAGAAGAAAAGGCGCTGGCGAGTTTTTGTACCTGTTCTGAATGGTTTCCCAGAGATTTTTTAAAAATTTAATCTCGTTTGTCAGCTTTTTCTCTTCAACCCCTTCCGCTGCCGTGCGGACAATATAGCCGGTATGATCATCTCTTAAATCACTGACCATTTCCTTCAGACGGTTTCTTTCCGATTCATCCTCAATACGGCGGGAAATACCGATATGGTCGGATGTGGGCATCAGCACAAGGAATCTGCCGGGAAGTGAGATGTGAGAAGTCACCCGTGAACCCTTGGTTCCAATTGGAGCCTTGGCCACCTGAACCAGCATCTCCTGGCCGTCTGAAATCAGTTCTTCGATGGAACGTTTTTCAAAAGATCTGGATCTGCCTGCTGGCTGAGAAGTGGTATCATCTTTTTGTCCGGTTTCGTTTTCATCCTGTGCGAACATTTTTTCATATTCATGGAAGCTGCCGATCACATCATCCACATATATGAATGCGGCCTGATCAAGTCCGACATCCACGAATGCAGCCTGCATTCCGGGCAGCACGCGCTGAACTCTTCCCTTGTAAACGTTTCCCGCGATATCTGAATCATCTTTTCGACGGATGAACAGTTCCACTATGGTGGAGTCTTCCAGAAATGCCACTCGAGTTTCATGGTCGGTGACATTTATCACCAGTTGCTTGTACATATCATATTTTCCATATTGGTTTTACAGTATCGACTGCCGTTGAAACAAACGACAATCATTGCCCGACTTTTACGATTGGGAACTCTGATCTGCCCGGTTTTGCCTGAGCTTGACGGTTTCAGCCAGCCTGATATCATCATCGGAAAGATCAAAAACTTCTTTTATAACCTTGAAAGGTCTTGCTGCTGCTCCCGGAACAGATGAAAGAGTCAGCTCAAGATGGACAGAACTCTTCAAATTTATGGCAAGGATTGCCTGTTTCAGGTCTCTTTCAATGGTTTTGCCTTTCCTATTGATGCGGGTCATGATAAAAGTATCTGCTTTTTGAAACGATTCGAGACATTTACTGTCGAAAACAGCCTCGTTTGCCAGCCTGATCCTGTACTCTGCCTCAGTTAAAGGCTCAGGTTTTTTGAAAAGAAACAGGCAGTCATGAACCATAAGACCTTCCGGTAAATTCCGGTTAAGGGAATCAATAATATTTTTTACGACATCCTCGGATGGTTTTGGCGTGTAAATACTTAAATACATGGATTCATCCATGCTTTCCACGCCAATGGGAAGAGTATCGGCAAAAGCCATTTTCGGCTTGGGATGAAATCCTTTTGTATAAGCTATAGAAAGACCGGCCCGTCGAATAGCCCGTGCAAACAGGCTGATCATCTCCAGGTGGCCGAAAAATTTTGCATCTTTTTGTTTGGAATAACCTATTTTAACCTTGAAAAAAGAATCATCACCAGGCGGCCTCCGATCAGTAGCAGCGGGGTCTTTCACTGGCTCATCTCCGACAGGAGCATCACCACACAATCGGGGAGTTATTGACTCAAAATCACAGACTCCGCAATCGTTGCAGGGATGTGTTCGACAGTCAGGTGTTGTTTCGACAGTTGCTGCAACCGATGCTGTCCCTGCCTCAATAAACGCCTTTTCCCGTTCTGCTGCCAGGAATTCTTTGGATACACCAATATCTGTCACATCCCAGGGCAAAGATTCTGTCAGGCTCCTTGATCGCGTGGTATAATATGATGGATCAATTCCTGTTTCCATACACGCATCCTGCCATGCATGATAATCGAAATGGTCTGTCCATCCATCGAATCGGCATCCTTTTTTATAAGCACTTATCAGAAGATCTGATAACCGTCTGTCTCCTCTTGCCCATAATCCTTCCAGCGCACTGACTTCGGGCATCTGCCATTTAAGGCGGATTCCGGGAATACGAAGTTCCTTTTTAAGCAATGCGATCCTTTCTTTGGAATCTTCCAGAGATAACTGGCCTTCCCATTGAAAAGGAGTGTGGGGTTTAGGAACGAATGTACCGATGCTTACATTGATTTTACTTTTTTTCCCTTTGATTTTACGGAGTTTTTGAACCATTCCGACTATAGCATCAATATCTTTTTTCTCTTCTGTAGGAAGCCCGATCATAAAATATAGTTTTATCAGCTGCCATCCCATATCAAATGCATTTCTGACGGTATCAATTATCTCTGCTTCACAGATGTTTTTGTTTATAACATCCCTCAATCTCTGACTTCCGGCTTCTGGCGCTATGGTAAAACCGGTTTTTCTGACTGATTTGACCAGTTTCATCAATTCCGGTGTCAAAGTTCCTGCCCTTAAAGAAGGAAAGGAAACGGCTGTCTGTCTGCCTCGACACAGGTTCATAAGTTTTTCCATAAAAGGAACGATACACCCGTAATCACCAGTACTCAAAGACAGAAGGGAAATATCTTCGTATCCTGTTTTATAGAGAGAACCGGTTGAAATATCGAAGAGTTTTTCCAAAGATCGCTCCCGAACAGGTCGGTAAATCATGCCTGCCTGGCAAAACCTGCATCCTCTGGAGCATCCCCTGGAGACTTCGACTCTGAGTCTGTCATGCACAGGTCTGCCAAAGGGAATGATGGGCGCGTCCGGAAAATCGACGGTGTTGAGATCAGCAACGATTGTCCGCCTGACCTTTGTGTAATCAGGATAAACCGGGATCAGGGTCTGACTGTTGTCAATTTCATGATAAACCGGCGTAAAAAACGAAGGAACATAAACTCCGGGAATTTTTGACCAGGCTGCAAGCAGCTCGCCTTTATCTTTTGCGTTATTTTCTTTCCACAGAATATGAACTCTGGCCATTTCCCTGACCACTTCCTCTCCATCTCCGATCACAATGGCATCGAAAAAATCGGCTACAGGTTCGGAATTGCAGGCACATGGCCCTCCTGCTATGACAAAAGGCTGGTCAGCCCCTCTATCGCGGGAATAAAATTCGATTCCTCCCAGGTCGAGCATGGTCAGAATGTTGGTGTAATTGAGTTCATATAAAAGACTTACGCCCACAATATCGAAACTGTTCAAAGGTCTTTTCGACTCAAGGCTCGGGAGGAGTACCTGGCTGGATCTGAGGCGCTCTTCCATGTCGATTCCAGGTGCAAACACTCTTTCTGCTGCTACATCCGGCTCTTTATTCAAAATATGATAAAGAATCTGAAGCCCGAAATGAGATGTTCCGATTTCATATAGATCCGGAAAGGCCAGTGCAAACCAGAGCTTTATATCTTCCGATTTTTTCTTCACACTGTTGATTTCTGTTCCAAGATATGAGCTTGGCTTTTCAACTAGTGGCAAGATTTCTTGAATGCTTTTTCTAATCATGATATCAGGCTGGCTGAAACCGTCAAGCTCAGGCAAAACCGGGCAGATCAGAGTTCCCAATCGTAAAAGTCGGGCAATGATTGTCGTTTGTTTCAACGGCAGTCGATACAGTAA
>JAUCGE010000220.1 GCA_030377965.1 Desulfobacterales bacterium HSG16
CTCCCCCTGTAATCAACCCCCCATTCATCACTATTTTACAACCTTCGACCGGAAGGGGGATTTTACGAGTACATCAAAACTATCTTTTAGTAAAAGGCAGAGTGGAAGATGAATACGGGATTTCCAGTTTTCAGGTGAATAAACGAAAAGTGAAACTTGACTCAAACGGCTATTTCTCCCACAATGCCCGGATAAGAAAAAATCAGCAGAAGATAAATGTTTTTGCAAAGAGCAGATCCGGGAAATCGGCGAGAGTTTCTTTCAATATCCAGAAAATGCCTTCTACTACGACAACCACCATACCTGATTATTTTCAAAAGCCGGTTTTATGGGGATTGTTGATCGGTGTTTCCGACTATGCGGACAACAATCTCGATTTGGAGTTTGCAGATGCTGATGCAAAAGCTCTGGGAGCATTTTTAAAAAAACAAAAAGGGAAATTGTATTCGAATGTTTATATAAAAACATTGGTAAACAGAAGCGTTACCCGTGAATCTGTGCTGAACAATATCGCAAGGCATCTGGGAAAAGCTTCTCTTAATGATGTAGCATTTCTCTTTCTTGCCGGACACGGTGTTCAACATGCACAGACCGGGTCTTACTATTTTTTGCCCCATGATGCGAACCACAATAATCTGGTATCAAAGGGATTGAATATGGCTGCCCTGTCTGACAGTGTGAAAATTCTCACAAATCACATAAAGCGGGTGATTGTCGCAACCGATACCTGTCATGCCGGAGCGTTGCAGGTGGGTGCAAGAAGTGCTGAATCTGGGAAAGATATATCCGCTCTTTTTCAGGCATCACAGGGGCTGTTTCTTTTATCCGCATCAAAGAGCGGAGAAAATTCTCTTGAAAACAGGGCATATGCATTATATGAAGACGGGCCAGGTCACGGAGCGTTTACAAGTTCCCTGATTCTTGGAATGAAAGGCGAGGCGGACACTGATAAAGATGGCAGTATTACGATAAGCGAATTGTTTCAATATGTTTCAAAAAGAGTGCCGATGCTGACGAACGGACTTCAGCACCCTTATTTTAGAATAGATGGAACCGATATGCCGTTAATTTTAAGATAGAAAGGAAATGTATCAATGAAAAAGAAATTGTTGTTTTGTTTCATCATTTTTCTGGCAGCCGCTTTTTTGATCCCATTTGCACATTCAAGCTCTCGAAAGGAATCAGGTTCTCGAAAAGGATTTAACACCCTTGCGATCATGCCTCTGGAAAATTTGTCCATGACTGTATCAAAACAGGGCAAAAAAGTCGGCCTTCAAATTTCGACGATGCTCATGACCGAAATGTTTAGTGCCCAGTCTAATTTTTCCCTTGTCAATCGAAGAGATATGAAGGCAATCCTACAAGAAATCGAATTCAATAAATCTTTGTATGTGGATAAAAGCAAAGCGGTTAAAGCCGGAAAACTTTTTGGTGTGCATTACATGGGATTCGGCTCTTTCATGATCAATAACGGAAAGATGCGGATCGACGTAAGAATCACCCATGTGGAAACTGGCAGCATCATAAACGCTGTATATGTGAAAGGAGACAGTAATAATTATTCCCGGCTGATACATGAACTTGCCGGAAAGATAGCTAAAACCAGCAGGATTGCAACCAAATCAAGATATTGAACCCCTGATCTGTAAAGGAGATATGAAAAAAGATGAATTATCGGTACGTAACACTCTGTATTCTATTGACATTTTTGCTTTTTCCTCTTAATTCCCTGGCCGGAGACATCAAGCCATATCGGCTTTACCTGAAAACCGGAGTGCAGTTTGACGACAATGTCCGTCTTGATGCTCTGGATGCTGACAATACCTCGGATTCGGAAGATCATCTGTACAAGGTTTTTTTTTCCGGTCGATACAGTTTCATCAATACGGAAAAGATTGTCACTGGTATCGGATACAATCACTATCAGACATGGCATAATGATCTGGAAGAATACGATCTGACTGGCTCCACTCCGGAAATATATTTTAAATATCAGTGGAAACCTGTAACCTTCCGCATCACCTATTCTCCTTCCTGGTACTGGGTCAATGCTGATAATTACCTGACCCGCCACCGGATCAAACCTGAATGGATCATAAAACCCCAGGACAATTTGATTTTCAAGCTTGGATACAGTTATTACGATGATGACTATGAACAGAAAGCCGACGATCCTAGAGATGGCACTCTTCATGAAGGCTCTGCCGATGTGTATTATGGTGTCATGGACAAGAAAGTCTTTTTCCGATGCGGTTTCGGATATACGGACAACAATGCCACAGGCTCCGGTGAATCCTATGATCAGATGACAGCCAGTGCTGGTGTTCATATTACCTTCCCATATGATATCAAGCTCAATCTTCTGGGACGATACCGGGATAGAAAATATGATGAAAGCGGCCCCGGAGAACCTGCCAGGGAAGATGATAAATATCTGGGATCTGCATCACTGTCCGTTCCCTTGTTCGTTAAGACAGTTTATTTGATGGTGGAATATGATTATTCGAAAAATAATTCCAGCATTGATTCTTATGAATATGAGCGCAATCTTGTGATAGGCTCTCTGGTACTCGATTTTTAACAGGAGAATACCCATGAAAACAGGATCTTTTCGGATTGGCCCGCTCAGTTTCAGAGCATCGTTGCTTTTCTTTTCCGGTCTTTTTCTTTTCGTTATCTTTCTTTCCGGCTGTACTTCCGGAAGGGTCAAGGCAGATCAGGAATTGTTCGGGGAAAACTACGAGCAGGCCATACCACTTTATGAAGAACAGATCAAAAACAACACTGCAAGCATTCATACCCGGAATCGGCTCGGATTTGCATATCTGAAAACCGAAAATTATAAACAAGCCATGCGCCAGTTCGAAACCGTACTCAGACTTTTACCGGACGATCCCTACGCAACTCTTTATCTGGGAATAGCATGTCTGAAAACCGGTGATCTCGACAAACCTCTTGCCCTCTGGCAGCAATATAAAAACAAGAAGGTAAAGCCGGTTGTAAAAGCAATTGAGGGCCTGATTACCTTTTTACGGATTATGAAAAACCATAAGATTGCCAGAAACGTTGCAGACCAGGAATCCGAATTGCAGTTTCCTGTACCTGCATATAATACCTTTGCTGTTTTGAACTATGAAGATTTGACAGTAGATGGGGATCTCAAATCATTCAGAAAAGGGCTGTCAGCCCTTATCATAACATACCTGTCAAAAATTCGATCAATCAAAGTCATTGAGCGTATTTATCTCAAATCTCTGATACAGGAACTTGATTTCGGTCAATCAGGAGCTGTAGATCCTGAAACCGCTCCAAGAATCGGTATGCTGCTGGGCGTAGAAAATCTCGTGGCAGGCTCTCTGTCAGGTGACATCATTGCAACCACTTCCGTCATATCTTCCTCCAGGCGAAAAGTTCGGGCTTCCATGGCCAACGAAGTTACAAAGGAAGAGTTTTACATGCTCCCGATTCTGATTGTCCGGGATATTGTAAAGGCATTGGGGATAAAGTTATCCGCAGCAGAACAGGCAGAAACCGAAATGCCTAAGACGAAAAATTACAAGGCATTCCTATATTTCGGCCAGGCCCTGGCAGCAATTGATGCAGGAGACTGGCAGACTGCACAGAACCTGTTCGAAAAAGCCCTTGCCGAAGATCCGGAATTCGACCTTGCCCGTATCGAACGGGATCTCTGCCCGGACATTGAAATGCCGAGAATAGAAGAAATCAGGACAGAATCGGTTCAGCAGATTTCAGAAACAGTGGAAAAAGTGGTGGACAAAATAGTGGCCAGCCAGCCGGAAATCGAGGGAAATGCCAAAACATCGACCACGAATGAAAACAGCACATCAAGCAGCAATGGCACAACTTCCGATAATATAATCGACAACCCGGAAGAGAATATGAACGTTATTGAGGGCGTGGAAGAAGATATCCCCAAGGAAAAGAACACCATTGAGTTTGAATGGTAAAAAAATGATTGAATGCCGATCCTCGAAATTCATAAATCGGCATTCTTCATTCCCTGGTTGACATTTGAAGTGATCGAAATGGAGTGCGAAAATTATCTTTCGGAAAAAATGAAGGATGCCCATAAATCCATAAATTTGAATGAGGTATAAGTATGAAAAAAATAATCGATATCGCAAAAACTAACGGTTTGTACATGTTTTCAGCAATGACCATTTTTCTTCTGATCACAGGATGCGGAGGCTCAGGAGAAAGTTCTTCTCGCTCTGGTGCTGTAAAATTCACCATCACAACCGAGAATGCGGAAGTAACTATGACCAGCAGTGCAACCGGCAGCACAGAACCTGAAAGCCTGCCGTTTTTTGCTGTAAGATCCGCACAGGCCAGAGTATTTCCACAAAATTGCGATGTCGATTATTATTCCATAGAAGCGGTAGTGTACAACGAAACCGGAAACCAAATAGCGTCAGGAGGCCCCTGGCCCTGTTCCACGCACAGGGGCAGCATTACCGGCATATCAGCAGGTAAATCTCGAAAAATCGAGGTGTATGCAAGTGATAAAGCAGGCAAAAGAATGTATTTCGGTGAAAAAAACGGGTTGGAAATCATCTCGGAACAAACCACGGACGCTGGCTATATCCGACTAAAACCTTTATCCGACTCTGGATATATCGAAATGAGTGATGGTGCAAATATCTATTACGAAACTAAGGGAACAGGAGAACCTCTGATCCTGATTCACGGCGGAGAACAGACTCTCGATTCCTGGGACCCCCAGGTGGCGGAATTATACAAAAATTATGAAGTAATAAGATACGACATGCGCCATTTCGGAAAATCAGACGCATACGGCCCCAATCCCCTCGACACATGGGAATGGTCAGACACGGAACACCGTGCAACCACGGATCTTATGGAAGTCATAGGTTACATGAATCTGAATAAAGCCCATATCTGCGGAATATCTCTCGGAAGTGCGGTTGCTGCACAATTTGCGGCTTTTTATCCTGAGATGGTGGATAAGCTGGTTCTGGCGGGTCCTTTGACTGGGGCTACGTTTCCTGTGGATGATCAGGTGCGGATGAATGCGTTGAATGAAGCGGAAGGGAAGACGATTGTTGTTTTGGGAGTCGCGGATGTGGTCGGACGGGACTATGTGAAAGGAATGACATTGGCAGGGTATAATCCGACTACAGTTTCAATTTATGAAGCGGATATTTATTGTAATGTAGATCAGCCGCAGGAATTCAATGAAGTTTTGGATGAATGGCTGAAAATGGAGCGAGTTGTTGTTAATTTTCCTGATCCGAATTTTGAAGCTGCTATCAGGGAAGAACTTGGTAAGCCTGATGGAGTTATATTTTCTACTGATCTGTTTCCGTTGAAATCGATTGAGCATGCCTATCCCTTAAATGACGAGATAATTACAAATATTGAAGGAATACAATATTGTATAAGATTGAAATCTCTTGATCTTTCATCTCATAATATAACGGATATAAGCCCGATATCCAATC
>JAUCGE010000221.1 GCA_030377965.1 Desulfobacterales bacterium HSG16
ATTACAACATCAACAAAGGGATGGATCTCAATTCCACGGCAAGAGGATAAGCAAGACCATGCATGGCCAATTGATCCTCGTCTTTTGTATTCATGACCAGAAGATCGATATCATGATCTTCGATATGTTTTTTATATTCGGATAAATGAGTCCCGAACTCTACAATCGCTGAGACTGAAAACGGCAATTCGTTTTTCATCAACTCGGCTCTGCACGATTCGATGTACTCTTTCGGATCTTTCAGTAACTGCCGACCAATTCTCTCTTTTGCATCTTCGGTCTCTATGGTGTGAATTTTCGAGATCGCGTCCATATATTTTTCGAACACACCCAGGTTTTCGATGTGCGTAAGAAAGAGCTTTCCATCAGGTGCGGTGAAGCGGGCTGCATGGTTTACCAGCTTTTGATCTTTTGCCATATGATCTGTGACAGCCATTACAACTCCGGTCTTTTCCATCGCCCCTTCTTTTGCATACCCAGCATCCGGGTGTGGAAGAACGAGTACTGGAGTTGCAGTCTTCTGGAGCAATACATCAAGATGTTCTCCCAGGCTGTGGGGAAACCTCCATGCCCTGGTTTTCAGGTTCCTGTATGTCACTATCAAATCAGGCTGTTTTTTCTCAGCCAGATTCAACAAGTCTTCGGTGGTATCGAATTCAGGACCGGAAACTGTTTCAAAAGTGACAGAGGAATCTTTTCCAATGACTGTCATGAATTTCTGGATGTTTTCAAGCAGTGCTGCGAGAGGGATTCCTGAAAGATCGGATACAATAAGGATGGTTTTGTATTCAATCTTTTCATAAACAAATATCTCACGAACGGAGGAGCGAAAAACGCTTTCAAACTGATCGACTTTGATCATTTAATTATCTCCGATATGGTATTGATTTAATTTGTACAATTCAGCGAAATAATATGACAGGAAGCAGGTTGAATGTCAAGATGAAATTCGGGCAGATGGCTTTCTCATTCCACAATTTTACCATAATCCGCCAGACTGACAAGTGCTTCCCGATCTATGAATATGATATTACGGCCATTGACTTCGATCATATTCTGAGTACTCATTTTAGCGAACATCCTGGACAATGTTTCGGGAATTGTACCCAATATTCCAGCCAGTTGGCCTTTTGCGATATTGAGAATAACCCTGTCCAGTGTTCCCTGCTCCTCTGAAATATGGATGAGATAGGATGCAAGACGCGCGGGAACTTCTTTCAATGATAAATTTTCTATCTGCACAGTAAACTCCCGAAGCCGCATGGAAAGAACGCTCAACATATTCAGAGCAAGAGATGGGTTGGACGTTATGAGTCTTGTAAATTCCGATCTTGGGAAAAAAAGAAGCGTTGTCTTGTTTATAGCCTGTGCATTGGCTGGAAAAGGAGCGCCGGAAAATACGGGTACTTCGCCAAAAGGCTCGCCCATGCCAAAAATATGAAGGATCTGTTCTTTGCCTTCAAAAGACACCTTATAAATTTTTACCTTGCCGGATGCCACAATGAAAAATCCAATTCCATCATCTCCTTCGAAAAAAATCATCTCTTTTTTTTCATATTTTTTTTCCACGCATATTTTTACGATGTCATTCAACTGATCTTCGGGCAAACCGCTGAACAAAGGGGTTTTTGCAATAATTTGAAGTTTTTTTTTCATCATGCTCCATTTCATTTTGTTTCGTTTATCATTTAATTTTTGACTTAAGTCAATGTAAAGAGTTTGACCCGTCTCTATAAATGTACCATAACGATTCAGACAGAGCCATTGACAATCTGCCGAATCATTAAACCGAACTTAAAACAAGTATACCATAAAAAGTGCAATGAAAGGAAACAAACATGTTTTGTTATCAATGCGAACAGACGGCAAAAGGCACAGGATGCGACAAACTGGGCGTATGTGGAAAGAAACCTGAGATCGCTGCCTTGCAGGATCTTCTGCTATATGCGGTAAAGGGCCTTTCCCTTTTTGCTATTGAGGGGAGAAAAAACGGAATAAACGAGAGCGAAGTCAATAAATTCGCGTGTGAAGCTATTTTTTCTACATTAACCAATGTCGATTTCGATCCTGATCGATTTGTCGAATTGATCGGACAATGTGTGGCTCTGAGAAAATCTCTTGCGGAAAAAATTTCTGCGGCCGGTGGAAAAACTGATTTTGGCCAAGGCCCGGCAACTTTTGCTCCGGCAGACGGAACAGACGCACTCGTAACTCAGGGCGAAGAAGTCGGCATCAAGTCAGATCCTGATATCAACCCCGATGTTCTTTCTCTTCAGCAATTACTGATTTACGGTTTAAAAGGGCTTGCCGCATATGCAGACCATGCAAGAATCCTGGGTCAGGAAGATGATGCTGTTTACCAGTTCGTCTTCGAAGCAATGGCTGCAACCTTGAACAAGGAAGCAGGCGCTGACGAACTTGTGGGTCTTGCCATGAAATGCGGGGAAGTTAACCTCAAGGCAATGGAACTTCTGGATGCAGGTAACACAGGCGCTTACGGCCATCCTGTACCCACAAAGGTTCCGTTAGGAGCTAAAACAGGTAAGGCGATCCTGGTTTCAGGTCATGACCTGAAAGACCTCGAAACAATACTCAAACAAAGCGAGGGCAAGGGAATCAACGTCTATACCCACGGCGAAATGCTGCCCTGCCATGGTTATCCAGAACTCAAAAAATATTCTCATTTTTATGGCCATTACGGAACTGCATGGCAGAACCAGGCAAAGGAATTTGCTGCGTTTCCAGGGGCAATCCTCATGACCACCAACTGCATCCAGAAACCCAAAGATTCATATTCTGACAATATCTTTACAACCGGACTCGTGGGCTGGCCCGGAGTCAAGCATCTTGCAGAAAAAGATTTCACTCCAGTAATCGAAAGAGCCCTTGAACTTCCCGGTTTTACAGCAGACGGAGAAGATAAGTCTGTGATGGTCGGCTTTGCCAGAAATGCGGTGATGGGTGTCGCAGGCACGGTAATAGAAGCTGTAAAGAGCAAAGCGATTCGCCATTTTTTCCTCGTAGGCGGATGCGATGGAGCGAAACAGGGCCGCAATTATTATACCGAACTTGTGGAAAAAATTCCCGAAGACTGTGTTATTCTCACTCTGGCCTGTGGAAAATTTCGCTTTTTCGATCAGGATCTCGGAGATATCGGCGGCATACCGAGGCTTCTGGATGTGGGCCAGTGCAATGACGCTTATTCTGCTGTCCAGATCGCCGTGGCCTTAGCCGGTGCCTTTGAGTGTGGAGTCAATGACCTGCCTCTTTCCATGATCCTTTCCTGGTATGAGCAGAAAGCCTGTGTAATTCTTCTTTCTCTGCTTCACCTCGGAATAAAAGACATAAGACTCGGGCCAACACTGCCCGCATTCATAACACCGAATGTCCTTAATGTTCTGGTGGAAAAATTCAATCTGATGCCTATCGGCACACCTGATGAAGATCTGAAGGCTATCCTCGGATAAAATAGATTCTCTTCTGATTTTTTCGGGAAAATTGATATGACATAACTAAGGATCATCGGGATTTTTCAAATAAAATCTCGGTGATCCTTTTTGTTTTCTCCTGCATGCTCAAGAAATGTTCATACAGGATCACTAATAGATTGTGCGGGAACAACCCGGAAACGGGCTTTGCTATTTAGCCGTTTCCGGGTGATTTGGACTATTGAATAAATAGATAAAATGCGATTATTTTTTCTTGGAACTCAGTTCCGGGAACTGATGGTAAAAATACTCGTTGGGTAAAGTGGCTTCTTTCTCTTTCTTCTTTTCTTCGTTTTCTCTAAGTTCCACTCTTCTGATTTTACCACTGATTGTTTTGGGCAGTTCCTCCACAAATTCAATGATTCTTGGAATTTTAAATTTGGCCAGCACGTCAATAGTATGTTTGAACAATTCCAGGGCAAGCTCTCTTGAGCCTTCATTACCTGCAGCCAGAATGACGTAGGCTTTTACTAGCTGATATCTCTTGGGATCGGGACTTCCCACAACAGCGGCTTCCATTACGGCAGGATGTTCGATCAATGCACTTTCAACCTCGAAAGGACCTACGCGATAGTCGGAAGATTTGATCACATCGTCAGATCTGCCGACGAACCACCAGTACCCATCTTTATCAAAAGATGCCTTATCGCCGGTGAAATACATATTATTTTTGAATGCTGCCTGAGTTTTTTCAGGATCATCGATATATTCCTGGAAAAGACCCAGTGCTCTCCAGTTGTTCAGACGTATGACGATATGACCGGGTTCGTCTGCCTCGGTGATCTCGTTGCCTTCATCATCGGTCAAAATCACGTCGTACATATAGGCAGGATAACCGAAGGAACCAAAACGCATTTTGCCTTCCATCCAGGGTGGATTGCCTATCATACATGTCGATTCTGTCTGACCGTAAAAATCCCTGATCTCGGTTCCGGTCGCTTTTTTCCATTGATCGATCACTTCAGGGTTAAGCGGTTCGCCAGCGCTTAACGAATACTTCATTGCACTCAAGTCATACTTATCCAGATCAAGTCCCACGAACGCTCGCCAGGCAGTAGGCGGCGCACAGAAAGAATTCACTTTGTACTTGGCAATAGATGCTATGTACTTTTCGATATTCAGCACCGTAAAATTGAAACCTGTGGCAGTGGCTCCCAGATTAAATGGTGCAAAGAAGCTGCTCCATGCCCATTTTGCCCAGCCAGGAGCGCTCAGATTATGATGAATATCTCCAGGTTCAAGCCCAATCACTACAGCGGTTGACAAATGGCCGACAGGATATGAAGTGACGCTGTGTCCTACTCTTTTGGGAAGGCCGGTTGTTCCTGATGTAAAAAAACAGAACAGAACATCATCCTTGCCAACATCCGCAGCTTCGGCTTCACCAGATTCCCCATCAATATCAGCATAGGATACCCAACCTTCTTTCTGTCCCAGTACAATCTTTGCTTTAGGTGTGCAGTCCGCTTTCTTGAGAGCATCATCAACAAGATCTGTCAAGCCTTCAAAAGAAACAATCACATCTGGTTTATAAGCTTCAAATCGGAATTGAATTTCTCTTTCTGTCATGGAAGTGGCTGTGGGAACAGATACGAGTCCGCCCTTCATACCTGCAAAGGTAGCAAACCATGTTTCAGGAACAATTGGTGTAAGCATATAAAGGTTATCGCCTTTTTCAACGCCATTTTTTCTTGCAAAGTTCAAGAATTTATTCCCGTTGGCTGCCATTTCTTTGTAAGTAAACTGCTGCTCGGCATCCGTATCAAGATCAGTCCAGATCAAAGCGAGCTGGTCTCCCCTCTCCTTGACATGTATACCTTCAAAAATTTCTGAGGCCCAGTTAAACTTGTCAGGCAAAACAGCTTGATTCAATTCTGCAAAAAATGCCTTTGCTGCCTCTTCCCGTTTTCCCATATCTTTGATGGTATTCAATTCCATAGCTTCTTTATAAACACTTACCAATGACATACCAGACCTCCATTTTGTTGTT
>JAUCGE010000222.1 GCA_030377965.1 Desulfobacterales bacterium HSG16
AACAATCCAGATGACAATTAACACGTTTGAATGGTTCAGGCAACTATTTTCTTGAAGACTATAGTCCGTGGACTTTTAAGCGAGCCATAGCATAAACATACCTGTGTTCACACATTGACAATGCCTTTTGCAATGCCAATGGCACACGAGTTCGGGGCATTCATGCAAAATCACCGAGAAAGCCAAGGGCCTTTTTAAAAAAACATAAGGGGGATAGACATTGGAACCGGAAGCCGCTTTCGGACAGACACTTCGCAATTTCAGACGAGACAGAGAAATTTCTCAGGAGAAACTGGCATTGATGAGCGATCTTGACAGAACTTATATTTCTTTGCTTGAACGAGGTCTGAGACAGCCTTCCCTTAAAACAATCCTGCAATTATCAAAATCCCTTGATATATCTGCTGCAAAATTGGTTTCGGTCGTAGAGGAGATGCTTTATGAAAATCCTGAAAATTGAATATTTGATCCGAGCAGGGAAATTCGGAGAATCGCGAGAGTTTGAAGAAATTATCGACGATGTGAAAAAGGCGATTTTATCAGTGACCTGGCCTCCGGAAAGTAGCAGTTTCATACTTTACCCCGAAAAGAAGGCTAACGGAGTCGTCCCGATCAAGAAGAACTGCATGGAATATCTGAAACAACAAGGCTGGAAACTTGAACACCCAATGCTCATTGCATCGAGGAAAAAGCCTGGCAAGGTAGATGCGATAAAAAAGTTGGAGGATGACCGTTATTCCGCTGTTGAATGGGAGACAGGAAATATTTCTTCAAGCCACAGGGCATTGAACAAGATTGCAGTGGGCATGTTGGACGGTATCCTTGCCGGAGGTATATTGATTCTTCCATCAAGGGGGATGTACCAATTCCTGACAGATCGAGTTGGAAATTATCCGGAAATCGAGCCATATTTTCCTCTATGGCGCAGTCTTTCCATCGATAAGGGCGTGCTTGCCGTTATCGAAATAGAACATGACGGACTTTCACATGACGTGCCTCCGATAAAAAAGGGTACAGACGGCAGGGCGAAAAGGTAAATAAGGCTATGAGAACGAATCCGGCTGATATTCTGACAAAAGGAATGTACCATCGCCTTTTCCCCGATCACTTGCGTATCACCCCCAATTTGAAAGAGGTTTATGAGTTGGCGCTGGCGTTTTATGAAAGCCGGATACTGGACGAAGATGAGATTATTCGGAATGGAGCATATTTTTCTCGCGTCGGTGATAAATATACACACCATTTTCTCATGTGTACAGGTGATCCGGTTCGACTCCCGCACTATTCTTCTTCGAGATTGAAATCATTTTTTGAAGACAATCAATTCAGGACAGGTTATTCAACACACGGCCTTTTTCCGTATCGCGGAAAATTTCATCCCCAGATGGTGAAAGCCATAATAAATATCATGGGATTGAAATCCGGAGACACCATATTGGACCCGATGATGGGTTCCGGCACGGTTCTGATTGAGGCTGCACTGATGGGAATCAAATCGTTTGGACTCGATGCAAGTCCTTTCTGTCGATTTATGACACAGACAAAACTTGATGCTTTTACACTTCCTCTCGATTCTTTATATAAGGCATTGAAAAATTATAGAATTTTATTTCAATATTTTTCAAACCTCAAGAATTGTGCTTTGCCTGGGAACGATAAATCAAAAGCTGGTTCTTCGTTGAATTATGATGATGCTGTCAAACGATCATCTCCGGATCTTCAATCTGGCAATTACGGACAATATATCGAAGCTGTTGAATCTAATGACATCCGGGTGCATAATTTCCTGTTGCTGGCTTATTTCGACAGTAAAGGATACAGTCAAAGAAGCAAGCGTAAAAACTCTTTGGAGCTATTCCATAAAATTTTGGAACGATACATATTTGTGATAGAAAAAATTCAGCAGGTATTGCACAGTTTGAAATTGAAACAGACCCGAGCGACTGCCATTCAAGGAGACACTCGTTTTTTACCGTTTGCTGCTCAAAGCATGGATGGGATACTGTTTTCACCACCATACAGTTTTGCAATCGATTATCTAAAAAATGATTCATCGCATCTTGATTTCATGAACGCAGATGTTTCCCGCCTTCAGGAAATCATGGTCGGACTCAGAGGGCGAACTATAAAGGATAAATACAATTTTTATGTCGAAGATATGAACAAGGTGCTGTCAGAATGCGCCCGCGTTCTTCGGCCTGCATGCTTTTGTACAATAATTATCGGTACGAACGACAATCAGTTGAGTAAAGCTCTCCGTATTCCGAAAGAACAAGTCAAGGGACTTCACATGGTGCTGACAGATATAGCCGTAAAGCATGGCTTCACGCCAGTGAGATTGCTGCCACGGCAGATATCCGGAATATCCAATACTATGCGGAGTGAATATATCGTTATTTTGCAGAAGGTTTGATTTTTAAAATTACTTTTTTCGGTCTTCTTAATGCCGTTACGGTTTTTATATCTCAAATTGCTTTTCCGATGTCACCGAATGGAAAGCCATTCAAATCGGTCTGGGAAATCACATGAACCGGTTTATTGACATTTATTCAGTATGTTTGCTGTTTTTGGTATGAGTTGCTTTCTTGTATTCGTATCTTAAAAGATACGTATCATGGCCTTCCACCCATACAAAGTATCATTCTTCTGTACCCGTTTTACCATAGATTCTTCATTATTTCCTTATGAAGCTTTTTTAAAATTATAGCACCATTCTTAATATCAAGAGTACGTAAAAAATGGCTCGCCACACTTTTATCACATTATTAAAAATCTGGGAAATTTATTGACAATTCGGAAGCATTTTGGTATTAATATTTATTTGAGAATCTCAATCGTCTGATGCTTCGGACAACAGTGGAAGGGTATTTTTTATTTTGCGGGATACGCGCTGGGTAAACTGATAATACAACACAACTGGCAACATAACGACTGTAATCTCGATTTTAAATACCGGGTTCATCCGATCCGAGACATATAAATGCTATACGTTAGGTGGATAAATATAGCAAATAAAAACCAAAAGTTAAAATGATTCAAGAAGGAGATTATGCCTGCAAAAGATATTTACCATGATCATGTCAAAAATGCTTTGATAAAAGACGGATGGCTTATTACTCATGATCCTCTGGCCTTGAAATGGGGTAAAAAAGATATGTATGCAGATTTGGGAGCTGAGAAAATACTTGCTGCTAAGAAAAATCAACGTAAAATAGCTGTGGAAGTGAAAAGTTTTGTGGGACCTTCCATAATAAAAGATCTCAGAGATGCTCTGGGACAATATGTGCTATATCACGATATATTGAAATGTACGGAACCTGACCGCATACTGTATCTTGCTATTCGTCAAGCTGTCTTTTTAGACATATTTGAAGAACCTGTGGGAGAACTTCTGCTTAAAAACCAGCGTGTTCGTCTTATCGTTTTCGATCAACGAACAGAGGAGGTCATAAAATGGATACCCTGAATAGCTATCGAAGTATTATTGAAAAAGTATTAAAAGATTATCTCAATATAGCTTACGCCAACGGAGAGATAGAAAACGAAATAATTCTTGACCGTAAAAACGATCGTTATGTTGTCATGTCATTAGGCTGGGAAAATGTTAGACGAATTCACGGTTGTATTGTTCATATTGATATTATTGATGGTCTGGTCTGGATACAAAGAGATGGAACTGAAGACGGAATAGCTATTGAATTGGAGCAGGCAGGCATACCGAAAAAAAATATTGTTTTAGGATTTCATGAGCCTGATGTCCGACAGCATACAGGATATGCTGTTGCATAGATCAATTATTCTAATACAAAAAATAGAACTATCTGACTTTGTTCAGAAAGCAAGTAGAGTGGAATGAACGATAGCGAAATCCAACATTTTTTAAGGTCGGCAAGGTTCCTGCCACAGATGCAAAAATTAGACAATTTCCGGCAGCGTGCAGTACCTCCCAGCGCCTTTCAATCCAAAAGACAGGTACAGCATCGCCGCAAAAAGATAACTCTCTGTAATTAAATGGGATACATAACACATATAATCTGCTGAATAATAATTGACAGAACAAAATACTTGTTGTATATTTAATGTAGTCTTTATTGGTAATAACTTAATAGGTGCTGAAAAATGCAATCGCCTGATAACAAAATTATAGATGAGCTTATTCAGTTTGCTTTGCTTACTGCCGGACAGGAAGATGACTACAGGGACAGAGAGCTTGGCCCTATTCACCTTATAAAATACCTGTATCTTTCAGATTTGGAATATGCAAAACAAAATGACGGTGAGACCTACACAGGTATTCCGTGGAAATTTCATAACTTCGGACCTTGGTCAAACATAGGTTTCTTGAGAATAAACCCGGCACTTCAAGCAATTGGAGCGAGACAAATAAATATTCCTTCAAAACATGAAAACGATATCGTTCGATGGTCAATCCAAAACGATCGTTTATTCAATAAGTTATCAGATAAACTCCCCTTAACTATTGTACATTCACTTCAAAGAAATGTACATCGGTTTACAGGAATAACCGAAGACCTTTTACATTTTGTCTATAACACTCGCCCGATACTCCAAGCTAGACCAGGAGATTTATTGGATTTTTCTGCCGAAGCACGCTTACAAGCGGAGTATGATACGGATAAAGAGAAAAATGGTGCGGATAAAGGCAAAAAGATAACCGTGCGGCAAAAGAAGAAAAAGCGGCAGGCCCTTGAACAATTTCGACAAGAATTCAGGAAACGCTTGAAAGAAAAAAAGAAAAAAAGAAAAATTCGCCCTCGACCTCCCCGATATGATGCCGTATTTTACGAAGGACTGAAAACGATCAATGCACTTGCAGGTAGAGAAATCCCATTGACAGAAGGTATTGTTCAATTTTCGGATGACATATGGAAATCGAAAGCGAGGTTCGATCCAGATGTATCCTGAAAATGTAATTCAAACAATGCCCGAAGAATGGTGGATTGAAGATCCGTCACCGTCGATTTGTCGAGGAAGGCTGATTAAAGCCTTTCTGCCTCATGTTGATCAAATTCCTAAACAGCTTATTGCTTCCGGGCGTTCAACAGCAACTGACCATATGCAGGCCAATTTCAAAATCAAGCCGCTAAGTGTTAAGCGACCACCTGAAAAATCTTCGCTTCCTGTAGCCGCTCTTCCAGTATTTGATAACGAAGTAAACATCATTTCCCGTGCGAAAAAACGCCCCGCTCTCATTATCAGTGAGGGCGGCATCCAGGTTGACAAAAAACTCACGTCAGGAAAACCTAAATGGCAAACAGCACCGACAATACTTGTAGCTCCATACTGGGGTGATGAAAATCACACTTTTGCACAGTTATTTTTTAATCCCACTTTTGTTCCATTTGTTATTGCCTTTAGCATCTCTTTTTTCTTTGATTGTAGCGATTGACCTAAATAGTCAGCGGCCCA
>JAUCGE010000035.1 GCA_030377965.1 Desulfobacterales bacterium HSG16
TACTCTGCAGGTTCATTAGCTGAGATTCCGAACAACGACACGAATAAGTATTCATATAAGTAGGTTTTGGCAGTACATTTAAACCTGCGAAAACTCCAAGACCTGGTTCCTGATTATACTTATCAATATGGCTAAGTCTCTTACCTCCTATCAATTTCAGAAGTAACATGGAAAGACATGCCTGTGCTGATCCTATATCACTTGATTCTGGCATTTTGCATTCTTTTACAATATCTATTATCCCTGATTCTATAATGTAAGGAATAAAGAAGAACCCGCCTACAGTTGGACAATCGACGTTAAACTTTTCGAGTTTTGAAAAATCAAGATGTTCAGATCGATCAGGAATAATTTTGTTTTTATTAGTTATCCCTATTTCTTTGTTCGTTCTACGTTTCAATTTTCCGAAACCAGCATCTTTAAGAATTCGCTCGACGGTTTTTGAAGAGATCTTGATGGATGATTCTTCAACAAGCCGTATTTGAATATCTGGAGCAGATAAGTTCATTTTTCGCAATTCAATAATTCTATTTTGCACTTCAGGTTTCGTTCGTTTTTTCCGAGGTCCCTTTTTGACAGTCGGAAAAAGTTCTACTTTTTTCGCCTTAGCGTCTCGAAGCATGGAATAAACCGTTGCTGTTTTGTATCCATATCGGTTTGCAACGGTTTCAATTGAATCTCCGTCAATTATTATGGCTCTGACGGCTTCATAGTGTTTTTGCCTTGGTGAACAAGGTTTTTTGAAATAGTCGGCCAAGGCGGTTTCAGGTACAATTAGGGTTTCATTTTGACGATTAAATTTCTGTGATTTCATAATTGATATTAATCCATTTGGCTAAAATAGCCTGTTTTTAAGGGTTCAAACCATAAAATATGGCCTCATTTCGATAAATATGGCATATGTTTAACCGTCAATCAAGATATTTATTCGTCAATAAGATACCCCAAAAAAACAATTTGCGTGAACTCTTCTGAATGAATGCAAATAAAAGCAGGGGTATTCAAACAAATATCCTTACATTTAAATATTTGATTATATTATGATTATAGATTTATTTTCAAAAAAAGGAGTTACTATGGAGATCAAAGCAGATATAATAAGGTATATTTCGATACCAGAAATTAGGGTAAAATTATGTCGATTTAACGATCTGCGAAAATCGGTGTTTAAGCAATCCTTGTGTATAGACAAGAATCTCGTGAAAATCTTCGTTTTCCCGACGTTCCATGATTATTTTGTTTGTCAAGTTGTCATATTCGTCAATTAAAAGATATATCGGATGTCCTGATTCTTCGACTGAGGTTATCATTGAGCTTATGGAATTGACGGCATTGTTCGGATCTATCTCAATTTCAACGTGAAGATATCCCCTGTAATATACAATGAATCTCTTGATGCACTCATTGATATGGTCATGAAGCGCCCGCCGGATATCTTCTGCCGTACCCATCGGGTCTATACAGGAAAAATCCCATTTAAGAATCAAGAACATATTTCGCAGCGAAGTTGGATTTTTACCGATTTTCAGCTTTCCGAATATCTCATCGAATTCATCTTTTCTAACCAGATCGTAATAATTGGCCAGCATGGACAGCAAAAGGCTTTTGCCGAACCGACGAGGGCGAAGAAAGAGAGCATAATCGTGCTTTTCGAGTTTGGGAATTCTGTCGGTACGGTCGCAATAATGATAACCTCTGGTGACAATTTTTCGGAAATCGCATATACCGTATGGAAATTTCATTATGGCTCTCCTTTTTGCTTGATGCGAAAATGTTGCCTATTCACTGGTGTCAGCTAAAAATAGGACTATTAGATTTTTATTTATATGTATTTTGTATCTCACATGTTTGTAGTTGTCTGAACTGGGATTACAAGGGATTTCAGGGATTGATGGGATTTTTTAATCCTTTTCTAATCCCAAAAATCCCCCATATCCCAGTTCAAGGCAATTACCACTCAAAATATTAGTTATCCTCCCGAATTTTATCCATTTTCAACCGCCCCTGGATATATTTCCCTAACAGCCATACCGCATAATCCGCTGATCGAAACACAGGCAGCCCGCTTTCCTGTAAAGAGTCTGCCATAGTGTCATACATCGAGCCTGTGTCGATTACCATAATCAGGGGTTTATCGTAGGATTTTGCCAGTTTTGGAATTCGCTTTACAAGGCTTTTTTCAGAATCGGGCAAAGTTTTCATCAAAGGAGTCAGGGGAATTACGGCTGCAACTACCGCATCCACGCCTTCGTCTTCCATCAATGCGCGTATGACCAGCTCATAGAGATCCTCGTCCGCCATTGGAGTTACATCTGTCGGATTCTTGATATTCACCAGGGAATCGAGTTTTGCAGCTTTTAATATCTCTTCTATTTTTTTGTTGGTCTCATGACTGAACTCAGCCATCTCCAGCCTGAAATCTTCCCCAAGTATATTGTCTGCTATGCCGACCGATTCATATCCTGCATTGCTTATTGCGGCAAGCCGGTTTCCCCGGATTTTTTTATCGTGAAGGGTGACAGCAAGTCGAAATAAGCCTTCGAATCCTGTAAATGTGGTGGCTACTATCGCTCCTGCCTGACGAACTGCGGATTCGCAGACCATGTAATCACCGGCAACGGACGCTGTATGTCCCGAAGTTGCGCTTTTTCCTTCAGGGGTGCGTCCGGCCTTGTAAAAAATTACTTCTTTTCCTTTTAGTACAGCTTCTTTTACCGATTCTGCAAAGGTCAGGCCGTCAAGATCGGTAAATCCTTCCATATAGATCGCAAAAATTTTGATATCGTCCAATGTGTTGATAAAAGATGTAATATCCGAAACTGTCAGGTCTGTCTGATTGCCGATGGAAATAGCGTATGCGGGATCGAGAAAAAAAAGCTTGCTCATGCGGGTGATCATATATGCCCCGCTCTGGCTGATAAAAACGCTTTTCCTCGAATATTGCCCGCGATGGATGGGAAGCCGCTCGTCCGGCACGAAAAGACTGTCATATCGACCGGGATGAGACAAAATGCCCAGACAGTTTCCGCCTAAAAAAACCGGGCCTCCGTCCGGCCTTTGGTGAGCGTTGCTTATCTTCTGACAAAGATCTCTTCCGATATCCTCGCTGCCCGCGACCTCGCCGAGTCCCCCCGGAATCATCATCACGCTGTGGGCAAGATCTTTTTCGAGGATTTCATCAACTAGTGCAGGCACATTACCTGCACCTACAGCAAGAATAATCAGGTCGAGTTTTTGTTTGATATCAGGAAGGGATGCAAAGGTTTTAAGTCCCTCTCCCTCAAAAGATTTTGAATCGGGATGAATAACAAAAATATTTTCCTTGTCAAAGCCGTTTTTTATAATATTGGTCAATATCATCCGGCCCAGGTTAAAACCTTTTGCAGATGCGCCTATCAGACCAATGGTCGATGGGTGTAAGAGATAGTCAATTTTTTCAATCGGCTTTTTAAAAGGTTGTTTTTCGGCAACACTGAAGCGGCAGAGACCGTCTAACGGCAGCATCAGGTAATTGGTGAATGCAAAAGGATTGATCTCAAGCTCTTCGATCACAAAGGAAGCATCTGGATTCAAAGGAGAAAAATAATTAGCGACAGCTATAAAAGCAGCAAAGCATTCTATTAACTGCTCGTCTGTAACAAGACGCTTCTGGCTACGGGTCTGGCCTGATAATTTTTGATAAGATACGGTTTCTTTAAAAAGCCTGAAAAAATTTTCTGATCCGGTCATGGCAGTGGAAGCTGCAACGACAGCCTCACCTTTTTTGAATCTCTCGGCATAAAGTTCCGTATCAGTGCCGCCTAAGCCAGCGTTTATAATCATACCGAATTCTCTGGTTTTCCGGATACTGATCAGAAGTTCATTTCCGAATTCCTGTAAATCGAAAGGTACGAATCGACAAAGAAGAAAACCTCTGATATCTTTGGTGATCGACGATTTTAAATCCTCCTGACCGCAATCTTTGAAAGCTTGTGGTATATGATCCAATTTTCTTTTTATCAGGTCAAAATATTTTTCAGGGATTTCATACTGCATCCGTCTTATGGCAGAAAGGATCTGTTCGGGTTCTTTATCGACAACACAGACACCGCCCACTTCGCTTTTATGTGAAATAGACTCGGACACCACCTTGATAACCAGTTTATCCCCTGGCATCTGATCGATTTTTTTGATATCGAGCCGGGAATCTTTTGGATGAAAATGATAACGAAGGGGGGTTTCGGAACCGATCAACCTGATGAGTTCGTAAACCTCATATTCATAAAGAAAATTACGGCCTTCATCAAAGGCGTTTTTGAACAAATTTTCGATTCCGGTAAAATCAACATAAATATTCATGATAGGCTTCCTTTGCTGTTGGTCATGAGCGTTGTCCTTCCCTACCCTTTGGGTTATAACCTGATTACAGATTTTATCCAAGATATTTTAAGAATCCTGCCGAAAGATGGCGGGGACGGAACCCCGCCCTGCCATAACAAATCATCAATATCATGATTATCTGTGGTTTAAAACATATGTTATGATTTATTTTTTACTTCTCATGGATATTATTTTCCCGTCTTTGGAATCTATCTCGAAAACCTTGTACTTACGAACATATTTTTCCGGAAAGACACTGACCCCGGTAAAAGACGATTTTCTCGAAATACTCGGAACAGACATATCGTATCCGACGGTCACTGACCAGCAACCTTCATCCTCGTCGGATTCGGCTTCTTCCACAGCCACATCTTTGAGACATCTTTTTGGATGACAATCGACAACAGCTTTCAGAGCTGATTCTATCGCTTCTGTGATATTCATGATAGCCTCCTTTCATCATTCATCTTTTTACCATCTATCTTTTTACCATCCAACTTTTTATCATTCAACTTTTTACCATTCAACTTTTTACCATTCAACCGGTACTCTGACAGCTTTACCTGCCTTGTTTTTAAACACAAGATATTTGTTTTCCTTTCCGAACAGGAAAAGATCCTTTGTGATTTCAACATCTTTTTTGCAGTATTTCAAAATTTTTGTTATCTGCCCCTGCTTCCACCATTTCAGAGCCTGAAGTCCATTGGCCGATTTTTTCGTTCCAAGCGTTGCCTGGGCAAGATGATCCAGAGAAAGCCTATATCCTAAACGATTATGGATTTCTTCCAGAAGATCCAGAGTCGGAAGTTTTTTAAAATCAAAATCAGTATATCCTCTTAAAACATGATAGTCGAATTTTTTGATATTAAAGCCTATTACAAGATCGAGTTTGTTCAATCGTTCGATTAAACTCTCCACCTGGGTTTCGAGATATTCGATATACCTGTCTTCTTTTGAATCATACATGACAACGCAGCTGACTAACATGAGATCTGCCCTGTGCCACCCTCCGACTTCCTGCGCTGACCGTTGAGTTTCGATATCGAATACACCAAAACGGATATTTTGAGCTTCAGCTTGAAAATTTTTATGCTCCTGCCCTGCCCTCTTCATAGTTTCGGTTTTATCAAGAACATTATCAATTGAACATTCAATTGCACATATTTGCTGTTCATCATTCAAAACTTTTTGATCAACGGACAGTTTTACAGTCATTGCCGGAATTGTCCGACTTGTACCAGCCCGATTTTCATATACCTGGTTTTCATATACCTGGTTTTCATCGGCATGGTTTTCATCCACAGGCCCGTCATATTTTTTTATCTGTTTTAAGACAAACATGGCAGCGGCCTTGTCTATAGGCCGATTTCCCGAACCGCATTTAGGCGACTGAACACAGGATGGACAACCGGTACTGCAACTGCATTCTTCTATCACCTGTAATGACAGATCCAGAAGTGATTCTGCTTTTTTAAATGCCTGAAGACAAAGTCCAGCGCCTCCTGGAACGCCGTCATAAATAAAAATTGCGGCTGTTTTCGTCTGTTCATGCATTGGAATTGAGATACCGCCCATATCGTTTCTGTCAGCCATGATCAGCAGAGGAAAAATACCGATTGCCGCATGTTCAACTGCATGAATTCCGCCCATAAAATGCAAAGATAATTTTTCCATAACATAACGTACATGATCCGGAATTATAAACCACAATCCTTGAGTTTCAAAAATCATAGACGGCATGTCAAGGGGATAAAATCGAATTTTTTTTCTGCCGTGGAGGCGCAGGGTTTCATAACCTGTAATCTGTTCTGTAACTCTCAGGCTGCCGAAAAAAAACTTTGTTCCCCATACCTGCTTTTCATCAAAAACTTCGAGTATCTCAGTTTTCTTATCTGATCGCACCCTGGTATAATAATCTGTTTTTTCAGGGCTGACTTTTATTATTGCACCATCATGATCGAACTCTTTTACAACATATGTTTCCCCGTTATGAAGATAGACCGCGCCCGGATGGGTTTCTTTGAACGCTCTGTGACCGTCAATGCTGCCCTTGCTCGCCCCCGTTTTGGTGCATATGATCTGAAACTGGCTTCCGGTACCTCTTAAATTTACCTGTCTATGAGGCGCTTTGAACTTTGAAAACCAGGTTTTTCCGTCCGCACTCATCAATAGATCGCCTTTATACTCAAGTGATGCAACACCATCTCTCACATGTTTTTGAGCCATGAAAGGCTCGTCATGTTTAAGAGGAATTTCCGCAGCCGCACACATAAGATGGTTTTTAAGGATATGTCCATTAAATGGGTTGATAACAGCCGATTCAGGTTCTCTTTCGATCAACTCGCGGGGATGACGTATGAAATAACGATCCAGCGCATCTTCACCTGGAATGATTATAATTGCCGAATCCTGGCCCTTTCTGCCCACACGACCTCCCCGCTGCCATGTCGCAACAATGGTTCCTGGATATCCCACGAGAATGCAGAGATCAAGATCGCCTATGTCTATGCCAAGTTCCAGCGCACTTGTGGAAATAACCGCCAGAAGTTCTCCGTTTGAAAGTTTCGCTTCTATCTTTCTGCGTTCTTCAGGCAGAAAACCGGCCCTGTAAGAGCTTATGCGATCAGCGTATTTTCCGGCACTCGTTGACACCCATATGGCCATCAATTCGGTCAGTTTTCGGGACTGGGTATAGACGATGGTTCTCAGTTTCCGGTGCAGAGCGGCCTTTAAAAGCAAAATAGCAGTCTGTGCCGGGCCAGATACTGAATCTATGAAAATCAGATGTTTTCTACCCACAGGAGCGCCGTTTTCGCTTACGATTTTTACATCCAGTCCGGTTAACTGCTCGGCAAGTTGAGCGGGATTGGCAACAGTTGCTGAATTGAAAACAAACAGGGGCTGGCATCCTTTATTATAATACCGGCAAAGTCTCAAAAGCCTTCTGAATACCAGAGCCATGTGTGATCCCATAAGCCCTCGATATGTATGGACTTCGTCCACCACTACAATTTCAAGCCCTTTTAAAAATCGAGTCCATTTGTCATGATAAGCAAGAATCGAAAGATGAAGCATTTCCGGGTTTGTCATCAGCACATTAGGAGGATTTTCTCTGATTTTTTTACGAAACCAGGAACTTGTATCACCATCATAAATTGCCGCTGTCCCATTTAGAGAAGGTATCTTCTCTGCCATCTGCGTAAAATTCCGCAGCTGATCCTGGGCAAGAGCCTTCAAGGGAAAAAGATAAAGTGCTTTTGTATCTGGTTTTAAAAGAATCTTTTCGAAAACCGGCAGATTATAGACAAGAGTTTTACCGGAAGCGGTGGGAGTTGCGACAACTACATGCTGGTCTGCCCGAATCAGATCAATGGCCTGTTTCTGATGAAGATACAGCCCTTTTATACCGGAAGCGGTAAGGCTCTGCTCAATCTGAGCGGGCATAGGTTTTGAAAGGGAGGCCATACAGGGCAAAGAACCTGGCAGCAAAGTTTTGAAAGATACCTGAGATCCCAGAAATTTGTAATTTAACAGGGAATTAATATATTCATTGATGTCGGCAGATGTTTCATTCATTGAAACGAGGAGTTATTTCTTGTTTCAGCATACAGCAGGCAATCCTATATTCGGGAGTACCGTCTTTTTTATAAGCAAGGTTTTCCGGTTGAACTATCTTGTTTATAACGCATCCTTCGGGAATTTCGAGCTTGAAAAGATCAGTCTCATTTATTTTCGGAGTTTCGACAATCCGGTTTTCTGAAAACATCAGCCCGTGGATGGGATAATCTTCGCAAACCGGACACCTGTAAACCCTGCCGTTTGGAAAAATGAAATAATTGTCAGCCACATTGCCGGCGCACTCAAAGCTTTCGTCAATATCAAGAAAAACCTTCGGATATGTCACTATTATTCCATGGTCTGCTATATTTTCAGCAGCAGGAGGAACTATGGCGCGCCATTCATCTTTTGTCAATTGCAGATTTTTTTCAGAAAAAGATCCTGTTTTTTCGTATAAAGACTTTTCACATACGGAATTTTTCCGGGCAGATTTTTTTTGGGCAGATTTTTTTCGGGCGGAATTTCCCCGAAGCCCGATTACCTGAATAAAAAAGCGTTTGATTCCCCACTCGGATAAAAGAGGAGCCATCAGCCCAAGTTCATCTTTATTTTCACTGTTGACCGTATAGATCAGGCTTGCTGCAAAACCTTTTGAAACCGCCGCCTTTATACCTTGAACACATGTTTCATAAGATCCTTTTCCTCGAATTGCGTCATTGGTTTCTTTGGTAGCTCCATCTAAACTGAAACTTAAAAAATCTACATCAGAAGGATCGACAGCATTTAGAAAGTCATGAAAAAGATATCCGTTGGTATCGACTGTAATCGATTTTGCATTCTTTGCCTTTGCATATTTTATTGCTTCCGCCAGATCAGGATGAAGAGTCGGTTCTCCGCCAAGAAAAATTATATTTGCTCTGGTAAAAATATCTGAAAACCGATCCAGCCAGGCAGTTATGGTTTCAATCTTCAAGGTATTTGAGCCGTGCTGATCCGGGTCTATATAACAATGCCTGCACGAAAGGTTACACTTTGTGAGGATATGAAAAAAAATATTTGTCGAATCTTTTGAAAAAGAAACGGTTTTCTGCGTATTTTTCCGGACAGTTTTCTGCATTGGTTTTCAGCTTACTCCGCCTTGTTTCAGCATTTCAATTTCTTTTTTGGCCTCGACAATTTCTTCATTGGCCAGACGAAGCCTTATGGCGCTGTATTCGGTTACAATACGGTATAAAAGGAGCAGAAGGGCGGCTCTTTCATCCTGAGAAAGATGATTTTGAGCCATTGACGTATTTACTGCAAGACAGATCGTTTTTTCCCTGGCAAAGACCGAAGCCGACCGTTCAAGGCCGTCTATGATTCGCATCTCTCCAAAAATTTCTCCCGGTTTTTCTATACTACCGATTTCCACGCCCTCGCGTACCACACGAATCTTGCCTGATAACAAAAAATAAATGGAAGAATCTGTGTTTCCCTCTTCGATTATAGGCGTGTCGGGTTCGTATTCCATGATTGTACTCAAACGTATTAATTGTTTGAGACTTTTTGCCTCTGATTCTCTCAAAGGCTGAACTGTCAACAAATTACGGATGTTATCTATATTATCTTTAAGATATTCCGATTCGTCCATTTGATTGACTCCTTGCAATTCTGTTGTTGTGGTTGCCCTGCTTGAAAACGGAACATTTTGTATTTTCAGCAAAGGGCAACCACAAGGGATTGCCCCTACGAATTGTTACATAATATATGATCAGGTACTTATTATTTATTTTGAAACGCCTAAAGATGAAAGATGAAAGATAAAAGATAAAATTCAGGTTTCCAGGTAATGCTTGGAAACTGTCTCGTCAAAGGCAACCGGGTAGCGGCCGTCAAAACATGCCTTACAGAAATTATCTTCGGGATGATCAATCCCTGTGGATTCCAAAAGGCCCTCAAGGCTTAAATAATGAAGGCTGTCGAGTCCGAGATAATCTCTTAATTCATCTTCCGTTTTTGTTGCTGCGATCAATTCTCCTTTGGTGGAAAAATCAATGCCGTAATGGCACGGAAACCTATGGGGAGGGCCGCTGACCCGCATGTGAATTTTTTTCACACCCAGCTCCCGTAACGCTTTTACACGAGTTTTGACAGTAGTTCCCCGGATAATTGAGTCTTCAATGATAACAATGTCTTTACCTTTTAAAAGCTCTTTTACGGGATTAAGTTTAATTCTTACACCAAAATCCCTCATTTCCTGGGTTGGCTGGATAAAGGTTCTGCCAACATAGTGATTTCTGATCATGGCCATTTCGAAAGGTATTCCAGATTCTTCGGAATAGCCGATTGCAGCGTAATTACCCGAATCCGGGAAAGGCATGACAAAATCGGCTTTGGCCGGTGCTTCCTGTGCAAGGCGTCTGCCATGATTTTTTCTGGTGATATAAACATTTTTCCCGTGAATAGTAGAATCGGGTCGGGCAAAATATATGAATTCGAAAATGCAGAAAGTTTTTTTAGTCGGTGAAGGAGTTTTCATCCGCTTGAGTCCGTCATTGCTGATGACTAAAATCTCTCCTGGATCAAGTTCCCTGACAAATTCGGCCTGGACCAGATCAAGGGCGCAGGATTCGGAAGCAAGAACATAATTATCTTTTATTTTCCCCAGACAGAGGGGCCGAAAACCGTTGGGGTCTTTTATTCCTATGACTTCGCCCTGGCTTGTAAGCACGATAAAAGAGTATGCGCCTTTAAGCCTTGATACGGTGTAAAGCAGGGCCTGTTCGAATCCGTATTTCAGATTATTGACAAAAAAGTGGAGAAAAATCTCGCTGTCCATAGTTGTCTGAAAAATCGACCCGGCTTCCTCAAGTTCGTTTTTCAAGCCATTCGCATTCACCAGATTGCCGTTATGTGCTACAGCGTAGGATTTGTTCCTGTGCCGTACTACAAAAGGCTGGGCGTTTGTCAGTATGGAAGAGCCTGTGGTGGAATATCGGACATGGCCGATAGCATTTTCGCCCGTCAGTTCTTCAAGATGTGGCATTTTAAAGACTTCTGGCACAAGGCCCATGCCCTTATAAGAGACTACCTCGTTATCTTTGAGTACCGCTATTCCAGCGCTTTCCTGCCCTCGATGCTGTAGAGCGTAAAGGCCGAAATATGTCAGTTTGGATGCTTCAGGATGCCCGTGAATACCGAACAATCCACATGCTTCGCGTGGTTTATCGCAAAAGTCCATTTTATTTATTATACTCCTGGATGGTTTTTGCACCGAGTCTTGAGTGCTTGAGCGCCTCAATGGCCTTACACACAGCCTTTACCCCTGAAATTGTTGTGACATAGGGGAGACCGTACTTTATTGCCGCACGACGAATCATGTATCCGTCATTCCTTGTCCGGCTTCCTGAACTCGTGTTAATTACAAGCTGAATTTTTTCATTCTTGATAACATCTACCACATGAGGCCGACCGGCAGAAACCTTCTGCACGATTTTAACAGTGACTCCTTTTGTACTTAAAAAAGAAGCGGTTCCTGGTGTAGCCATGATATCAAATCCCATTTCCTGAAATTTTCGGGCTGCCGGAAAAACAGCCTCTTTGTCCTTATCCTTGACACTGAGGAACACGCACCCGGATTTTGGCAGGTGCTGTCCTGCTCCTGTCTGAGCTTTGGCATAGGCCATGCCAAAATCCGTATCAATCCCCATGACCTCTCCGGTGGATTTCATCTCCGGTCCCAGCAGAGTATCCACATCAGGAAAACGATCAAAGGGCAACACAGCCTCTTTTACTGAGATATGGGCAGGTATAACCTCTGATGTCAGGCCAAGATCGTCAAGACGCTTTCCGAGCATCACCTTTGTTGCCAGTTTTGCCAGCGGCACACCAGTGGCCTTGCTGACAAAAGGAATCGTTCTTGATGCCCTGGGATTTACTTCCAGAACATAAACTCTTCCGCCTTTTACAGCGTACTGCACATTCATGAGTCCGACTACTTTCAATTCCGCAGCCATAGCCTTTGTAGCGATTGAAATCTCGGCAAGTACATCTTCTTCAATGGTCTGAGGCGGAAGCATACATGCGGAATCCCCGGAATGAACTCCGGCCTCTTCGATATGTTCCATAATGCCGCCAATGATCGTTTTTTTATCGGCTCCTTCTCCAATATCTGAAATAGCGTCCACATCCACCTCAATGGCTTCTTCCAGAAATTTGTCGATCAATACAGGATGTCCTGGTGATGCATCAATTGCCAGCTGGGTGAAATTTGCCATGTCGGAAGGTTCATAAACGATTTTCATGGCCCGGCCTCCAAGAACATAAGAAGGTCGAACAATCACAGGATATCCGATTGTTTCAGCTACTTTTAACGCATCTTCGACATTCAGGGCAGTACCGTTTTCCGGCTGAACCAGACCGAGTTTTTTAAGCATTGCCTGAAAAAGTTCGCGATCTTCAGCTTTGTCAATGCTTTCCGGTTGTGTCCCAAGAATCGGAACACCGGCTTTTGCCAGGGGAACAGAAAGATTCAGCGGAGTCTGGCCCCCGAACTGAACTATGACACCCATCGGTTTTTCGGTTTCCACGATATGCAGCACATCTTCTTCGGTCAGAGGCTCGAAATAAAGCTTGTCAGAAGTGTCATAATCAGTGCTGACAGTTTCGGGATTGGAGTTTACCATTATGCTTTCCACATCTTCTTCTTCCAGGGCATAGGAGGCATGAACACAGCAATAATCAAACTCTATACCCTGCCCGATCCGGTTTGGCCCCCCGCCTAAAATCATGACCTTTTTCCTGTCGGAAACCCTTGCTTCATCTTCGATTTCATAGGTGGAATAATAATAGGGTGTGGCAGCCTGAAATTCTGCAGCACATGTATCTACGAGCTTGTAAACCGGTCTTATGCCCATCTCTTTTCTCAATGATTTTATCCTGCTATCATCAATACCTGTGAGATGAGCTATCTGCCGGTCTGAAAAACCGTTCTTTTTTGCCTTTTTGAGCAATTCTTTCCCCAGAAGCGCTTGATTCCCGACTGATGATGCAAAAATTTCTGCAATTTCTTTTTCCAGATCAAGTATCTGCTGCATCTGAAACAAAAACCAGTAATCAATACCGGTCAGTTCATAAATTCTTTCCATAGTCATGCCCGCAAGTAATGCATGATGCAGGTAAAAAATCCTATGGGAATTGGGCGTGGCAAGTTTTTCCTCAATCTGGGCCTGAGATACGATAATATCCTTTCCATCGGCTCCAAAGCCAGAACGCCCGATTTCAAGTGATCTCAAGCCTTTCTGAAAAGCTTCTTTGAATGTCCTTCCTATGGACATGGTCTCGCCCACAGATTTCATGGCTGTTGTCAGATAATCTTTTGTTTCGGGAAATTTCTCAAATGTCCATCTCGGAATCTTAACCACACAATAATCAAGTGCAGGCTCGAACGAAGCCATTGTCTCACCGGTTATATCATTGGGTATTTCATCCAGAGTGTATCCTACAGCAAGTTTTGCAGCGATCTTTGCTATTGGATACCCGGTGGCTTTGGATGCAAGCGCGCTTGATCTGGAAACTCTTGGATTCATTTCAACAATGATCAAATCTCCATTTTCAGGATTTATGGCAAACTGCACGTTGGAACCGCCGGTATCCACCCCGATTTCCCGCATGATATCAATGGAAGCATCCCGCAGACACTGATATTCCCTGTCGGTCAATGTCTGAGCAGGAGCCACTGTGATACTGTCCCCGGTATGAACCCCCATAGGATCAAGATTTTCTATTGAACAGATAATGACCACGTTGTCATTTTTATCCCGCATGACCTCAAGCTCATATTCCTTCCAGCCTAGAACCGACTGCTCCAGCATGATTTGAGTATTCAGGCTTGCGTCAAGACCAGATCTGGAAAGAGTGTCAAGTTCTTCAGGATTGTAGGCTACACCTCCGCCCGTACCTCCGAGGGTGAAACTGGGGCGCACGATTATGGGAAATCCTATATCTTCGGCCACCTGCCTGACTTCATCCATGTTTGTTGCAAATCCGCTTTCAGGAATCTTGAGTCCGATTTTTTCCATTGCACCGCGAAAAAGTTCCCGGTCTTCGGCTTTTTCAATCGACTCTACAGTGGCACCGATCATCTCAACGCCAAACTTGTCGAGTACTCCCATTTCTGCGACTTTGATAGCCGTGTTAAGACCGGTCTGACCGCCCAGTGTGGGCAAAAGAGCATCTGGTCTTTCCCTTTCGATAATCAATGCTACAGCTTCGGGAGTGACAGGCTCGATGTACGTTCTATGCGCTGTCTCCGGGTCAGTCATTATGGTGGCAGGGTTGCTGTTGACCAGCACAACTTCATAACCTTCTTCCATTAAAGCCTTGCATGCCTGAGTTCCTGAATAATCGAACTCACATGCCTGGCTGATGATGATCGGACCTGCTCCGATGATCAATATCTTCTTGATATCCGTGCGTTTGGGCATAATATAAACTTCCGAAACCGGATGAATTACCGGCTTTTTATAATCATTGTTTTGAATTCATCGAAAAGGTACATGGCATCCCGAGGTCCTGGAGAGGCTTCCGGGTGATATTGAACCGCAAAGGCTGGTATTTTTTTGTGCCTGAATCCCTCAAGGGTGTTATCATTAAGATTGATATGAGTGATTGTAAAATCATCAGAATCAAGGCTGTCAAGATTGACTGCAAACCCATGATTCTGAGATGTGATCTCTATTCGATCATTTGCAAGATTCTTGACCGGCTGATTAGCTCCGCGATGGCCGAATTTCAATTTGAAGGTTGTTCCCCCAAGAGCAAGCCCCATCAACTGATGGCCAAGACAGATCCCGAACATGGGTCTAAATCCGAGAAGATTTTTTATGGTTTCGACCGCATAGGCCACAGGCTCTGGATCACCTGGCCCGTTTGACAAAAAAATTCCGTCCGGTTCCATAGCCCTGATCGTATCAGCCGATGTATCGGCAGGAAGGACGAGAACTTCGAATCCGACAGATTCAAGGCATCTCAGGATATTGTATTTTATCCCGAAATCCAATGCGGCAATGGAAAATTTTTTTCCTGTTTCCTTCCATATTTTTTTATCCATTTTCTCTGGAGATTCTTCGCAGACAACAGGATGTCCGTCTTTCCAGAAATAGGGCTTTTGAGCAGTTACCCTGCTGGCCAGATCAACACCTTCTATTCCCTGTATGGCTTTTGCCTGTTGGGCCAGAGAAACCGGATCAAGGTTTTCTGTGGAAATACAGGCTCGCATTGCACCAGCTTTCCGTATATGGCGAGTCAATGCGCGTGTGTCCAGCTCATGCACTCCCATCACCTTGTATCTGTCCAAATAATGAGCAAGGGTTTCGGTGGAACGAAAATTACTGGGAAAATCCTGATATTCACGGACTATAAATGCGGATACCTGTATTCGTTCAGACTCGATATCTTCAGGATTTATCCCGTAATTACCGATCAGAGGATAAGTCATTGTGACTATCTGCCCGGTATATGAGGGATCGGTAAGCACTTCTTGATAGCCGGTCATACTGGTATTGAATACCACTTCTCCGCTGCTCTCACCGCCACCCGTAAATGATCGACATTCAAATGTTCTTCCGTCTTCAAGTGCTAAAAGGGCTTTCATTTATTTTCTGCCATAGATGCAAGTTTCTGGTTGATTTTCAATATTGGAATCTATCGGAAAAACCAATAATTCCGCATAAACAGCCTGACCCCTAGCATTTTATCCCGGATTCTGCAAGAAAAATATCAGCAGTACAGATCTCAAGCCGCAGCCTTGATGCTTTTATCCGGCTGAAAATCCATATTTTATGCTTTTTTTGGTTTTTTGGACTGCGGTTTTTTCCCAGTTGCCTGTTTTTTCTGCCCTTGAACTTTTTTCAACTGGGCCATAGCTCTGTCAAGATCCGATTTCATCTGCCGATTTCTTACACTGGCCTGATCAACTTTCCTGCCCATAGCCCTGATTCTTTTGAAAATTCCAAGTGTTATACGAGGATCAGTCAACGGTATATTCCACAGATTTTTTGCTTTGGCTTTTTCAAATGCCGGACCGATTTTCTTAAATGAAGGATCTGAAATGGGCAGTGGTAAAGAGGCTTTTTCTGGATCAAATTCAAATATTGCCTTATCTGGACAATCGATTTGCAGCATTTTTTTTGCAGTGGTCAGTTCAAATGAAACACTTTTCTGGGTTTCTATGGCAAATCTTGCCATATCGGAGATATTGAAGACATGTTTTGTGGTTTCAATGGATCGTTGCTCAAATATCTTTTTATCATCCATTCCAGTTAAAGTATTGGCCTGCCAGTATCCCTTTATTTCATATTCTCCTTTGGGCAGAATCATTTTCACATGGAACAGCATGTTTTTGGCGGGAAGCCACAAAGGAATCAGCCAGTTATTCTTGCGCTGCCTTTCTTCTTCCAATTGAAAGATTCTGACTCCCACTACACCTGTCCTGCTTTTATCCAGAAACGAAATATTTCCGCCTGCATCACGCTTACGATTGATATAAAACGCTATCAATATGACAATAATCAGCATCGACAATGTAACAGCAGTCGACTTCTGATGAAAAAATAAAAAATCGACAAGAAACGAAAAAAAATTATTGATAGACTCCATGTGCATCTCCCGTATATTCAAAAAAAACGACTTGTAACGATAATAATTAGGCTATCATACACTCATTTGTCAATGATTTCAGAAAAAACGTACAAATCACCCATTTACCCATTGACATTTTGAGAGCTATCTGAAAATTACTCCTCTTTTATTATTAAGGTATTCAAGACCATATTATGATTTAAACGGAGGTATCATGACAGAAAACAGAATCTATAATTTTAATGCAGGACCAGCAGCACTTCCTTTAAGTGTACTTGAAGAAATCCAGGAGTCATTCCTGAGTTTCAAGGGTTCTGGAATGTCCATAACCGAAATCAGCCACAGGTCCAAACAATTCGATGATGTGATAAATGACGCTGTCGCAAGGACAAAACGACTGCTGAATCTCGGAGATAATTACCATGTACTGTTTCTTCAGGGCGGTGCAAGCCTTCAATTTTGCATGATTCCCATGAATTTTCTGCCCGAAGGCCAGTCTGCCGACTATGTCAATACCGGCACATGGTCAACAAAGGCCATCAAGGAAGTTGAAATCCAGAATAAAAAATGTGAAACTGTAGCCTCATCTGATGACAGGGATTATTGCTATATCCCAAAAAATATCAGCTTCAACAAAGATGCTGCCTACGCGCATATCACTTCCAACAACACAATAAAGGGAACACAATGGGATCAGTTCCCAAATGTCGGCGATGTTCCCCTCATTGCGGATATGTCATCTGATATCATGTCCAAAAAATTCGATATATCTCCCTTTGGCATGATATATGCCGGGGCGCAGAAAAACATCGGCCCTGCTGGTGTCTGCATGGCGATAGTAAGAGACGATATGCTAAAAAGAGTGCCGGAAGATCTGCCGTCCATGCTCAAATACACGACATATTCATCTAAAAATTCAATGTACAATACTCCTCCCTGTTTTGCCATTTATACTATCGACCTGGTTTTAAAATGGCTCGAAGAAACAGTGGGCGGTATAGAAAAGATAGAAGAGATCAACCGGAAAAAAGCAGGACTCCTCTATAATCTTTTCGACACAAGCGAATTTTTCAGAGGCACGGCAGACAAAGACAGCCGCTCTCTTATGAATGTCACCTTCCGCCTTCCCAGCGAAGATCTTGAGCAGAAATTCATTAAAACCGCCCAGGAAAATGGATTCGGCGGATTAAAAGGCCATCGATCAGTAGGTGGATGCAGAGCCTCCATTTACAACGCCACAAGCCTTGAAGCCATCGAAACCCTGGTCGATTTCATGAAAACTTTTGAAAAAGAAAACGGATAGAAAAAAACAGGTGCTGTCTGATAATCTTCAAAACAGGCGGCATCAGCACATAAAAAAATCCTCCCGGACTTTTAAAAAAGTCCGGGAACGAGAAGCCAAACCCTCCGCAATTTATACCAAACGCGAAAATTTCGCCGTCTTTTATCTAAAACAGCACAGACAGCTTCCGCTTTCCACGCAAAATTAAGTAATTACCTGTACAAAAGTTTTGTAACCTTTTCTGATGCCACTACAATGGAGTGCGGAAATAGAGCGTAGCGGTTTTTCGCAAATATAAGTAAGCAAAAAACCGCTACGCTCTATTTTTGCACTCCTATGTAAATCAATGTAAGTTGCTGATTTTACGTTCTCGACTTTTTCCGATTTTCATGCGTGCATATGTTCGTGAACAATGATCATGGCCACTCCTTTAGAAATGTTAAAAAAATATTGGTTAGGTACTTATCTAACCATATAATTTTTAACTTTTTTCGATAGATTGTGTCTGAATCTGATGAGCAAAACCCATCTTTCCCTGTCAAGCCAGAGAAATTTACTTTTTGCCTGAGTAAAGATTTTTGCAGTTCAATATAATTTTGTTTTTTTTACAAAAACATGATAACTTTGAATATATTAACATGGATTAACATATTGAAAAAAATTATAGGATGAGGTTAAAAAAATGGATGAAGAAAAATTCAGAGAAACTTATCGAGCCGAAGCTTTCGAGATGCTGAATGATCTCGAAGAAGCCTTGCTGGAGCTGGAAATACAGCCCGGTGTCCCGAAACTGATCAATCGCATTTTCCGTACACTGCATACAATCAAAGGTTCGGGCAAAATGTTCGGCTTTGATGATATAGCTGGCTTCGTCCATGCTCTGGAGAGCGTTTATGAGGAAATACGATACGGGCGGCTGACAGCCGATCAAAAACTGATCAGCTTGACTCTTTCTTCCTGCGACATTATTCGCGGAATGCTTGACGGCAAAACTGAAGATAGTGAAAAACGCACCATGATAACCGATCAATTGCAATCGATCCTGGGGGAAAAATCGGAGGAGATAGAACAACTACCCGAATCAACGGGGAAAAATCGTATAAAAGAACATCCGATTACTATTTTCAGGATAAGCTTTGTACCCATGCAGGAAATATTCCGGGCAGGGAACAACCTCATCCCCCTGCTCAATGAATTAAGGGATATGGGACAATGCACAGTGGTCTGCCACCATGACGGGATTCCAGCTATAAACGAATTTGATCCAGAATCCTGTTATCTGCGCTGGGATATAATCCTTACCACGCATCAAAACAAAAATGATATTCGTGACGTATTTATTTTCGTAGAAAGTGAATGTAAACTGGATATCACCATCATCACGGATGCTGACAACATACAGGCTTCAAAATCCCACAAACTGCTTGGTGAAATTCTGGTAGACAAAAAGGAGATCACTTCGGAAGAACTGAAGGAATCCCTGCGAAAAAAACCATTATTTGGCCAGATACTGATAAAGGAAAAGCTTGTTGATGAGAGCAAAGTTGAAGCGGCAGTCGCTGAACAACAGCATACCCGCAACCTGCATTATGATCAGAGTACAGCTCTACGCACAAACAGTCTGCGGGTCCCAGCCCAGAAGCTTGACGCATTGGTCGATCTGGTCGGTGAACTCGTGATCGCCCAGGCTCGGTTATCACAGCATGCCTCCACTTCAGAGGATGCGGTTGCCGCCAACATTGCCGAAGAGGTAGAACGGCTCACCATAGCTTTGCGCGATAATACCATAAGCATGCGTATGCTGCCTATAGATACGATCTTCGGCAAGTTCAAACGCATGATTCGAGATCTATCTGTGGAACTGAATAAAAAAATAGAATTAGTGGTTGAGGGTGGAGAAACTGAACTGGACAAGACGGTACTCGATCAACTTGATGATCCGCTGGTTCATATCCTCCGCAACAGCATTGATCATGGCATTGAATCCCCTGAAGAAAGAACCGCAAAAGGTAAAGCCTCTGTTGCCACCATAGGAGTAGCCGCAGCGCATGACGGTGGCAACGTAATGATTCGAATCACGGATGACGGAGCAGGTCTTGATGCTGGCAGCATCAGATCAAGGGCAATAGAGCAAGGCATTATTTCGCCCGACACAGAACTGACTGACGATGAAACATTCAATCTGATCTTAGAACCTGGTTTTTCCACCGCAGTACAAGTAACCGATGTTTCAGGCAGAGGAGTCGGGATGGATGTGGTCAGACGCCGTGTGGCGGTTCTACATGGAACTCTCGGCATTCAAAGCGAACCGGGCAGCGGAACCGCCATAACGATCAAACTGCCTCTCACGCTGGCCATTATTGATGGCCTTCTGACGGAAACAGGAGGAGAAATGTATGTGATCCCTCAGACCGCAGTCATAAAATGTTTTGAACAGACCCATGAGGATATACAGAAAGCACACGGAAACGATGTAATTGAGGTATCTGGGCGGATGCTGCCTTATATTTGCCTGCGTACCCGCTTCAGCATCAAAGGAGATGTTCCTCCATCGCGAAGAATCATTATGTGCGAGGCAAACGACGGAAAAATCGGCATTGCCGTAGACCGGATCATAGGCAGCTACCAGACAGTCATTAAGCCTTTAGGAAATATTTACAACAACATCGAATGTTTTGCCGGTGCTACTATTCTGGGCGATGGCACTGTTGCGCTCATTATAGACCCGATAAAACTACGGCAGAAAGAAATATCCGGGAATTAAGGACAAAGAAAGGAGGAAGCGACAAGCATGGCAGAAGAACAAAAAGCTGAAACAAATCAGTATCTGACATTTAAGCTGGACGAAGAATTCTTTACCGTCAACGTTCATAATGTCAGGGAGATTCTCGAATATGTCAAGATCACCCGGATGCCGGATGCTCCTTCCTTCATGCGCGGGTTGATAAACGTAAGGGGCAGCGTGATCCCGGTCATTGATCTAAGACAGAAATTCGGTTTTGGCAGAATCGAAAGAAAAACGAGTACACGCATAATTGTTCTGGAGATCGAACGGGATGTGGGCAGACTTGTTATCGGGGCTCTTGCTGACTCCGTAAAAGAGGTGATCGAACTATCTTCAGGCCAGATCGAACCGCCGCCCGACATGGGAACCCGGTGGAAGAAAGATTACATATGCGGAGTTGTCAGATATAACGATGAATTCATTATGCTGCTAAATAACCGCAAACTGTTTACAAATGCTGAACTGACCAGTCTTGATTCAAATGACTGGGAATAGATCGAATAAACCATAACCATCAAAATTTGAAAGAAAAAATCGATAATAATAAGTTCAGACCTCTTGATCTCTGTTTCCTACATATCTCTGTCAAAAATCAATATTTCATGTGTAATATTAATTGGTTATACTGATTCAAAAAAAAGAAAAATTCTTCTTGCTTTCGGAAAATAAAAGTGACACATATTTCATTGAAGAATTGAGAAAAAATTTATGAAAGGAATAAGAGTAATGTCACAATTAATCCTCCCGATGATTCCAAAAGGAGCCACTCAAATCAATGATTTTCTCAGTGTCTGGCGAGGCGATCAGCGTTGGACATATTATGTGGGAATGCATCCGATTAATTATCACGATCCAGATGATCAACGCATGTTTCGTGTGGTCACTTCGCAACTAATAGAATCAGGATCATGTCGACCTACTGATATCATCAAGACCTTTGGAGTAAGTAAATCAAGTGTTGACAGAGCATTAAAAAAACTTCGAACAGGCGGCATCAAGGCATTTTTTAAAAAGCAGATTAGAAACAAAAGTGGAAACGTGCTTACAAAAGAAGTGCTCGAAAAAGCTCAACTACTTTTGGATCAGGGAAACACAAGGAAGGATGTCGCAGAAGAAATTGATGTGAAATATGACACTTTGAGGAAAGCGATCAATACCGGTCGTCTGTTGGAAACAAAGGATAATGAAACCGTCATTTCAAAGTCTGCCCGAAGCGTTTCGGATGCCGTGGCGGCAGACGGCATGGGAACAGCATGCACCAGGGTTGGCGAGCGAGTGATTGCGTCAATTGGGAAATGTGTAGGAGCAGCAGTTCATTTTGAAGCCAGTATAGATGTTCCAAATGGCGGAGTTTTGTGCGCCCTGCCTGCGCTGTTGGGAAACGGGCTGTGTTGCGGCGCGGAAAAAATACTTGGAAAAGTAAAAGGTTACTACACTGCATTTCATATTTTATTGCTGATGGCCTTCATGGCGCTGTGCAGAATCAAGAATGTGGAACAATTGAAGAAGGAGGCACCAGGCGAATTTGGGAAGCTGTTGGGCTTGGATCGTGTTCCTGAAGTCCGATGTTTGAGAAACAAATTGGACGAGATGAGTGTGGGAGACGCTGCGGAAGTTTGGGCAGCCAATCTTTCAGATCGCTGGTTGAACAGTGATTATGAAGCGATAGGAACGTTGTATATTGACGGGCATGTGTGTGTTTATAACGGACGTTTGACAAAATTGCCCAGACGATATGTGTCGCGCCAACGTCTGTGTCTGAGAGGCCATACAGATTACTGGGTAAATGATGCTATCGGCAGGCCATTCTTCGTAGTTGAAAAGGTGACAGATCCAGGTTTGCTGACAACCCTGAGAGAGGATATTGTTCCGAGACTGCTGAAAGATGTTCCCAATCAACCCTCCGACTTGGAACTTAAAGAAAATCCGCTTTTATCTCGTTTTATACTCGTGTTCGACAGAGAGGGATATAGCCCGGTGTTTTTTGATGAAATGTGGAGGGAACATCGTATCGGCTGTATTACCTATCACAAACATCCGAGCGAGGCTTGGCCTGAAGAATGGTTCACCGAACATGAAGTGGTCATGCCCGCTGGCGAAACCGTGAAAATGAAACTTTGCGAGATGGGTAGCCTTGTCGGTTCGGGCAAGAAAGCCGTTTGGATGCGAGAGGCGAGAAAACTGACCGATTCCGGACATCAGACAAGCGTGATAAGCACCGCCTACGATCTCGAATTTACCCAATTTTCTGCTCGTATGTTTAGTCGATGGTGTCAGGAAAACTTCTTTCGATATATGCTTCAACACTTTGATATTGATAGGATTGTTGAGTATGGAGACATTGAGTTTCCTGACACGGAAAAGGTCGTCAATCCGGCTTGGCGTGAATTGAACAAACAGCGGTGTTCACTTTTAAACAAGCTGAGATACCGAAACGCCAGATTCGCGAAAATGACACTTCACCCAGTGACGGAAAACGAATCCAAAAAATATGAAAAATGGGTAAGAAAAAAGGCGGAACTGTTGGAAGAGATTGAAAATTTAGAACATCAATGTAACGAACTGTTGGCGCTTTTGAAGGATACCGAAAAACATATAACATGGGCGGAGCTTGAGGAGAAGGATCGATTCAACCGATTACTTCCAGGTCGAAAACGTCTGACGGATACAATAAAAATGATCGCATATCGAGCGGAAACGGCTATGGTCGATTTAGTGAGAGGACCGACGGTCGATTCTCCAAAAGCAAGAAGTCTGCTACAATACCTATTTGTCATGGACGCAGATATAATTCCGGATGTTGAATCAAAAAAATTGTATGTCAGGGTGCATGGAGCATCAACACCTGCTGCAGATCGAAGTATGGCCCAACTTTTTGAACATCTAAATGAAACAGAAACAAAATATCCCGGAACCGATCTGCAACTCGTATATGAATCTGTGACTCAGAATAGATCAAAATTTTGAAATTCGTGTCACTGAATTTTCCCAGAGATCAAGAAGTCTGAAGTTAGCGGCTTTCAGAAAACAACTGGAGCAACGAGAAGCCCGATGCGTGGGTGAATGGGAATCAATTGAGGCCGAAAAAGAAAAATTGAGGCAAAGAGAGCTTGCGATTCAAAGGGCTGAAATTCAGAGGGATAATGGCTTTGCTGATGAAAGAGCAAGGCTTGACGAAGAGTTTTTTACCTTCCGCGCAAAGCAGGAAAAGGAACTAGAAACAAAACGGGTAAGTTGTTTGGCTGAAATTGAAAAAGAGGTATTGAATGAGCGAAAGTCCCGGGTCTCAATTCTGGAAAAAGAAATAGCCGAAAAATTAAAGCATCATGAGGCTTCGCTTCAAAAGGAAAAAGATGAGCTGGATGAGAAAAGAAAAGCTGCGATTCAAACTCAAGCCCGCTTGGATGAACTGAAAGAAGATCTTGAATACCAAAAGAAACGACTACAATCACGCAAGGACGCTCTGGATGAGAGAGAGCAGAATGTAAATAGTGAAGTCGATGTCAAAGTTGAGGAGCGGAAGCAATCTTTCGAAAATGAAAAAGCCGCGCTCAAAGATGAAATTTCACGCCTGAGAGAATCAATCAGAATAAGCAGTACTCTGATCTCTAACTTTGAAGAGCTGAAACACAAGCTGGGCAATGAAGACCCGGCTGCGGTGTTGCTGAAGTTGAAGACTTATGAGGAGGAGATTAAAAGGCTGCGAAATGATTTGGCAACACGACCAACACAGGAGATGCAGGAATCCTTTCACCGTATAAAATCTGAAAAAGAAGAACTGCAAATGGCTTGCGAGCGGCTCTCTGAGGAAAATGAAGTTATTAGAGGCGCAGCGCGTGTCCAGTCTGATTTGGAAATGCAGATCGCGGAACTATCGGATAACAACAAATCATGGCGGCGACGCTTTGAATCGGTGGATGCTGACAACAATCGACTAATGGAAGAATTGAAGCGTTTGCAAGCATCTTATGAGCGCGAACAGGACCGGGAAGCAAGAATCAGGGACATTGAAGATCCCTACATTCAAAAAGAACGGTCTCGCTCTGTTGAGAAAGTGGACGAGCTTCAATGGCTTGATGGGATTAGTGCGTCTTGCATTGATTATGGGTTGAAATTCCAGCGCAGAATTTTACACGCATTCCATACAGCACTCAAAACGTCAGAATGGTCACCGATGACCGTGTTGGCTGGGGTGAGTGGAACAGGTAAATCCGAGTTGCCAAGACTTTATTCACATTTCGGTGGGATTAACTTCCTGAGCCTGTCGGTTCAGCCAAACTGGGACAGTCAGGAATCAATGCTTGGTTTTTTCAATTCAATCGATAACAAGTTCGATGCCCAGCCCGTTCTCCGGTTACTGGCTCAAAGTCAAAAGGCGATCTCTGAGACTTATCCTCTTGGACTTAAGGATGTCATGAGTCTGATCCTGATGGATGAGATGAATCTTGCCCATGTGGAGCTCTATTTTGCCGAGTTTTTAAGCAAGCTTGAGTTACGACGCGGCCAAAAGGGTGATGGAGTACCCAGCTTGGAAGTGAAACTTGGTGCTGGTATTCAGCACTATAACCTTTCGCTGGGAAGAAATGTGCTGTGGGCTGGTACAATGAATCAGGATGAAACGACCAAATCTCTGTCTGATAAGGTTCTGGATCGAGGCATTGTAATCAACTTCCCTCGTCCAACTACGCTGGAACGGCGCAAGCAGCTTAAGCCACTGGGAGATTATGCCCCGCTGTTATCTCGAAAACTTTGGGAAAGCTGGTGGTGCAAGCAAAGCAAATTCAGTGATGAACATATTTTGCCATACAAAGGTTTCGTTGAAGAAATGAACACTTCGTTGTCCAAAGTCGGCAAAGCTTTGGGGCACAGAGTGTGGCAATCTATTGAATATTACATGTCCAATTATCCCGATGTAATGGAGGCTCAGAGAAACAACGATGATGCCCATCTTGCTAAAGCGATGAAAATTGCCTTTGAAGATCAGCTTGTTCAGAAGGTGATGCCAAAATTGCGAGGCATTGAAACCAGGGGGAAATCCAAATCAGACGGGTGCAGTTTTTCTTATCCAAAGCAAAAATATTAAGCAGCGTCAGGTAGTTCCATCGGTTCATTTGTTCTTATCAGTACCTTTTCTTCATTTAAAAGTTTATCCTTCCATCGTCCATATTCCCAGTCAAAAAAACGATCCCAGTCGCCGTTTAGTTCGATACATCTGAGATGAAGCAAAGCCTCTGCTCTTTCAGGAATCCATCTCATCCCGGAACAATCCATTCGTTCTCCAACAACATAACGTGCCGCACCTTCAACAATCCCGGAAGCAATAGGTAAATCTTCGTCAATATATTCTTTGTAATTCATCATATCAAGTCGTGACTCCATATATTTTATTGTTGTTGACAATATATCTCTTCTCTTTTCATCACGTTTTGCACGCGGGGATAGTTCATTATACCATTCTTTAAGAAGGGAAATGAGTTCGGATGAACGGCCCTCATAGAGCATGCTTTTTAACTCTTCAACCTCCTTATGTAATTCGTCACTACCTTCGCTAAAAAAAGCACGCCCAACTTTCCACAAATATTCTTCTACATGGCGAATATCCAATGCAAAAGTTACATGGGGAAATAATTTTTCAAAACCGTCTTTAAGGCATTTTTCTCCATCAACTGCAATGTGGATACGCTTGTTTGTATCCGGTGGAAACCCTCTTTTGGTTGCCTGCCTGCGCGCCCATGCAAGCATCACTTTTCGAGGCGCATAAGATGCCCAAACAATTTTATTGATCGGGCCGTGTAACAATCCGTCACTGCCTCGTTTAAGTGTGTACATGACAACAATCGTTATGCTGCGTCCATTTTTACTCTTATCACCTTTTTTACGACGCTTGCGCTTGGATTTTTTCCGTTTTTGTTTGCTTCTATGCCTGTTGCAACAGGACGTTTTTTTACCTTTGCGTTCCCCGCGCCTTTTATTCAATTCTTCTTCTGTTGCTGTCGGCGTGGCCTTGCCATCGCTTTCTATTATCAGGACTTCACCGTCACCTTCCGGTGGATCAACAACTTCCATGTAGTTACCAGCATTTCTGCCAATTCCCAATACCAAACTCTCTATTGATTCAGTTGAAGGAGACCAGTCGTAGAAATAAGTATATATCAGCACGCTACTTTTGAAACTGACACGGGTCGCCAGGCGGGTTACAAGACTCATAACAGAAGGACTAAACCCATCTCTTGTTAAACCTAAAACAGCATCCAAAGGGTGAAAACCGTTTCCGATATTATCCTTTCTAATGAGGTAAGTTCTCCAGTATTTTACTTCTCCGAAAACTGTTTTTATCGCCCGGGCAATTGGATTTTTTCTTGCATAATATAAATTTGTGTCTGTCCACTTTGAATAGTCAAGACGTTCATGGCCAGCAGCAAGAAAAAGTTGGATAAAGAGGCATCCGAACGAAGCAAACAAAGTTTTTAAAGTTTTTTCAAATTCGAAAAAAGATATCCCTTCGCGCACATCGTTTTCCTTTTCTCCATCACAAAAATTAATAAGTTTTTCACACTCCGAACGAATTTTATTTTTTATTTCTTTGGATGATAATTGTTCTTCTGTAACGAAAGGCATTGCTTTTATACCATCCATAATATAACCTCTTGATAATTTAAATTTAAATTTGAGTTTCTTGCTTCTTATTATATTTATATCTTTAAAAAATCTACAATTTTTTGCTGTTTTAACCAATAAATTTGATTTTTGAAAAACCAATAAATCTTAATTGTCTGATATTTTTATCATTTAACCAACCATGTTTTGGATGAGACCGATTACACCCTTTTGAATCTGGTGGAGGTGCTGATTTATTTCAGAGAAGATATCTTCTTGAGCGGGGGCGGAAATACCGGGTCAATTTATTGAGAGCAGGAAGGCAGGAAGTAGAAGAACTTGGGGTTGTTGATAAAGATAAGGAAGTTGTTTTTGGAAGTGAGAAGGAAGAACAGCGGTTATGCAAAGAGAGTTTTGATGATATTGGGTTGAGTGTGGAATGTTGTCCTGAAGGAGGTGAAAAAGAGATAACTTTGCCTTCCTGGCTTGAGATATTGGGTGATGATGCTCCGAAAAATCGATTGTTGAGTGTCGGCGTTGTTATACATACTTCGCAGGATGAAAAAGAAAGAATGCAAATAGTTGAAGAAGACAGCCCTTTTACGTCGCGTTTCATAGTTGAAAACATCCTTTTTACGTCACATTCGATAGATGTTTTATATCGCATTGGCCCAGGTAATGACAGCAAGCTACAACTTCAGAAAGCGTTTCGTCAGATCAATAAAGAGCTGGGGCCTTGGGTCAATCAAAGCCAGCTTCTTTTATGGCCGAATTATATTGATAGAGAAGGATTGACTTTAAATGACGTTGAAGGTTTTGGTCGTGTTTTTGCTTTTGGTGATGCCGATAGTTTTGAATGGGGAAGCGGTTTTACAAAAAAACTTGAACCAGGGAAAAAACTTCCGGTTTATGAAGACGATTTTTCGACATTGGCTGAAATTAAAAAGGAAGGCAGTGGATCTTCGGCTGTTTTGATTAGATCAACTATACTTGACTTGAGTTATCCAAACATAAAAGATTTATCGAAAAGACTAAAAGGTCTGAACAATCTCACGTCTCTCAATTTGACTGGTACGCAGGAGAGTGATATTAGTGTATTGAAAGACCTGAAAAACCTCTCGTCTCTCTATTTGAGTTCTACGCAGGAGAGTGATATTAGTGTATTGAAAGACCTGAAAAACCTCTCGTATCTCGATTTGAGTTCTACGCAGGTGAGTGATTTTAGTGTATTGAAAGACCTGAAAAACCTCTCGTATCTCGATTTGAGTTCTACGCAGGTGAGTAATATTAGTGTATTGAAAGACCTGAAAAACCTCTCGT
>JAUCGE010000223.1 GCA_030377965.1 Desulfobacterales bacterium HSG16
TGTATAACTCAAAAAAAATTGAATTTTTTTAAAAATTGTAATATGGTAATGAAATTACACTGTGCAGCTTTCATTCAGATGGAAATGAATTTTTGCTCAAAACACTTATACAGGGGGGGATTTGCCAATGCCGGTAAAATTGAATCATTATTATACAATTATTCCTGACAAAATCACGGATTATGAAAAATTCATGATAAAAGAATTTATCCCCGGCATTAATAAACTGGGGATTCATGCCGTAGCTGGATGGACAATATTGATTGGAGCCTATAGCGAAATTATACTTGAGACAGTGGGCAATGATCTGGAACTTATCGAAAAATCGTTACAGAATCCCAAATATAAAGACTTGAGTATAAAACTGTTCAACTTCATTAAAGATTATAAAACAAAAGTGCTTGTAAAAACCGGAAAAATTGATTCATATTCCACGGACATCAAAAAAGATACAATAAAATTTAACCAGACCTGGAATATAAAAAACGACAAAAAAGCGGAATATGATAAATTTACCTCCGAAGAGTTCTATCCCTGCCTGGAAGAGATGGGAGTACACATAGCCAGTGAGTGGGAAGTGCTTATAGGCGGCGGCCCTCATATTATCTGTGAAGGCCGGGTTCAGAATGTGGAGGATTTGATCGATAACCTGCAATGCACCGTATTTCAGGCCGCAAGTAAAACACTGAAGCAATACGTGACAAATTATGAAAGCCGTATCCTTTCCTTTCATATACAAAAGGTTAAAGGGTACAAGTCGGCAAGCTACAATTTGATACATGTCTGACCACTGGAGAAAGACCTTTTTCGGATTTTGCGGTATGAAAAACATTTTTGTTTACAATATTTAAAAACTATTTTGCAGGGAGGATAGCGTTATGTCCGTAAAGCTGAATCACTATTACTCAATAATTCCAGGGAAAAATGAGGAATATGACAAGTTTATAATAAATGACTTCATTCCGGGCCTCAAGGAGTTAGGGCTTGACACTGCTGCTGGATGGACAGTGCTTATCGGCGCTTATAGCGAGATCGTATTTGAAAGTGTAGCCGGTGATCTTGAGAGTCTTGAAAAGGCATTATGCCATAAAAAGTACAGAGCATTGAACGCCAGTTTACTCAACCATGTAAATTTTTATAAAACAAAAGTACTCGTCAACACCGAGAAGATGGACCATTATACCACCGATTTTTGTGAAAATTGTGCCAAATATAATCAAACCTGGGAGGTCATAGGAGATAAAAAAGAAGCCTATGACAAATTTAGCTCAGAGGAATTTTATCCATGCATGAATGAGTTGGGAATAACTGTGGCAGGCGAATGGGAAGTTCTCATTGGAGACGGGCCTCATATTATCTGTGAAGGCAGGGTGGATGATGTCAAAAAAATGATCAGCAGCCTGCAAAACTCAAAATTTCAAAAGGCGAAACGGAAATTGAGAGGATACGTTGAAAATTATCAGAGCCGCATCCTTTCATTTCACATCAAAAAAAGAGATTTAGATACATATGAACTCATGTTAAAATAAGGGATTTTCTTTTGGAGTGCGGGAAAAACAGAAACAGATGGCATCAGAGCATATTTGTGGAAATATAATCGGTTGCCATCCTTTTGTACTTATCGTTAATTTTTTTGATCACTGGATTTGCAAGAGAATCGAGCTTTTTATCTTCAATGGAGCCTATAGCAAGTACATCCACTGTGGTTCCTGTGATAAAAGCTCCTTCAATTTGATTTAACCGCTCAAGTTCAAGAGCTTTTTCAATGACATCAATTTTTAACATGTGGCAGATTTCAAGAATTTTTTTTCTGGTGACACCCAGAAGAGCAGCTTCCGAGGGCGGAGTGCAAATCATTTTTTTTTCCATAAAGAAAAAATTAGAGCGGCTTCCTTCTGTGATATAACCGTTTTCATCTACGAGCAGAGCTTCATAAGCGTTTACTTTTTGCCGTTTCTTTAAAATTTCTTCTCGAAAACTTGTGTTCTGGGTCTTGATGTGGGGATTTTTCCTTGTACCATTAAATAAAATTGTGTGAATGCCGTGTAAATATTCCTTGTCACTCGGGTATTCCGTGGGTATGAAATATATCAAAAACAATGTTTTATCTGTTGTTTTTGACCATAAAAGTTTCACATTATTGTCAAGACAATTGTTTTTTTCACTGAGATCCGCTATTTTATCTTTTATTTCCTGATTATCCTTTTCAATGGATGTATTCAGCATATCAGCAGATTGCCGCATTCTTTCCATATGATCACCAAAAAACAGAGGTACGCCGTTTTTAAGCTTGATCACTTCGTAAATTGCTGGTTTTGTAATTTTTTCAAAGCATGATGTTTCTTTTACTGGACAGATTCCGTCATTACATATCATAAAATCGAAAACAGCTTCAGCTTTCATTTAATATGCTCCTGTAAATGTGATCGAAAAGAGTGCATGAATGGGGATTTCGAGTAGTGCCTGCAAATTTTTATGTCTGCATGACAATTGATAAAAGGGTTGTTTTCTTTAAGAGCTTGAAAGAAACGAGAGGGCAGGCAAAAATATTCAAAGAGTTTCCTGCCGCCCCCCTTTTATAATTTCTTTTCAGCTTGCTAATTCTTTTCCCATATTGATTCCCAGATCAAGGGCTTTGCGGTTCATTTCCATAAAGCTGGAAGGGATTCTCTTTTCGAGTACTTTCAATATGGACTCGGCTTTGACGAGATTTGTCATGCCGACAACCGCTCCGAGCATACATATGTTCAGCACGATTGGTTTTCCGATTTTTTCCATGACCGTATAATGAAGGGGCAGGTCACGGGGCCTGGCATCGACCTTGCGGGATGTCTGGACAAATCGGGTATCGGTAATTAAAAGTCCACCGGGTCGGATCACTGTGTGAAATTTGTTATATGATTCCTGGGTCAGGCAGACCAAGACATTCGGTTGATTGACCTTGGGAAAAAAAATTTCCGAATCAGATATGATAATACCGGAACTGGTAGCTCCGCCCCTGGCTTCCGGGCCGTAGGATTGTGACTGGATGGCATTACGGCCTTCATATATCACCGCTGCCTCGGCAAGGATAATGGCAGCGGTAATCACTCCCTGCCCGCCTGATCCTGAAAATATCAACCTGCACTTTTCCATTTTATGAACGCCCTTTCATTGCTTTACCGATGATTTTTTCATATTCGCTGCAATATTCCGGCAATTCCTTTTGCACGAAGATTCCCCGTTCGATTAAATCGGGATTTTCCTTTTTGGCTTTGGAACCTATGGTTGTCGTGTGGTCTTTGTAATAATTCATCATGTCCACAGCATCTCCCATTTTGTTCTTTCTACCGAAATATGTAGGGCATTGGCTCATGATTTCCACTACGGAAAATCCTTTGTGTAATATGGCTTCTTTGATCAGCTTACTGACCTGTTGAGCATGATAAACCGAGGTTCGGGCCACGAAGGTCGCTCCTGATGCCTTTGACAGTTCAGCCACATCAAAGTCATGATCGATATTTGTATAGGGAGCTGTAGTAGCTTTGGTGCCATATCCTGACAGGGGAGAAAATTGTCCTCCTGTCATTCCGTAAATACGGTTGTTCATCACGATTGCTGTGATATCGATATTTCTACGAGCTGCATGAATGAAATGGTTGCCGCCTATGGAAAGAGCGTCTCCGTCTCCCATGGTAACGATCAGGTTCAATTTTGGCTTGCTCATCTTGACTCCGGTTGCAAAAGCCAGAGCGCGGCCATGAATGGTGTGCAGGGTATGAAAATCCACATATCCCGAAATACGGGAAGAGCAGCCTATTCCCGATACCATCACGATCTCGCTTTTCTGCATGCCAAGGGAATCTACCGCCCTTAAAAGACCGTTCAGGATTATGCCATGTCCGCAACCCGGACACCACATGTGGGGGAAAAACCTTTCTCTCAGATAATTCTTGATTGACATATATTACACTCCTTTTCCCCGGATCAGTCTCAAAATATTGCGAATATCCGTTGGTGTGATAAAAACGCCGTCGATTCTGTTTGCAAGAAATACTTTGCCCGGATCGTTTACCGCCATTTTTACGGCTTTGAATATCTGCCCCATATTCATCTCTACAACCACGACATGCTTTGCACTGGCACACCGATCTCTTACGATGCTGGCAGGAAACGGCCACAGGGTCTGGAGTTCCAGAAGGCCGAGTCTTTCTCCCCTTTGCCTGCGGTTCTGCACAAGGTGAAGAGCGGATCTGGCAGACGATCCATAGGAGATAAGGACTGTGGAGGCATCATCCAGATAATATTCCTTATATCTTGCGATTTGATGGACATTATTCCATATCTTATCTACAAGATGCCTCAAAAGCCCATGAGCCACAGCCGGGTTACCTGATGGAAATCCCCACATGTCATGAATCAGGCCAGTGACATTATAGCGATGTTCTCCTCCGAAATCCGACATGGGGAGCCTTCCATCTTCTCTTGGAAGATAAGGATGGTAATCGACTCCGCCCTTTACCGATGTTCTCAGCCGTTGAACAAGGGGAATTTCTCCATCTTCCGGGATTATGAGTTTCTCCCGCATATGGCCCACAACCTCGTCCAGGAGCAGGATAACAGGTGTTCTGTAGGTTTCAGCCAGGTTAAATGCCTCAATGGTCATGGCAAATACGTCCTGATGGTTGGATGCACTTAACGCTATTATGGCATGATCACCATGTGTACCCCAGAGGGCCTGTCCCACATCTCCCTGGCTGACGCTGGTGGGAAGACCTGTGGAAGGTCCGCCTCGCTGGACATTCACTATAACGCAGGGGATTTCAGCCATGATAGCATAGCCAAGAGACTCCTGCATCAGAGAAAAACCCGGACCGCTGGTAGCTGTCATAACCTTGTTACCTGTCAGGGATGCTCCAATGATTGCACACATGGAGGCTATCTCATCTTCCATCTGGATGAATGTTCCCCCCTTACCAGGCAATCTGCTGGACAGATGTTCGGCAATTTCGGTTGAGGGAGTGATGGGATAACCTGCAAAAAAATCGAGACCCGCGTAAATGGCAGCTTCCACACATGCCTCGTTACCCTGAACAAATCTTACCTTTTCATTCATAGTTATTTCCTATTCCGTGATAATTTCCACAGCAAGATCCGGGCATCGTATTTCACACATCCTGCAACAGATGCATTCTTCTGGTCGAGCAGCGAATGCCTTGTCTTTTTCATCGAGTTCCAGAACGTTCTTGGGGCAAAATGCGACACAAATTCCACATCCTTTACACCAATCCCGGTTGATGACATGTTCTTTCAACTTTGGTTTGGCCATAAAAAATCCTTT
>JAUCGE010000224.1 GCA_030377965.1 Desulfobacterales bacterium HSG16
TTGCATAATCCACAATTTTTTCAAAAAATTCAAGTTCCACCACGCTGGTGGTGGGATTGTGGGGATAGCTTAATACCAGAACTTTCGGCCTGGGCCAGGTCTGTTTTGTGGCCTGCATCAGGCTCTCGAAAAAATCGGAATCAGGCTGAAGAGGAATCCCCCGCACATCACCGCCCGAAATTATTGTAGAATAAGGATGAATAGGATATGTGGGATTCGGAGCAAATACCACATCCCCGGGGCGGATAGTCACGAGAATGAGATGTGACATGCCTTCTTTGACCCCAATGGTGGCAATAGCCTCGGTTTCAGGATCAATATCCACATCAAATCTCCGTTTGTACCAGTCGGAGATAGCCACTCTCAGTTTGGTTATTCCCCTGGAGGCTGAATATCTATGGTTATGGGATTTTTTCGATGCTTCAACGAGTTTGTCAACAATATGGTCCGGGGTTCCCTTATCGGGGTTGCCCATGCCCATATCTATGATATCCGTACCTTCTCGCCGGAGTTTGGGCTTCAGTTCAGTGACAGTGGCAAAAACGTAAGGTGGCAATCGGTCTAATCTTGCAAATTCCATTCTTAACCTCACAATCCGAAAGCGGCATTAAAAAGCTCTTTATTTACAATAGTAAGAGATGAATGTCAAAAAAATTGTTTTGACTTTTTATGGAAACGAGTATATTTTTCCTAACTTGAAATAGTTTGAATCGATTCGGTTCGATTCGGGTGCGCGACTTGGTTTTTGAATTTTTATTTGGAGATGAATATGGCCCAATCCCTCACATACGCCGATGCTGGTGTCAACATTGACAAGGCTGACAGGCTTGTGGAACAGATTAAGAAGATTGCAAGGAACACTCCCAGAAGAGGAGTGATGGGAGATATTGGCGGCTTTGGCGGCCTTTTTTCTCTAAGTCTGGCCAATATCGAAAGACCTGTGCTGGTCAGTTCCACGGATGGTGTGGGAACCAAGCTTAAGATAGCATCCATGATGGACAACCACGATACCGTAGGGATTGATCTGGTGGCAATGTGCGTAAACGATATCCTCGTCCAGGGAGCTAAACCACTTTTTTTTCTTGATTATCTTTCCATGGGCTTTCTTGATTCTCAGATTGCTACGGATGTAATTACAGGAATAGCAGGGAAAAAATTTCTGCCAGGACAGGTGTTGAAATCAATTTGAAGCATGTGGCAGATATTGATACAAAAACTGATCGGGGCTTTGCTCTGGATGATGGAGTCCTGATTGATGATGCCTTTGCTGTTATAAATGATCCTGATATTGATATCATCGTGGAGATGATCGGCGGCCAGGGTATTGCAAAGGACTTGATTTTAAAAGCCATAAACAATGGTAAACCTGTCGTTACGGCAAATAAAGCCCTTCTGGCAGCATATGGCAACGAGTTGTCACAAGCGGCTGCTGAAAACAATGTGGATCTGGCCTATGAAGCAAGCGTTGGTGGATGTATGCCGATTATCAAGACCATACGCGAATCTCTGGTCGGAAACCGCATATCCGGTATATCCGGTATATTGAATGGCACATGTAATTATATACTGAGCGAAATTTCTGAAAATGGTGTCGCTTTCGATGAAATTCTGGCTGAAGCACAGGAAGAAGGCTATGCCGAAGCTGACCCGACCCTTGACATTGAAGGCTTTGATACCGCCCATAAACTCGCAATTTTAAACTCCCTTGCCTATGGCATGGAAATGAACCTGGAAGATATTTATATCGAAGGCATTTCTGGAATTGATCCAATGGATATCCGATATGCAAAGCAGTTCGGTTATACCATTAAGCTTCTGGCCATAAGCAAATTTCTGGGAGACAGCGTGGAAGCAAGAGTGCATCCTACAATGATCCCTTCGGAAAATCTTCTATCCAATGTAGGTGGAACATTGAATGCAGTCACTGTGACAGGAGATGCAGTGGGAAATATTCTGCTTTATGGGCATGGAGCTGGAATGATGCCAACAGCGAGCGCGGTTGTGGGTGATATAGTTGATATTGCTCGGAACCTGATTTCAAACACCAGGGGCCGGGTTCCCATGTTTTCATATCAACCCGACCATATTGAAAAAATTCCGATTATACCAATAGATGAAATTTCCGCCCATTATTATTTCCGGTTTTCAGCCCTGGACAGGCCGGGAGTTCTTTCAAAAATATCGGGTATTCTCGGAGATCTTGGCATCAGCATAAAAATCGTTCACCAGAAAGACAGAAAAACAAAAGGCGCTGTACCCATTGTCATGCTGACACACCATGCAAAAGAAGCCCACGTTAAACAGGCTCTTGCAAAAATCGGCTCACTGGATATAGTCAGCGATACCCCGGTTTTGATAAGGATCGAAGATCAGGGCGAATATTAGGAAAAAAATCGTTTGTTCCCAGGTCTACAGACTTAGGACAGGCAAAAAAACCATATATTTTTTCGACTTCAAAAAAAAGAGAGGCAATATGTATATCGTTTGTTGTGACCTGGAAGGTGTATTCACTCCGGAAATCTGGATCAATGTGGCAAAGAAAACAGGAATCGAGGATCTCAAGCTGACAACGCGGGATATATCCGATTATGATGTACTGATGAAAAAAAGGCTTTCCATCCTGGATGACAACAATTTGACCATCCATGATATAACCGATGTGATCAAAACTATGGACCCTCTTGAAGGCGCTAAAGAATTTCTCACCTGGCTCCGTTCCGAACTGCCTGTTGTTATTGTTTCAGATACATTCGTGCAGTTTGCAGGCCCTTTGATGGAAAAGCTCGGCCAACCGGTGCTTTTCTGCAATCATCTGACCATAGAACCGAACGGTAGAATTTCAGATTACAATCTTCGCCAGCACGATGGTAAACGAAAAACCGCCAATGCTTTAAAAAGTCTGAATTACAAAATTATTGCAACAGGCGATTCTTATAATGATATCACCATGCTCAAAGTTGCAGACAATGGGATACTTTTCAGACCGCCTGCCAATGTGGTCAAAGAGTACCCACAATTTCCAGTAACTACCGAATACAGCGAACTCAAATCGATCATCGAAAAAATTCTGGCTGATGATAGCTGACCGATGCCTTCTTTTATAGGTCACAGATGTACATACCGGGTTATATACGGCGATACAGACAAGATGGGCGTGGTATATCATGCCAACTATTTCAGATGGTTTGAGATAGGTCGATCCGAAATGTTCCGCGATCTCGGACTCACTTATAAACAGATAGAGGCAAAAGGAATTTTTCTGCCCGTGTCCGAGGCTTTCTGCAAATTTGTCTCTCCTGTTCAATATGATGACTTTATCATTATTGAGACTATTATCGATTCGGCTGATCGGGCTGGAGTAAAATTCGATTACATTGTATTCGACGAGACGGGGGAAACAACTATTGCCAAAGGCTACACAAGACATGCCTGCGTCAATGAAAACGGGCGTGTAACCAGGCCCCCGGCTTTCTTAAAGGATGCACTGGCAAAAAAAGGACAATAGCCGATATGGATATATCAGGATTTGCGGATTGTCGTGTACTTGTAGCAGGCGATCTCATGCTGGATGAATATGTGTGGGGAGAAGCCAGCCGGATTTCTCCTGAAGCCCCTGTCCCGGTAGTTGCCGTCAAAAAGGATAATTATACGGCAGGAGGTGCCGGGAACGTGGCAAACAATCTTGCCGCATTGGGCGCACAGGTGCTGATGACTGGTATAATCGGTACTGGTGAATATGGCAGGCGTCTGCTTGATTTATTCGAGAATAAAGGCATTGACACCAGAGGGATCATACAGGAAAAAGGCAGGCCAACCACAAGAAAAACCAGGGTAATAGCAGGGAGTCAGCATGTACTCAGAATCGACAGAGAAACAGCCAGTCCGGTTTTACAAAATACCCATGATCGTGTTTTATCGTTCATTGAATCCTGTATCCAGGATGTGGATATTGTCCTGATCTCCGATTATGCCAAAGGATTTTTAACACCGACCTTTTTATCCAGCTTGATCAGCCTGGCCGACAAATACAAAAAACCGAGTATTGCCGATCCCAAAGGCCGCAGATTTTCAAAATATTCCGGTGTATCACTTCTCACTCCGAACCAGAAAGAAGCGGCCCTCGCTTCAGGAATCGAAATATCTGATAAAAACAGCCTTCTGGCCGCTGGAAAAAAACTTCTCAAATCAGCAGACATAAAACGTCTTTTGATAACCAGAAGCAGCGAAGGTATGACTCTTTTTCATCCAGACCATACAACCTGCGACATAAAAGCTGTGGCCCGACAGGTTTTTGACGTATCTGGCGCTGGAGATACCGTACTTTCCGTTCTCGGCCTGGCCCTGGCCTCGAGGTTTTCCTATGAAGAAAGTGCAAAATGCGCGAATGCGGCGGCTGGTATTGTCGTTGGGAAAGTCGGAACAGCCACGGTAACAACGGATGAACTCAAAACAGCGCTGTCTCCTTTTTCGGGAAGCAATGTAAAAAAGCATAAATCTCTGGACAATCTTTCCCGTGAAATAACAGTCTTGAAAGAAAAAGGAAAAAAGATCGTTATGACCAACGGTTGTTTCGATCTCCTGCATGCAGGTCATATAATGTTATTTTCAGCATCGAAAAAAATGGGTGATGTTCTTGTGGTGGCCATAGACGATGATGAATCCATAAGACAGATCAAAGGATCGGGAAGACCGGTCATAGGCTTGACAGAACGTCTTCGAGTTCTTGATGCGCTTGACAGTATTGATTACCTGACCGTTTTTTCCAAAGGCAAAATCGATGATGTGATTTCGGCTGTCAGGCCGGATATCCTGACAAAAGGAAGCAATTATTCCCCTGATCAGGTCACAGGTCATGAGCTTGTGGAAAAATACGGAGGCGAAGTCATATTGATACCGGTGTCTGAAAAAACTTCATCTTCTGGGATTATTAACCATATAAGGAAGATGAACCCGGAAAATGGGAAAATAAAAAATGGAAAATGAACTCTTTTTAAAGGCAGGTGACAAAGGAATCGTTTTCAAGGTGTATATCCAGCCCCGTGCGTCAAAAAATTCCATTGCAGGCATTTATAAGGATGCCATCAAGATCAGACTCACAGCTCCGCCGGTTGACAATGCCGCCAACAAAATGTGCATTGCATTTTTATCCAGATGCCTCAAATACCCAAAATCATCAATTGAAATCGTGTCAGGCCATACCAGCCGTAACAAAACGATTTGTTGTCATTATAAAAACAGCCCGGAAACCGGCTCAGAAAAAAAGAAATTGATACAAATTATAAAAAAAATGACAAATGGCAAAAATATTGCTTGACTGAC
>JAUCGE010000225.1 GCA_030377965.1 Desulfobacterales bacterium HSG16
TCCGTAGATGAGAGAAGGAAGTTTAAACGAATATTCTTTTCAATGAAAAATGGGCCTTTAGCTGTTTTATCAGGCGGTATCTTTCCGGAAAGTAAACTGGAAACCACTGTTATGGATTTGAGTTCCGGGGGAATGGGGCTGATTTGTAAAAAAGACGATATGATGAATTTCAAAGCAGGAGATGATTTCATCATTGATGCTGTAAGCGGTATAGATGGCCTTGAATCCTTTGAAAAAATCAGTGCAAAAATTATATGGATTCAGGATTACAGAGATTTTCAGCATATTCTTTTCGGATGCGAGTATAATGATATATCCCCAACTCAGTCTGATATAATTCAAGGGCTTATAGACGTATGGGCTTCATAATAAGGTTTTATTCAAGATGAAGAAAAAGCGAAACATCTATCTGAAGATGAAAACCCGTGAACAGGCTAAAACGATAATGTTTGATACCTTCAGGTTTCAAGGCAACATATCGTTCGAAACTGTGGCAGTGTCGGATGCAGTCGGACGGATACTGGCAGAGCCTGTTACTGCATCCATATCTTCACCCAATTTTCACGCATCAGCAATGGATGGCATAGCCGTCAGGGCAAAAAATACATTCGGAGCTGCTGAAACCGATCCCAGAGAACTTGTGATCGGAAAAAATGCGTTTTATATCAATACCGGACATGTGCTTCCAGATGACACTGATGCTGTAATCATGATCGAAAATGTGCAGGAGCTTGATGAAAACAGGGTTATGATTGAAGCGCCAGTCTTTCCCTGGCAGCATGTGCGGAAAATGGGCGAGGATATAGTTGCTACAGAACTTCTTTTTCCCAGAAATCATATGATTACCCCATATTGCACGGGAGCGCTCATTTCAGGAGGAGTTTTTTCGGTCAGGGTAAGAAAGAAACCTAAAATTCTTATCATACCGACAGGTTCGGAACTTCTGGACTGGCAAAAGGTTTCCGTCAAGGATCTGAAACCGGGCCAGGTAATTGAAAGCAATTCCCTTGTTCTCGGCAAGCTTGTCGAATCTGTGGGCGGATCATATGTACGCAGCGAAATCATGTCAGATAATAAAGACGCAATCACACAGGCTGTATCGAATGCAGCTGAAGGTGATGATTATGACATGATACTTGTCATAGGAGGATCTTCAGCCGGATCAGAGGATTATTCAAAAGAGGTTATAGAAAAACTTGGCAGGGTACTCGTTCACGGTGTCACCATCATGCCGGGCAAACCCGTCATTATCGGAGAAGTGGCATCTAAACCAGTATTCGGCATCCCCGGATATCCGGTTTCCGGCATCATCGCTTTTGAGCAGTTTGTCGGCCCGTTGATCTGTGCAATGTCAGGCCGCGAGGAACCGGAAAGGCAGACAATTTTTGCCGAGCCTGTAAAAAAGGCTGCTTCCAAGCTGGGAATCGAAGAATTTTTAAGGGTAAAACTCGGAGTGGTGGATGATCGTGTGATAGCCACCCCCCTGCCGAGAGGTTCCGGTTCCATTACCACCATTACCGAAGCCGACGGTATTATTCGAATTCCGAATCATGTAGAGGGGTTGAACGAAAGAGAGCCGGTCGAGACACAGTTACTGCGCTCTGTTTCGGATATAAGGCAGGGTATCGTGATAGTGGGAAGCCATGACAATACTCTGGATGTACTCTCAGACTGCCTAAAGGCAGCAGATAAAAAATTTCGGATCTCATCAAGTCATGTAGGAAGCATGGGAGGTCTGATGGCTGTAAAAACAGGAGTATGTCATGCTGCCGGCTGCCATCTTCTTGACACGAATGACGGCACTTATAACATCTCCTGGATAAAACGTTTTATAAAAAATATCGAAGTAAAACTTGTCAACCTCGTGTTCAGAAATCAGGGTCTTATCGTGGCAAAGGGAAACCCGAAAAACATTACGGGATTTTCAGACCTGTGCAGAAAAAATATCTCTTTTATCAACCGTCAGTCAGGTTCGGGTACAAGAATTCTCCTTGATTACCATCTGGGAAAACTCGGGTTGAATCCGTCTGAAATCAACGGATATGAAAACGAGGAATTTACGCACATGTCCGTTGCTGTTGCTGTTTTGAGCCAGACAGCGGACGCAGGACTCGGAATCTGTGCTGCTGCCAGAGCCCTTGATCTCGATTTTATCCCAATGGCAACCGAGCAATATGACCTGATCATCCCGTCAAACCATTTTGAATCGGAATCTATCCAGACAATGCTTACAACCATCCGAAGCGATGATTTCAAACAAAAAGTCATGGCTCTTGGAGGCTACGACACGGAAAAAACCGGAAATGTAATCAATATTTGATATATGATTGCAAGCATTTCACTGCCATAGTCTGTATAAACCTCTTGCCAAGTAACTAATCAACAATGCGTAGGGTGGGCAAAAGCGAAGCGCTGCCCACCTGCAATTCACATCCGAATTTCCTGTAAAAAAAATTCAGCCAAAGCCTGTATAAACTTCCTCGTTACCACACCCAAAAAATGCGGATACCAGGTAAGTAGGGGAATTCTACCCGGAGAATACTCCTGCTGCCCTATTGTCATATCTGCCTTCCTGTTAGATAAATAAACTATCATACAGTGTGCATCTGGAAATGGAATTATTTTTGTGAATACCAGAAAATATCGTTATGGGAGTCATTGAAGATACAATGGGGTATATTCAATGGTTTCCATTTCGACAGGGATGAACAAAAGCGGGTTTACACCTGTCCGTACAAATACAATGAGGTGTTTTACAGACAAAGTTTATATCCGCAACTGATTTTCAATCATCCATTTCCGGATGAACACACATCTTTCGACTTTTTAATAAACCAGATGAATCATATGCCTGCTGACAAAAAAGCAAAACAAAATATGGAAAATGAAGAAACTCTCGTATTGTCAGAAGCGAATTTCAAGGGTGAAGTTCAGGGAAAAAATATTGTGTACCTGAAAACAGAAAAGCTTGAAAGACAGTACTATAACAGGCTTGTCAAAAAGGAACACGGTCAAAAAAAGTATCGTTTGAAAAAAAAGATAATTTCCGGTGGAATGAGTACTATATTCGAGGTTCTTGACCAGGATCTGCAACGAACTTCGGCTATGAAAATGCTCCTGCCATCCATGAAAAATGACCATGACACCATAAGCAGTTTCATTGCAGAAGCCAAAATTACAGGATTGCTGGAACATCCAAATATTGTACCTGTGCATGAAATCGGACTTTTGAAAAAAGCTGGCATTTATTTTACCATGAAACTTGCCAGGGGAAACAGCCTGGACAAAATAATAGCAAAAATCAAGCTTAATGATCCAAACTATTTAGAAGAATATACTCCGTTCAAGCTATTGAATATCTTTAGAAAAATTTGTGATGCTGTATCTTTTGCCCATTCAAGGCAGATTGTACACCAGGATATAAAACCGCATAACATAATGATCGGCCATCATGGAGAAGTTCTGCTTATGGACTGGGGGCTTGCCGGGTTTATCGGCGATCCTGATATAGAAGAGGATACGGCCAGACGGGAAACTTTAAAAGATATCGTCCGATTTTCAAAAAATAATAATGGCAGAATTAAAGGATCACCGGCCTACATATCACCGGAACAGGTCAGGGGAGATATCAGCCTTATAGATAAGAGAAGCGACATTTTTCTTCTAGGCTCTACGTTATACCACCTGTTTACCCTTTATCCTCCCTACCAGGGAAAAGATGTATATGAAGTTCTGACAAGCGCTGAAAATCGAGACATGATTCTTCCTGAAGTTAAAAATCCCGAACGTGAAGTGCCGGATGAAATTTGTCAGATCATTATGAAAGCAATGGCATATAGAAAATCTGACAGATACCAGAATGTTGAAGAAATGGCCGCGGATATCGACGAACTGATGTCGGGAAGATGGTCGAGACAGAATAAAAAATGGTTTGCAGAAGGTGATTATATTATAAAGGAAGGCGAAACAGGAAACGAAGCTTATATGATCGTTTCCGGCCAGGTCAAGGTGATTAAAAACGCAAAAGATAAACCAGTATTGTTATCTGTTCTGGGGAAAGGCGATATTGTAGGTGAGATGTCCCTGATTTCCCGCGAAGTCAGATCCGCAAGCGTAAAAGCCATGGAAAAAACTCAGGTAGCTGTTTTGACAAAAGACGTAATGAGCCGCAATCTTGCACATATGCCTCCTTATATAGAAAAAATCATATCTACAGTTTCCCAGCGCCTTCGAGTTGCAAATACGCGGATCAATCCCCATCTTTCAAAGGACTGCACATATGTCGTGCTTCAGCAGCTCCGCCTGATGTTCAAGGATCATCCCAGGTTTAGAAAACGAAATTTTTCAATTTCTTATTATGCCGTGAAAAGCAAAATTTCAGAAGCTCTCGGAATTTCTGAAAGGCATGTTGAAAAAGTTCTGGACAAGGCTGAAAGGCTGAATCTTATCATAATAAAAGACATGGAAATAGAGGTTCCAGATATGTATGACCTGGCCGGTTTTACGGATCTGACAAAAACGATGGAGCGAAAAAATTTGAAAAAAGGCCGACATTTTCCCACTCCACCTGGTTTTTTGCCCACTTAGGAACCCGGCAAGAATAACTTTCTTATTCCATTACAAGAAGAATGACACGCCGATTTTTTGCACGATTATCATGAGAGTCATTTTTTTCCACCGGCATTGTCTCGCCATATGAGATTGTTCCCATACGAGTCAAGGGAATACTGTGATTTATATGAAGATATTTTTTAACAGCTTCAGCTCTTGCGCTGCCAAGTTCCTCATTATATTTTTTCGATCCCACATCATCGGTATGCCCCTGAATTTCGATATAAACTTCCTTGTTGTCAGCTATCAGTGATCCAGCGAACACATCAAGAGAGGACATGGCATTATCTGACAGAGCGCTTTCTGCATATGAAAAAGGAACCGATTCATCTGAAATAGTCACTTCATACAGCAACTTGCCAGTTTTGACCTTGCCGGATGTTTTTGCACGTTCAAGAGCCTTCTGTGTTTCCGACAGTTCTTTGAGCAGATCCAGATTGCCTTCCTGCACAAGGTTTACGCTGCTTTCCAGCTTTGAGATGTTCTCTTGATTATTATTAACATTCTCCTGAATTTTTTCGATATCCTCCTGAAGTTCGGACCATACAGAACTGATCCCTGTATTGAGCTTCTGATTATGTACAGAGAGGCTTGCGATCCGTTCATCCACATACCCCTTACTGTCACATCCGGTACAAAATTCGGCACGGGACTCGGAACATATTCAGCCTGGCTGATTGCCAAGACCCAGGGAGGAAGCACTCA
>JAUCGE010000226.1 GCA_030377965.1 Desulfobacterales bacterium HSG16
TATTTCAAGAAAAAGAATTGCATAACCAGTATTCATCGTTTATATGAAAGTCTTTTTAGATGCTGTTATTTCAAGGTGTTTTGAATGGATCAACCATTTAGCGATTCAAAGCTTGACTCAAAAATCCTTCAATCAGGGCTCAAAGCTTTCATTGTTCGTTGTGACCATCAGGTCATGGGAGTTTATACAATGAGATGCGAGCATTTATTGAGATTTTAAAACCTGCTGGCATGATAGTTGCTGTACATAAATTTCAGTTTGAATACTGTCAGCCAGCGGCGCATTAGACCCGGTCATGTTCATCAGCAAACCTGTTTGACATGCCGTCGGCCTTCTGTGTTCCGGACATGGGATTTGACCGGCGTATTCAATGTTGTTGTTCAGGTTAGCTCAATTGGTAGAGCATCGTGCAGTAAACACGAGTGTAGCAGGTTCGATTCCTGCACCTAAATCCCCCCCGAGAGGGACACCAGGCATCTTTGATGCCACTTAAAAACGCCTGAAGGAGGCGGCCTGTGTTTTTCCGGCCATGTCAACCGGATCATATACGGGATAACAGGAACATCGCTGTTGCCCCGTCGCTTGACAGGCATCTTGAAGACGCCTTGCAGCCTGGCATTTAATAGAAAAGCCTTTTTGTCCAGGGCGCAAAAAAGCCAAGGCTCCGCGATCATCGGATGCGGACGGAAACCGGGCAGTCTCTTTCAGGAACGCTCTTTGTGAATTTTTTCCAAAGAAGCTGGAAAGTTTGAAAATCTAAGAAAGGAAGGCGAAGAATGTACCCGATAAAGCGTGTAGTTGTATGCACACACGAAAAAGGACTCGTATTTAAAGAAGGTGAATTCAAAGGATTTCTGGATGCGGGAAAGCATCGGTATTTCGATTTATTCAATCGAGTCCAGGTTGATGTTGTATCCCAGCGTGATCCCTGGCTTGATCATCGTTTTCTGGATGTATTGATCAACTCCGGGGAAATTGCAAAACAGATAATTGTCATTGATTTAAAAGATCATGAACGCGCCCTGGTCTGGATCGACAATCGTTTTGCCCGTATCCTGACACCTGGACTTTATGCATTGTGGACGACGTATAAAAAAATCAGGCATGAAATTGTAGATGCGCGTAACTATAGATTCGATCATCCAGATATGGATATGATACTGGCTAATCCTGATGCAGACAAAAGTCTTAGAGTAATTGATATCCGAGAAGGCTTCAGCGGAGTCATGTTCGAAGATGGGAAGTATGTCAAAATTCTGGCTCCCGGCAGATATGTCTTTTGGAATTACAAGACGAAGATCGAAGTTATTCCTGTAGATATCAGGGAAACGGCCACAGACATTTCCGGCCAGGAAATCATGACTGCTGATAAGGTGACGCTCAGGATGAATACGCTTTTGTCTTATCGTGTCGTTGATGCAAAAAAGGCGGTCTGCGAAACAGAGAATTTTCACCAGACTCTTTATCGAAAAGCCCAGCTCGCTTTAAGAGCCATAGTTGGGACAAGAACTCTTGACGTACTGCTTGGCGGCAAAGAGTCGATTGCACAAGAGATGGAAGAGATATTTGCAACATATGCAAAAGCCTTCGGGCTAAAGATAACAGGTATCGGAATCCGGGATATCATCCTGCCCGGTGAAATGAAAAGTCTGATGAACAAGGTTATCGAAGCAGGCAAGTCAGCCGAAGCAAATCTGATATCACGACGGGAGGAAACTGCTGCCATGCGAAGCCAGGCCAATACTGCAAAGCTTTTAGATAACCATCCCACTTTGATGAGATTGAAGGAACTCGAAGTGCTGGAAAGGATTTCAGAAAACGCGAAAATCAATGTTGTGCTGGGAGAGAAGGGACTTGCAGACCGTGTGATCAATCTTATATGAAATTATATGAATTCTGGCTGTATCGACCCGGATTGCAGACTTGCGATCATTCGACCCTGAAAAATGCGTTGGGTCTGGCCTTGCATATGGGACATGATTCAGGACGCTCGTTTTTACAGGTATATCCACAATGACCGCAGGTAAAAATATCCGGGTATCCCTCAGTCTGAAGGTACTCATTCTGCCGAATATTCGGATCTTTTGAATAATCATCGTACATCTGGATACAGGTATTTTCTGTTTCACCGGGAAAAACGACGCTGTCGGCAGAAGAGAGCCGATTACCTTCTGCTTCCGCTGTTGGCCGCACAGGGTACAAGCCTCCAACAAATGTTAGTGATCCTGTGGCAACAAAAGATCCAGTGCGGTTTTCTTCTGCTCTCATGACTTTTTTTGAATTTGTAAAACTGAAATGGGCCGGTTTTGTTTTTACAGCAGTTTTAAGATGTTCTGCAATTTTAAAAAAACTGTTTTTTTTCCCCTGTTTTGGAAATGCAGGAGTGCTGTTGTCGGTCACGGACTCACCAATAAAAGCTCGTTTCAATCTTTTTGTAGTTTTTCTCATGAGTCGATTTCCTTTCTTATGATTTGTATGCCCCCCGCATATCCTGTTCCGATACTGATTTTAAAATCCTCCGTATGAACTTTTTACAGAGGCGGCCATCTGTTTCATGCTCAAAAACCTTACCATCTGTCGTTATTCCCTTTATCTTTGAATCATAAAAAAACGCTGCCAGTAATCTCACACCTGCTTCGACCCTGTCAAGAGGATCTGTAAAAGCTTTGTCTGAAATCGGAGCAGGTTCGGGTATTCTGATTTTTCGGTCATCAAGGAATTTGATGAAATTTGAGATTCTGCCAAGCCGCATCAGAGTGAGACTTTCTCTTCGCTCTGTGCTGTTGCCTGCTATTGGAACAGCGCTTGATCTTGTCATGGACAATGTTTCCGGCATCAGGCCGTTTTTCCCGCACAGATCCCAGTCAGCGCTGCCAGGGGCCGGATAAAAGACGGATACGCCGGCCAGGACTTTTCTTTCTGCCAGAAAAAGCAGGTCATCCACCGATTTTTCCGTACTTTGCCCCGGCGCTCCTACGATTATATAACAGACCGCATCAAGACCGCACTCTTTTGCATCAAAGAGTACACGATCAAGATCTTTTTTTACATCAGGTCTGTTAAAGCGTGCCAGTTGCGCTTTTGAAAAAGAACCCACTGAAAGATTTAAAACCTTGAACCCGGCTTTTTTCATCAATTGTATAATCTTTTTGTCAAGAGTGGGAGGAAAGAGGCCGTTCATGGCCCTCAATTCGAGATTCTTTTCTCCGAATCTCTCGCAAATTTCGGTCAAAAGAACTGTAAACCATTTTTTATCCATGCTCAGATTTTCATCTTCAAAATCTATGAACCCGGCATCATGGTTATTTACATAATTTTCGATTTCTTCGATAACTGATGTCACCGATCTTCTTCTATAAGGCGGAAAATTTTTGCCAAAGCAGCAGTAGCTGCAACTCATAGGGCATCCCCGACTGGCAGTCACCACCTGTGTTCCCCGTTTGTTACGGGTGTAAAACGAGTTTTTTACCAGATCTGATGCCGGAGCCAGAATTCTGTCAGAGCTGGTCACCATTGCAGGCGGATTTACGAAAAGCCCTTTTTCAGCATTTCGAAACACGATTCCCGGCACATCTTCAAAATTTTTGCCCTTTTTTATAGCGCATGCAAGTTCTGGCATAGATTCTTCGCCTTCTCCCCTGATGACATAATCAACCGCCGGATTTGCCATCACATCTTCATACATGATGGTGGGATGATGTCCGCCCATTACAATTTTGCATAATGGGTTGCGCTTTTTGACGGCTTCGGCTGTTTTTAAAGCTTCTTTGCAATAACATGTAAACAAAGAAGAAATGCCTGCTATAAACGCCCCGGATTTTTTTGCAGCTATGGCAATATGGTCAAAGCTGTATCCGAAATGCCTGAAATGGTGAAACAGGCCAAAAGGAGATATGTCCGCTGTTCCGTAATAAGGGTCAAGATATGAAAATTCTTCCGGCCAGTCTATAATTTTCGATTTTTTTTTGGCCAGGCCGTCGAAAAGTTCCACACTGAATCCATTTTCACGCAATCCTGCCCCTACGCAGGCCAGACCGTAGGGAATAGTTCTTTTAGCCGTCAGGTAGAAATCACGAATCGGTGGCTGTATCAAAAAAACATCTGACATGTATAACACCCTGTATTAATTAATTTATTCTTCAACAAAAGGGTATTCATGAGAATCTCCGGCCTTCAATATTCCGTAAAACATCTCTTCCGGCACATTATCTGCCCCATCGTAATGGTAAAGCAGACATTTTTTCTGAATATCGGCATCCATGTGATTCATGAGAGCGGAAAGATGAGGATGAACTCCAGAAGGATATTTTGAGGTTTCGCAATCCATGTAGATTCTGTCTGCACGTCTGTAATGGGCAACCAGCTGAGGCGGCATCATATGCTGGGTATCGGTGGGCATAAGGACATTGTATCCGCTCGAATGCTGCAGGCAGATTCCATAGCTCGCCATTTCTTCGGAGCTTGAAATCACATGCATTGCAAAAAGCGGTATCATAGTCCAGTGTCCTTCACCATCGAGAAATTTTTGCTTTTTGGTCTGACCATTTTCCTGCTTGCCCACGAGCTGTACGTTGAAATATGTGTCCAGATTCACATCAGGCACTCCCTGTACTGTATCCATGCCTGGACCTACAGCGCGTTTAAGGGGTTCGAGTACTTTTCGGTGAATGAAAACATCTGGCTTTGCATTGCCAGGAGGCATGGGCCAGGATTTGTATTCCAGAAAAAGCTTGTCAGCAATGAACTGGCCTCCGAGCCATTCTTTTTTAGCAGGAGTGTAAAAGGGGTTGAATAATGTAGTAAGGGCAAGATATTCCATACCCCCGATATGGTCTGCATGAGGATGAGATATATATACTCCGTCGATATCCGCTGAAGTAAGCCCTATAGCGGCAAGAGCATGTCTTACATCTCCGCCTGCATCAATGAGCAGTCTGTACGGCGATTTATCGTTTTTTCCCGGAGCGTCAAATTCTATCAGAAAATTGGACTGCCATTTGGGCTTGTAAAGTTTCTGGCTGCACTTTTCGATCTCAGCCTTGATTTCATCCTCTGAGGCATCTTTAAATTCTGGCTTTTTTGCTATTTTCATGGCCAGCTCAAACGCCTGCCCGGTTGTCACCACCTGCTGATATTCTCCTGTTGCAAATGCTGAATGAACACCGATAGCGGTTATTTTCATCGAATCCTCCTTATTTTAGTTTTTTCTGCTGTCCATGTCATTGTTGTTAAATCAAGTTATTGTATTTTTCAACAATGTGACCTGAAAAATAAAAGATACCAGTATATTATTTTTTTTCTAAAGTCCACATAT
>JAUCGE010000227.1 GCA_030377965.1 Desulfobacterales bacterium HSG16
GCTCTACACAAAAAAGCCGCAGACAGTCTGCATATCCGGAAGTTTACCAGAGGAAAAGCCCAGGTTGCCGGGGGAAAATATGTCGATGTCATGTACACTAAACTGAGTTATGTAACGGTCGGGCCATATACAAAAAAAAATCTGATGGCCGGAATTATAGATTACAATGGAAAATCGGCCGGCTTCAACGGCCTTCTTGGTATGAATTTTTTAAAAAATCTGAAATATGAAATCAATTTTGAAAAACAGGTCATCATCTGGAAACCATGAGGAACCCGGCAAAATCGATTGACCATGAGATTCATTAAATGATTGAAATTTCTATTTGTCTGCCATAAAACTTTTCGAACACCCGCTTCTATTCATCACCACATTACGAGAATATGAAGCCCAATCAAACCCGAAAGGAATATTAAATGCTTGATCTGGTTTCTATTGACTTAAAGAAAAAACCTGTATCTGCCCTGATCGTTCCAGTATGTGAAGATATTCAGATTCACGGAAACCGCGCCATAGCCTCTCTTGAAAAAAAAGCGTGCGAGATTCCCGAATTCAATGGAAAAAGCAAAGAGGAGATAGTTCTGTATAATCCGGAAAATATTGCGGCGGATCGCGTATTTTTTATCGGAATCGGTTCTTCTGAAAAACTCACTCTCGAAAAATTGAGAGCTTTTGCAGGAAAAGCTGTAAACAGGGCAATTGGAAAAAAAATAAATGATATCCTGATTGCTCTGCCGACTGCAAAAAAGATCGGTATGAATACCAGTGAAATGATCGAAGCAATGTTTGAAGGCGCGTTTCTGGCCAATCACCGCTTCGATATTTATAAAGATGAAAAAGAAGAAGCAATTCTTGAAAAAATCGAGTTTCTGGCAGCTCCTGTGGTCATAAAAGCCTGCAAAAATCTGCCGAATCGCGTCGAGACCATATGCAGAAACACTCTTCTTGCAAGGGAATGGGTGAACATACCTTCCAATGACAAGACTCCGAAAAAATTTATCGATATGATCTCAAAAATAGCAAAAAAAGAAGATCTGTCGATTACAGTGCTGGATGAAAAAAAGCTGAAACGCTTGAAAATGAACGCACTGCTGGCAGTGGGTGCAGGAAGCAGCAACAGGCCAGGGCTGATCGCTCTGGAATATCGGGCTGAAAATGCTGAAGAAACCGTAGTTCTTGTGGGCAAGGGTGTCACCTTTGATTCTGGAGGACTGAATCTGAAGCCAGGAGGATCTCTTGATAATATGAAAACAGATATGGCAGGTGGAGCTGCCGTGGCTGCCACTCTGCTGGCCATATCAAGGCTGAAACCAAATATTAATGTCACAGGAGTTATACCTGTGGTGGAAAACATGCCCTCGGGCAGTGCTGTCCGGCCAGGTGATGTCATAAAAACTTTTAGTGGAAAAACCGTTGAAATCGGCAATACCGATGCGGAAGGCAGACTCATTTTAGCCGATGCAATGGCCTGGGCCATAAAAGAATATGAACCCCGGATCATGATTGATGCAGCCACCCTTACCGGAGCATGTCTGGTAGCCCTGGGAACAGGAATTGCCGGTCTCTTCACCTATGATGACGATCTGGCTGCATCTATAATCGAGGCTGCCGAAAAAACCCATGAACGCTGCTGGCGTATGCCTCTTCCAGATGATTACAAAGAATCGATTAAAAGCGAGATTGCCGATATGAACAATATCAGCAAAAAACGGTGGGGAGGAGCAATTAATGCTGCACTGTTCCTCGCAGAATTTACAAAAGATACACGCTGGGCGCATATAGATATTGCAGGGCCGTCCTCTCTGGAAAAAGGGCAGGATTATTGTCCTGCAGGCGGTACAGGGTTCGGTGTCCGCCTGCTATGTAATTTTATAGACTCGCTTTAAGCTGAAACTTTCGAGGTTTTCGCAGGACTCCGAGACGCTTTTCCGGCCAGAACCGCCGCTGTCATCCTGCTGGTACAGACAAGGCGTTCATTTTCATCTTTGATCCTGATATCCCATACATGGTGACTCCTTCCTATGTGAAGGGGTCTGCATGTACCGGTCACGTTCCCGTGCTTTACACCGCGGACATGGTTGGCATTGATTTCCAGACCTGCTGTATGGCTTTCTTCAGGATTTATACAGAGAAATGAGGCGATGCTGGCCAGAGATTCGGCCAGCACACATGAGGCACCGCCATGCAGAAGACCAAGGGGCATTCTGGTGCGATCATCAACAGGCATGATTCCTGAAAGATAATCATCGCCAAGTTCAACCAGTTCGATTCCCAGATGTTTTACCAGAAATATATCCGTAAATTCCCGAACATTTTCAAGCGTGTAAGGCATAAACCAGATACTCATTGTTTTTTCCCCGCTTTTTTTATTTTTCATTTCAAAATGGCATTATTTTGCTGCCAGCCGTTTTTACAGACCATGCCCTTCTACAAACAGGCGGGGCAATGATCGGGTATTTCTTTATCATATTTTTACCAGAAAAGAAAACAGGCAAATTTGTTGTAATCAGCACTGAAACATGCAGATTGAAGTTTTTTATGATGCATGTTATACACCTTAAGGGCAGTGGATGAAATAACTTCCACAACCTTGCTTGCCTGTAATCAGTTTTCTGCGTTGTATCAATGGGTACAGACAATAAGTATTCACCCATTGATACGCCGTAAAACAGATCCAAATTCGGCGCAATCTTATGGAATTAATTTCATCCACGACCCTAACTTACATTGATTTACATAGGAGAAAAAACAATGGCAAAAATTCGTAACAGGATAGAAACAAGGCTGGTTCATGCAGGCGAGCCTCATCCTCTGATAAACGGCGCTGTCAGTATGCCGATATTTCAATCTTCGACCTTTGGAATTACCCAGCAGACAAATTATCATGATTTGAAATACATCCGTTTGAACAACACGCCGAATCATGCAGCGCTTCATGAAAAGCTGGCATCCCTTGAAAGCGGAGAGACTGCAATAGTCACAGCAAGCGGTATGGCCTCAATCAGCACCACATTGCTGGCCCTGCTTTCGTCAGGTGATCATATACTTGCCCAGGAATGTCTTTATGGCGGAACCCACGACTTGATTACCAAAGATTTGCCTGATCTGGGAATTTCATACGATTTTGTCGACGGTTATGATAAGTCTTCCTGGAAGGACAAGTTGAAAGAGAATACAAAGGTGATATATGTCGAAACAATAACCAATCCTCTTTTGCAGGTCGCTGATTTGAAATCAATCATCGAATTTGCAAAAAATAACGGCCTGATTTCAGTTATTGATAATACCTTTGCCTCACCCATTAACTTCAGACCCCTTGAATGGGGATTCGATATTTCGATTCACAGTTGCACAAAATATTTAAACGGCCATTCAGATATAGTGGCAGGAGCTGTGATCGGAGGATTCGATCTTATTGAAAAAATTACACATAAACTCAATCATCTTGGAGGATGTCTCGACCCTCATGCCTGTTTTCTGCTCCATCGCGGCATAAAGACTCTGGCTGTTCGCATGAAATATCAAAATGAAAGTGCACTGAAGGTAGCAAATTACCTTGAAAATCATCAGATGATTGAGCAGGTTAATTATCCGGGCCTTGAAAGCCATCCGGGACACGGGTTTGCCCATGAGCTTCTTGACGGTTTTGGCGGAATGCTCAGTTTCAAGATAACAGGTGATGCGGAAACTGCGGACCGTTTTATAAAAAATACGATTCTGCCAATAGAAGCTCCGAGCTTAGGGGGAGTCGAAACCCTTATAACCAGACCAGCAACGACCTCACATGCTGGCATGTCTGTCAGTGATCGACAAAGACTTGGAATTTCAGACAGGCTGATCCGCGTTTCCATAGGTATAGAAGCCACCGAGGATATTATTGAGGATTTTTATAATGCATTGAAAGCATTGTAATTTTCAGAAACAGGAACAAAATTCAGGATATCCACATAACAGAATTGCAGAGATCAAAGGCAATTCTTCAATTTGTGGATTCCTCCCCATTTTACGAAAAGCCTTGCGCCAGCAGACCGAATTTTTGCTGTGGATTGAGGTTTTTTATCACCTGATAACCAAATCCGGTTCAAAATCCGATACAAAATTACCGGACATAATAGAAGATTTTTCATAAAAAAAAGCATATTACCATGCGGACATCAAAATCAGCAGGCTTACAATCCAGCGCATATTTCCTGTTTTCATTTTTTCCTCTCATTGATCTTATTTTTTCCAAGTCCCTTACTTAATCACTTTGATATGTCTTTTTGCAGCACGCCATTTATTCAATTCAGTTATCTGTTGAAAAAGATCCCGGCATATCGGCCTGAAATACCTGGCCCTGCCGTACTGGGTCGGATCAATGTTCTTATAATAATAATGGTAAAAAATTGTACCCTTTCCCATCTCCTTCAAGAGTGATGCTAACGCAGAAGCGAGTTCGACATACTCTCCGATATCCACAATATTGGAGTTCACATGATTCAGAATCTTCGTGATCTCACAAAATTGAGAAGTTTTGTTCAGGATAGCTCGCTCTGATCTCTGGAAATATTCCACCCTCTTTTTTTCCAGATCTTTCCTGTTAATTATGGGGGTATCCGAAAACTCGACCATTTGTCAGTTCCTTAAATGAGAGATGCGGATTATTTTTTAAGTTCACATTTACTAAAAATAAGGAAAACCTCAAAAAAGTGATGAAGTTGATACAAACAAAACGAAACAAATTCAACCCTGGTCAGTCCTGGTTCGGGCGCTTGAGTAAAAAAAGCGCCCGATTTTTTTAAAGATTAAGGAAGCTGGATACCGAGAAGTTGTCTCAAAGACCTCAGTTCCTGCTGCATGAATCGCCAGTTATTGTTCTGAGCTTTCTGTGAAGGTTCTCTGTCCATATTGCCTCTGGCTACTTCCTGGCCTGTCTGGCAGTAGCGTTCCATATTTTTGATCAGTTTGTCAATTTGTTCAAGATCCATGATTTCCTCCTTCATTTTAATCACCGAGTATTTCTTGACCCGGTAGCCATGAACGGTTAATTAAAAGTGAATATGTAATAAATGTCCGATAAGTTCGGATCATAGCTTAATTCGTTTTGATTGTCAAAGAGCATGAAACAGTGAGAAAATAATATGCCAGATCTGGATAACCAAACGTAAACATTTTCAACATATTGAAAGGAAATGATATGAAGCATCTTAAACTCTATAAATCGATATCTTCTTATACATGGCGAGTCGAGAAAAAACATTGTAAAAACTGGAGCTATAAAAAAAATAAAGGCCAGAAAG
>JAUCGE010000228.1 GCA_030377965.1 Desulfobacterales bacterium HSG16
ATACAAAAGGTTCCGTTTTCAAGGGCAGCCACAAGGGATTCAGGGCCACCACAAGGGATTGCCCCTACGAAAATATTAAAAAATTATTGGTCGGGTACTTATATTGAGGTCACGGACAGTGGCAGATATCTGGCAAATTGACCATTTCCAGATGAACACCGAGCTGTGCTTTCAAGTATTTTTCCAGATATTTCAGAATATTTTTTATCACAGCCTTTCTCCTTGATCGAAATTATGTTACAAAATTGATGATGAGTTGCTGTTTTGTACCTGAATGTCCGATAAGAAGCATTGCTGGCTGCTTACAGGCACAACAAAATCATAATTTTTCAACTGTAAATTGGAATCTTCGATCATGAAACCCCAAAAAAATGAATCAGGCTGGGCAACAATTGATGATGCTGCAAAATATTTAAGTGTCCATCGCGAAACTATTATGGAATGGATGAAAAATGGTCTTGAATATTACCACCTGCCCCAAAATCAGGTTAGAATCAAATATACAGATATCGATAAATTCATGATCCGATTCAAAAAAATTCCGAAAAAAAGAATCGATATCAATTCAGAAGTTCTTGACAAGCAGGAAAATTTGAAAAAAGCAGTGGAAAATGTGAAGCGTAAGCTTTCGTCTCTTCCCCCGGAAAAAATAGCTCCAGAAATCAAGCAGGAAAAAACAACTGGCGTTTTAGCTGTGGTAAATCAGAAAACTCAAAAAAAATATTTCGTCCCCAAATCCAGCCTCGTCGGTAAGGAACACGGGAAAATAAGGGATCAGGAAACGGGAGAAATATTAGTGTTCAGCACAAAAACTGGAGATATCATTCTGCGCTACGGCAAAAAACGAAATTAATGGCCGTGGATGAAATAACTTCCACAACCTTGCTTGCCTTTAAATCTGTTTTCTGCGTTGCATTGATAAGAGGAGATAAATTTGAGCAAACCCTTTGTTCAAAATATCCATATCAAGAAAGTAAGGCATCTGGCAAATTTTGATCAAGATAACACCATGTTAAAAAATTTCAGGATGAAATCAAATCTTCTTCCAGAACATCTCGAATGACTCTGGCAAATTTCTGCTTGTTCATCGGCTTTTCAATATATTTGTCAATGCCTGTTTCTCCGGCTTTTTCCCTGTTGATTTTTTCACTGAATCCCGTACATAGGATAACAGGAATGTCGGAACGTATGCTTTTAATTCCTATGCATAGTTTATCTCCGGTCATTTGCGGCATTGTCATATCTGTGATGACGAGATTATAGGCATCTGGATTTGATCGAAACCGTTCAAATGCCTCCAGCGGATTAATTTGTGTCTCAACTTCATAACCCAGTCGTTCCAATAACTGCTTGCCAGTTTCCAACAATTCAGGTTCATCGTCAACGAAAAGAATTTTTTCATTCCCCGGAGGAAGAGATACTCTTACATCATCAGCGTCTTCTTTTTCTTCTGGAATATTATCAATCACAGGCAGAATTATACGAAAAGTACTCCCTTTTCCAACTTCGCTATATACAGAAACTGCACCACCATAATTTTTTGCGATACCATGAACCACAGCCAGCCCCATTCCTGTTCCTTTCCCCAATTCCTTTGTCGTAAAATAAGGATCAAAGATTTGGGTCTGGATCTCAAGCGGAATACCGCAACCTGTATCTTTCACAGACAGAGATGCATATTTTCCCGCCACCAGGTCAGGATAGAGGGATGTTGTTTTATCAAGCTCAACATCTTCGAGGCTGACTTCAAGGATTCCACCGTCTTTCTGCATGGCATGGGCTGCATTGGTACATAAGTTAACTATGATCTGATGAATCTGAGCTGGATCAGCCAGAATTGTATATTTTTTGATTGGTATATCGTGCTTAATATCGACACTTGCTGGAATAGACGAACGCAACAGGCTTGTAGATTCTTTAATAATATGATTTAGCAGCACCGGCTTTCGCATATGTTCTGTTTTTCTACTGAAATTTAACAGTTGACGGACTACATCTCTGGCACGAAGGCTTGAGCTTCTAATCCTTTTAATATTACGCCTGGCCGGATTCCATTCCGGAATGTCGTCTATTGCCAATTCCGCATTACCCAGAATAATTCCGAGAATATTATTAAAATCGTGTGCAATCCCACCTGCCAGCGTACCTATGGATTTCATTTTTTGAACATGAAACAACTGCCTCTCAAGCCGTTTTTTCTCCCTTACATCCTCAAATACACCAATACCGCCTAAAGGAATACCATTTTCCGAAATAATTCGGTTATAGATTGCCCGGATAGTAACATCTTTGTTTTCGATAACCGTTTGATAATCGCCCTCAAAGGAACCATATCCAATGTCGAGGGCATTGATTACTGCCTGACGGGCATCGCCTTCTGGCATGGATTCAAGCATATTGAAACCGATCAGTTTTTCTCTGGATGTTCCTATAATTGAGACAAAATTTAAATTGCAGTCCAGGATGATACCCTGTGCATCATAATGCATTATTCCCAGAGGGGATTTTTCAAATATCAGCCGATAACGTTCTTCACTCTCTTTAAGAGCTTCCTCTGCCTGTTTCCGTTCGAAGCTTTCTTTTTTAAGCTTTCTGTTCCAGATTAAAACCACTGTCAGGATACAGATTGAAAAAAATGAAATCATAAAAAACCATTTAATCACATCTTTTTTACTGATCCCATGTTCGTATCTGACCGAAAGCCATTTATTTCGAATCTGGGCATGCTGATCAGGGCGAATCGCATCAATGGCTTTATTAATGATGCCAAGCAGTTCTGGCATATCTCTGGGGACAGCCATGTGCAGATTATAATTATCGTATGGGGCAGGTGCTGCAATCTTAAGATTGGTCAGACCTCTTTTCTGTATGAGAAAAGTGACTGCAGCCAGGTTTGCGATATACACTTCTGCCTGGCCAAAAGACACGGCTTCAAGACCTTGCAGCGGAGATTTTACATAATAGGGAATAAAATCAATCCCGTCTCGTTTTAACCATTCCATAGCTAAAATTTTTTTTACACTCGCGATTTTTTTACCATGTAAATCCTCAATACCACCGATAAAGGGAGCATCTTTTCTGCTTATAATCACCAGAGGAAAAGAAAGATATGGGCTGGAAAAACTAAGATAGGTTTCACGTTCGACAGTTCTGGCAATACATGGAATCAAATCTATTTCCCCTGTCTGTACACTTTGTAGAACTTCCTTCCAGGGCAGGTTTTTCTGCACTTCTATTTTTACTCCGAGCTGATTCATAATCATATAAATATAATCTGAGGATATACCTTTCAAATTTTTGTCTTTATCAAAGTAATGAAAAGGAGGAAAAGCCCGAGGCCCTCCTATTCGTATAGTTTTATGCTCCTGTAACCAGGATTTTTCAGCAGGCGTAAGCTTTATTTTTATCCTTGTGCCTGTCTCTTGATCATCAGCAATGGCTGAAACATAAAACAGACCAGACATTATGCAGGCTATTACCAGCTCAATAAATAACGAGGTAAGTTTATACATGTTAATTCCGGCACCAGGATGCGATCAAGATCAGCAATATTTTAACAAAATGTTTCAGTTCGATTTGTAACAACTTTTTCGATCCTTTCTTCTGGCCAGTTCGCTAGTATATTTCATACCCAGGGTTTTTGAATGCTTTTTTGCCCATTCAGTCAGCAGCGTCTGCCCGGAAGGCTTCGAATCCACTGCCAGAGTTCCTGCCATCAGCCCTTTTATCTCTTCTCTTGTTACAAAGACATCGCCCACAATCCATCCCACAATTTTGGCAACCAGATATCCGATATCTGGAGGAATAGAGATAATCGGTCTCCTCTTATCAATGATCTCTCCGATGGTTTCAGCAAGCTGCCTGTAAGTAAAAGATTCAGGGCCTACAGCATCTATGATCATGTTGCTTTCCTGGCTTCCAGCTTTTACTGCCAGCCGAGCCAGATCTTCCACATAAACAGGCTGAATTTTGTATTGACCATCTCCGAACACTCCGAAAATCGGAAATTTCCGCAATGTCCAGGCTATATTATTGATAAGAATATCTTCTTTCCCGAAAATCACTGCGGGACGCAGGACAGCAAAAGACATGCCTGATTCAATGAGAGATTTTTCAAGCTCGGCTTTGCCTTTGAAATATTCCAATGGAGAATCAATTTCAGGGTTGGTTATACTCACATGAACGATTCGTTCAACCCCGGCTTCAGTAGCGCATTCGAACAGAATTTTTGTATTGTTCACAGCATCAGCATGGGTGAAGGTTTTGTGGTTGAACCTTACCCAGTATGTATTGTAAAGCACTGAAACGCCTTTTAAAGACTCCACAAGTTTTTTGGGACTATCAAAATCAAAAGGGTGTATCGTAACCTTTCCTTTGAAAATATTTTCACGGTTAACAGAATTTGTCAGGGTATGAACTCTGCATCCAGCGTCAAGCAGAAGATTTGCAATATATTTTCCAGAATACCCGAATGCTCCTGTTATCATTTGAATTTTATCATCAGGTGTCAGATTATTTTCTGTTTGTGCGGGGTTTTCAATCAATTTTAAAATCCTTTCTTTTTCGCTGTGCAATGTCTTTTCTGCAAAACTATTCCGCAAGGTATCTGTAAATTCTCAAAAGACCGGCAAAATCATACACATCCTGGTCAAAATACGGAATTGTTATGACATCAGTATTCTTTCCCACCTTTTTTTTCAATCTGGCAATGGAGCTGGCATCGCTTTCTCCCAGCTTCTTAAAATCGGAATAATTTTTTAAAAGTTTTTCGGATAGATTTTGATCAGAATCCGATTGCCCGGCAATATCTGAATTTTCTGTGAGCAATGACAAATTCTGGATATCGACAAGTTCTGGATGAACTCGGTTAATAATGAACCCGCCAAAAGGCATCTGAAATTCTTTCAAAGTATCATATAAAAATAAGCCTTCTTTCATGGGGGCGTACATTGGGGAGGCAATCCCTAAGAAAAGAGATTCCGGCCCTGATAAAACTTCACGAATTAAAACAGCCCGTTCTTTGAATCCTTCGAAAAATAATTCGTCTCCCAGTTGAAAAAAATCGGAAATATCGGAAAGAACCTGACCACCGAGAATTTTTTCAAAAATCATGCGAAAAGGAGACGTAAAAAATGCCAGCATTTTCAAACCGAATCTACCGGTTTTGACAGACGAGCGTATGGCTTTTCTAAACACAGAATCGGAAAACAGGTTTCCAAGTCTTTGTGGAGCCTGAAGAAAATCGAGGGCATTCCTGCTTGGAGGAGTGTCTATTAT
>JAUCGE010000229.1 GCA_030377965.1 Desulfobacterales bacterium HSG16
AGTGGATGTTTTGCAATAGAAAAGTACGTATGATCCAGCAATATGGAAAAATTAAGAAGGCTATTTGTCTAATTTTAAAGAATAATATTCAAATACTGAATAATACATCATTCGGCCCGCCGCCTCAAATTAAGTTTTACAGAGCATCCGGGCAAAAACAGCCATCAGCCATATTATTGCCATATAAAGTATCCAGTCACCTAACTGTCTATAAATGCTTGATATTTCCATAGTTGTGATAGTTGTGCTTACAGTCGATCTCAAAAACAATCCTGTTTTTTCGGCAGTTTTCCCTGTTGGTTTAATAATACCGCTGATACCGCTGTTTGCAGCCCTTAACACAAAACGCCTGTTTTCGACAGCCCTCATTTTTGCCGCATTGTAGTGGATATATGGCATGGAAGTTTTTCCGAACCAGCCATCATTGGAGATATTTACCAGAACATCAGCACCGTCCTGTACTGATTTGCGGATATGCCCCGGATACAAAATTTCGAGGCAGATGGAAATTCCGAATTTACCGCAGGGTGCATCTATGACAGAAGGAGAAACACCTGTCAAAAAATCTGATGGTGCATCATAAAAATTTCCCAGGACATTGTCACCAGGCAGATCTCTTTCCGCATAAGGCAGAAGAATGTGTTTGTCGTACCAGGAAAGATCCCCGTTTCCTGAAACTGCGAAAGCGCTGTTATATACTCCGTCAAAAATTTTATCTTTTCTGAGTCCGCCGGTTATTATGGTATCGGAAGTGCCAAGACTGGACAGCAACTGGGAAAAAAGTGCATCATTCACTTTGGAAGATACATTAAGAACGGTTTCCGGCCATACTATCACTTCCGGCTGCTTTTGTTTCGTTTTATTACAGCTATTTTCAGGCCGACTCAAATCAAGATACGTCCTGACCCGGTGAAAAAATCCCATACCGCTCCACCGTTCTTTAAGGCTGAAATTTCCCTGGACAACGGCAGCGCAGATGCCCTGTCCTGATAAAATTTTATTTTCAGCGAATTTTTCTATCTCCGATATCCTGAAACTGCCGTATGCGGCTGGCAGACATATTGCCGCAAGAATGATAATAATTGGCATACGCCTGTGACTGCCGGATATCAGTACAACGAACATGGCATTTATCATGACAAGGAAAAACGAAACCCCATAAACACCTGTTATGTCAGCAACTTGTATGAATAATAAAAAAGGAATCACTCCATAGCCGATATCTGCCCAGGGAATCAGCAGAGGTATCCATGCCTTGAGCCAGCTTGTGACAATCCATAAACATGGAATAGTCAGGATATAAAATAATGGATGCCTGCTTTTGACTTGCCCGTAGGCTGTTGAAAAAAGTCCTGCAAGCAGTGCATATGGGATAATAACGCACAAGAGGAAAAAAAAGACTGCGATCCAAAAATCTTTTTCATAATGGGTAAGTAGAGCATAAAAAATGCCGTATCCTGTGCCAATACTGAATCCTGCACCCCACAACATGCCATATATCAAATGTTTTTTTAAAGATTTGGCCTTGTCCAGTGCCATGAAAAAGGGAACCAGAATAATGAAAGAAAAAAACCACAGGGAAAAAGGCGGGAAACAGAGCATATAGCCGATTCCCGAAAATATGGCCCATATCATCGGTCGATTCATAAATACCTAATCAAATATTTCTCAACATTAATGTAGGGGCAGGCCCTGTGCCTGCCCTTGTACGGAGGGCAAACACGAGGGCTTGCCCTACAATAAATGTAATATAATTTTTGCACAGGCACTCACTTGTTCAATGCTTTGCAGGAATCCGGATGATAAATTCCGTCCCCTCTCCCGGATCTGATTTAACATAGATTGTGCCTTTATGCTGATGAATTATCTTTTTTGTCATCATAAGCCCGATGCCGGTCCCTTCAGATCCTTTTGTAGTGAAAAAAGGCTTGAACAGATTTTTTCTCGTTTCCTCATCCATACCGCACCCGTTATCTTTGACCCGATACTCGAATCCCCATTGCTCATCACTTCTGGTTGCTACGACAATGTCTTTTTCATTGTCTTTGATAAAATCGTCATTGAAAGCATCTATGGCATTTGTGACAAGATTCAAAAGGCAGATATGAAGTCCTTCTGGATCGAAGTGAATTAAATTTCGGTCTGTGCTGAAATCTTGATGGAACAGCTTCATTGTCAGATTGATTTCCGATTGTTCTGCACGAGGTCGCATAAGGTTTACGACCTCAATCACAGGCTTGCCAGGATCACACAATCTGAAACTTGATTCTGCGGATTTACCATAGTTTAAAAGATCTATGGACAGGTTTTTTATCTTGTCCACATTTCCTTTGACCATCTTCCAGCCCTGATCAAGACAGGTTTTGTCATCTTGTTCTATTCCCTGTTCCAGTATGAATGTTCCGCCTTTGAGGCCGCCTGCAATGTTTTTTATGGCGTGTGACAGTCCTGCTATAGTCTGACCTACGGCCGCAAGCTTTTCAGCTTCGATCAGCTTTCTGCTTTTTTCTTCAACTAACTGCTCAAGGTTCAGGGTATATTCTCTTATTTTTCGGCGCATGGATATTCTCTCATGGGCTCTTTTCAAGGCAATTTCCAGAATATCGTCGTTGATGGGTTTTGTAACAAAATCCGTTGCATCATATTTCAGGCTTTTGATTGCCAGATCCATATCTCCATGACCCGTGATCATTATAACTTCAGTATCAGGATCTTGTTCCTTGATTTTTTGAAGAAGCTCAATGCCATCAATACCGGGCATTTTTATATCGCTTAAAACGATATAAGGTTTATCTTTTTCGAAAATACCCAAAGCTTCTTCACCCCCTTCGGCAGTGAATACTTTATATCCCATATCGACAAAAAGAATTTCAAGAACATCACGGATATCCTCTTCGTCATCCACTATCAAGATTGTTTTTTCCATTGTTTTCATATAATATCCGATGTTATTGTTCAAAGAGACATGGGTATAGCCCGCCCTGTTTATCGTTTCAATCCCCATTGTCGTTTACAGGCAGTTCCACAATGAAGCAGGCTCCTTTGTCTTCAACAGATTTTACCCTTATTTTCCCATGAAAATCTTTTACGATACCATAACTTATGGAAAGACCAAGCCCTGTACCTTTGCCCACTTCCTTGGTTGTAAAAAAAGGATCAAATAGTTTATCTGCAATATTTTTGGCAATTCCAGCACCTGTATCACACACATCAACGATCACAATTTTTCTTTCCGAATCAAATTTGGTTTTCAGGGTGATTTTTCTGTCATTTTTTTCTCCGGTGGATTCATACTTTTCTTCGATAGCATCCCTGGCATTTATCAAAAGATTCACAAATACCTGCTCAAGCCTGTCAGGATCAGCCATTACAGGCGGAAGTCCGTAAGAAAGATTCAAGATTACCTCAATCCCCCTCACTTTTAACTGCTGGCTGAACATATCCAGAGCTTTTTCTAATACGACATCTACCCGGACTTCTCTGTGTCTCATTTCGGATTTTCTGGCGAATTGCCTCATATGGTTGATAATTTTCGATGCTCGATCCACATTTTTGTTTATCTTGCTCGACATGGTATAAAGAGGATCGTTTTCATTCTCTTTTTTAGCTTCAAGTTTTTTCATTATAAAGGAACTTGCCGTTTTTATTACAGTCAGAGGCTGGTTGAGTTCATGGGCTACACCAGTTGCCATCTCGCCCAGAGTTGCCATTTTGCTGGCCTGGGCCAGTTGCTGTTCGGTTTCGAGCCGTTTGGTGATATCGCTGGTTGTAACGAGAAAAACTTTTCGTTCGCGATGCTCGGAAGGTGAAACTCTGATATTGACGAAAAGCCTTCTTCCCTTCTTGTCCATTTGAGTCACGCGGTTGATGAACTCAGATTTTTTCAATATTGAGGCATAATCTTCCCTTTCATCATCCATGAACAGGTTGAGAAATGATTTGCCCAGGATCTCGTCTCTTTCATATTCGTAAACAGTGAAAACACTTTCGTTACAATCAAGTACCTCGAAAGTATCCGAATCGAGTACAAAGACTGGATTGGGTATATTATTGAAAAACTCACGATATTTTTTTTCCGAATTCTGGAGTTCGTCTTCGAGCAGTTTTCTTTTTGTGATATCAAGGCACATTTCCATAGCTGCTACGATTTTACCTTTATCATTTCTTACAGGTGAGGTTCTGACTATCCAGTGAGTCATAGTTCCGTCTTTGTTGATTCCGGATTCCTCGCTGTAATGGGACATGCCATCGGCAAACGTTTTTTCCACAGGACACTCCATGCATTTTTCTTTTCGGCCCTTATAAGCGGAGAAACAGTAATCACCTGGTTTCGGATCAAATTTTTCCAAAAATTCATTATTATATCTGACAAGCCTGTAATCTTTATTCTGGACTGTGATAATACAGGGAACCTGTCCAAAAAGGTTCTGGTATTCAATCTTCTGATTGTTGAGTTCAGTCTGTTTTTTGAATATTTCCCTGCCCATCCGGTTGATGGATGTCGCTAACTGTCCTATCTCATCTTCTCTTTTTATATCGATTTTGGTGACATAATCACCTTTTGCGATAAGCTTGGTTCCCCGGATAAGTTTTTTTATTGGCTGGTTGACGACCTTGAAGAGGAAAATGAGCATAATCGAGGAGGTAAGAAGAAAGATAAAAACAGTCATAGCAAGGATTCCCTGCTTGAAATGAAGTATCCCTTCGTCTGTTTTTTTCAAAGAAACAACAAGATCAAGAGCGCCTAATACTTTTTTATTTTCTGGGTGAACATGGCAGGACCCGGAACAACCAGGCTCATTATAGAGAGGGTTGATTATCCCGAGAAGACGATATCCTTTTTCAGGATTAAAAACGATTCTGGTCCTTTCTTCCAGTCTCAGTTTCGATTGAGGAGGATCACTTTTATGGCAGATATCACAAGCTTCTGCTTTGATATTTGTACGCATGCCTACTTCGTCAGCGTTGTTGGAAAACATGATCTGTCCTTCTTTATTATATATTCGCATGTTTTCTACATCTTCCTGCCTGCCCATATTTGTTATTATCTGGTTTATATCATCTCTGGAATTGATCATCATGGCATAATGAGTGCCGAGCCTGATAGTATTGGTTAACTTCTGTGTGCCTGCAAAAACTCCTTCCATGATCTTTTCTTCGTGATATCGGATGTTGGAGTAGGCCCATATGGATACGCTGAAAAGGAGTACAGATCCAACCATAAGGACAAGCTTGGACGCGAGGG
>JAUCGE010000230.1 GCA_030377965.1 Desulfobacterales bacterium HSG16
TGTTACTGAAAGATTGTTATACAAAAACTTAAAGGCAATTACACGGAACTGTGCATCAATGCAGATCCTATCGAAGTGCCTACATCAAACGGTACGCCCACAATTTATCCTCAGCGCACCAATAATATTCTTGAGCAGTTTGTAACAATAGGTAGCTGGGTATCGTTGTACCCTTTATATTATCTGCCTGTCCCTTTTCTTTTCGTATTCAAGGTTTGCCCCCCGCATTATTTAACTCCTGATTTCTTTTCGAGCCGCTTGATTTCCGATATCAGCCTCTCAATGATTGACGCAAAATTTTTTTCATTCAATACACCGCGGACCAGGACACCGTTGATCACAAAGGTGGGGGTTTTAACCAGGTTCAGTTTTTTGGCATCTGCTTTGTCTTTTTTAACCCAGCCCCTGATTTCATCGGATTTTCGATCCTTATTAAATTGTTCCATATTTAGCATCATCATTTCAGCACACAGGAGCATGGTTTTTTCATTAACATCAGGGGATGCTTGAAAGAGGAGATCGTGGTATTCCCAGAACCGTCCCTGTTTATGCGCGGCCATTGCTGCCAGGGCCGCCTCATTTGGCTGTTCATTATCCTGATTCGGATTATTTTTGAAAATAAATCTGAGTTTGTCTGGATATTTGTCCATTAACATCCGAACCATTTCATCACCTTTTGCACAATAATGGCAATTAAAATCAGAATATGCGATGATCGTCACAGGCGCATTTTCCCGCCCCATGACAGGATTATGAGGATGAACCGTGTCTTCAACCCGCTGGCTTAACATTGTGCCAAGCTCTTGGTCAGATATTTTCTTTTCAGCCTTAACCTTTCTCATTGTTATAATGTGTTCGTTGACCGTGTCATAAATGAGCTGAGGATTTTCACGGATTACTTTTTTGATGAACTCCTCCAGTTCATCTTCACTCATGCTAGTGGTTTCAGAGACTGTGACTCCGGGCCAGGCAATCTGAAACAGCATGATAAGAAGTAAAAGGCACAGTTTGGAATTCATTGTTTTAGCCATAACGTCCTCCCATATAATATTTGCATTATTATTTTGCAGGTTCACAAATTACATCCTCGATATTATTGACAATCGCTTCGTTTTCCGGGACAATGATTCTTGCATTGCAGACATCACCTGCCCAATAGATACGCAATACATATTCCCCGGGCGGCAGATTTTCAAGATAGAAGTACCCATTCTGGCCAGTAAAGCTGTTTCTCAATTCTCCGTTTACTTCCACACTGATGGGTACTGTATCTAAAGATTCGCGGATTCCATCGGACGCTATAATATATAGATTGCCCTCCACGGCAGTGAATCGGGAAGCTTTGAATTTTACAATTGCCGCTCCGCGCTGTTCCATTTCAACTACACGCTCTCTCCCAGTCAATTCATAGTCGATGGGTAGATCTCTGGGCCGTATTAATATGCGGTTGTCATTATAGGAAACCAGCTCGGGTATCATTAATCTGCCGTTCATACCCGTCTCGCCGGCCAGGCTGCTGCCTGAGTAAACGGGAACCTCATCAAGACCATCCACCTCAACAATTGCGAAACTGTCGATTACCGGCCGGCCGAAATAAACGCCGTTGTCAATAATCCCAATACCGCCGGTCCAACTTACATTCCCGGCCATTTTGCCTTCAGAAGGTTGCCGGAGTAGAACCTCCGCGATCCCCAATTCATGCCGATAGCCAACTTTGCCACTGCCGCCTATTTCTCGGCCATTATGAAACGCAGTGAGTGAATATCCAAAACCTTTTCCCAATCCGGTGTGTTTCTGAACAGAGACCTCCTGCTGCCTGTCTTCCCCTTTGGCATCCTTGTATCGGTATGCAATATTGTCATAAAAGCGTTTCTGACGATCATTTGAAGGCGTATATTGAAAACCGAGATAAATTTCTTGATTATCGAGTCCTTGAATCCCCTGTTTCATGCTGATGAACAAGTTAAACTGTTTGTAAAAACTTTTAGAATAGCTCAAAGTCAACAATGATGTTTCTTCCTTGGTCCCCTCCCGATAATCATTGTTTGCATAGGAAAAACTCACCCCCCCCAAACTCTGCCATGAATGACTGGCCGTAAGATTCCATTGGTAACGCAAGGATTGAATCTTATTCTCCTCTGCATCGTCCGAATTGAGCGGAGACCGAAAATCCCTGCTGTAAAGCAATAGAGAAAGCCCCCCCGAGAAATTACCATTACGGTAGGCATATCGTGTCGAAACCGCAGAACCATTATTTCCTTTCTCCTGGCTGAACATCGCCTCGCTGCTAATTAAATGATCGTTGCTCAGACGAATACCGGCCAATAGCCCCGCATTGTAGATATTTTCCTGAAATGCGGCACTGATACCTCCGGTGAACCAATCCGCAAATCCATAGCGGTGGAATGCGATGCCTGCAAAGTCACCGTATTTTGAACTTTCTGTTCCAAAATTTTCCCTTAGAAACCCCATGTTGTAGCTGTATTCGTGAACCCCTTTTCTCAGAAGATCTTGCCCACCGAAAAGTTGGGGAAGATCAATCCTTCGCTCTCTTCCAAAGACATCCCGCAGAACAAGCTCGGCACTTCCGCCTGCATATGTATTTAGCTCTTCAAGCCTGACCGGACCCGGAAGCAGATCCCACTCCTTGATCAGATTACCGTCACTGTAAAGTTGGGCATGGGCGGGTGTTTCAAGAACGAAATCCGCATTCATTCCCGGATAGGGCTTGAAATAACGGTTCAGAGCAAACCGGGTATCCCAGGATATGCCGCCCATAATATCGCTGCCTATAATTGCTGTACCCGGAGGGCTGAAATCACCAAATGTCAGGCGATACAGTTTGGCGGAATCGTCCATAATCAAGTTCGTCATGAGACGGGTGGACTGATCTTTTCCATCAGTGTTACGGTATCTGAAATTACTGAATGCAAACCATTTTTCCCGGTTAAAGCCGACTTCCCATGGCAGGTTATACGATTTAAAAGCATCATTCTCAATATATTCAGATTCAATTTGGTAGTTGATAAAGCCTGAGAAAGGTTGAGCTTTCGTAATAGTACTTCGTTTTAATAAAGCAGGTGGTTGCGGGCGGATAATTTGGGATTCAAACCATTGCGGAGCCACAGTAATTGTCAGAACAGCATTGTTGTGATCCACTTCAAACTTCAGCGCGTGGGAAAGATGTTTCAAGGAAATTTTGCCAGATTTCTGATCGGCAAGCAGTTTTTTTTTCAACCTCAAACCGGAAAAGAGATCATGCGGAACGAGTACATCACCGGCTTCCGTGAGCCAAAGAAACGCCTGCCCGACATTCTGTCCATTGACCATAACATCCAGAATCACCTGGTCTTCAGCTTGCCCGCGTCCTGTCAGAGATAAGATACACAGGATGGGTACTATCATGGGAAAAAATTTCGATTTGGCCGCCACTCCTCGTTCTTCTGCTTATGAAATTGCTTATTCTGTCTTAATGGGGGTATCGCCGGTTTTCATGGTGCAGCCCGGATTCAAATCCATGGTTTGCACTATTGGGGTGTCTGAATTGTATAAAAACAGACTGATGAAAAGTTTCTCTGCTTTGTCGCATTGGCTGTTACTCAAAGGGATTTGTAGAAAAACAGATCGCTTGGGTAAAACGCGCTGAACATAATCATTACTGAATTTATTGAGAGCCAAACCGTTTCTATCCATCAATTGGGCATCGATTTTTTTCAGTAGAAAATTGCGGATTCCGGTATTATGGAGATGTACCTTCAGACCGTTTTCAGCGGGTTCAACCCCTATGATTTCAGCCTGAACCGGTTCCGGCTTATCAGAGGGTCTGACAAAAACAGGCACGCTCAACTTCAGGAGAAAATTGAAGGATGTATCCATTTTCACAGCCTGCTGTTCTGGTGATTTAATCTTCGGCAATTCCTGAATATAGAGCCGATAAGGTTTCTCGACGACTGGAAAATCACCATTATAGCCAGCCCTGATGATTTTTTTATCTCCTCCGGGTATGGTTAGAAGGCGAGGAAAAAATACGAAATCACCGGTATCGGTCTCTATGAATTTGCCGTTTTCATCCATATCCCAGGTTTTGGCGTACACTTGCACCTTTACTTCATTTTCACCCTTGTTTCTGATGGTTACTGCACTGATTTTCTGATCGGGTGTCAAATTGACCCGGACAGGCCAGATGCCGAGTGTTGCTTTTGCCTGGACCGGCAAGGCGGATAATGAAATCAAAAAAAACAACAGCGCTGTTTTAAACATGATCATGGGCAGTTCCCTGTTTTGCTGGTTAGTGTTTTACGGCCACACAATCGTAACCGAGACCGTATCATTGTAGACACCCGAGGGAGACGTGCTGATTATAGCATCCCCCCATACGAAAAAGCTCTGGGTTTTTCCTGTTGAAATCGACTTCCGGGCAAGAGAAGGATGGGATTCCGCATATCCTGGTTCAAAAAGCGACAGTCCGCTGTCGCCCCAAGGCTGAGATCGCCCACTATCCGCATAGATAATATAAGGGATGAGTTTGCCTCCGCTTTGCATATGGCGCATGCCTCCCCGGAAGTTCATCCCGGCATCCATTCCTATGGCATAAGTCATTCCCGGGGGATTGCAGTTCACCGTTATAGTTCCCAATGGAACGCTTTTCAAATCGGAGGAACCCACGGGCCATTCGCCAAAATCACCCAGACCCACAAGGTTCAAGGTGCAATTACCCACAAGATTCAAAGAAATGTATAGATCTGTCTCCAACGGCACACCTGATCCAAACGGGACATAGGTAAGGATTGAGCGAACAATATCGGTATAAGACCCAGGCGGATAGGAGCTAGCTGGAAACGCTGTGCCATACACTGTGAAGGTTTGTAATGATCCGCTGCCATTTTCGGAAAGCGAGTCAGCGGGATGGGGAACAATTACCGGCATGCCCTTGCTGCCCCATTCTGCATTTGATGCACTGTCCTGCCAGAGATAATATGAGATATAATTTCCTTTTCCATCACTCAGGCGACGAACCCCGGAATAGTTCAGCCCCCCGTCCAATCCCACCCGAAACTGCGTAATGCAACGGACCTGCAAATTCGCTATTTGCATATTTCCGATATTGCCAGCACCATCACTTTGGCCAAAATCACCAACGTTGGCATTCAGCAGATCACAGGCTAGGCAGCTTGCCGAGTTCAATAATAATTGGGCAATTAATAAAGCGATTTGTAAATATTTCATTAAGCTTTTTAAAAAAAAT
>JAUCGE010000231.1 GCA_030377965.1 Desulfobacterales bacterium HSG16
TCATGAACAATTTTTAGCATTTTCGTTAACAAAGGTAAAGGTATTAACATGTTCCTTTCAACTTACAAACAGGATTTGACAATCATTATCCCATGTTGCAAGATGCTCCCTGAAATGAAGGCTTAATGGCTCTCATCCAAACGGTTCTGGCAATATCTCAATGTCGCAGAATTGTTTGAAAATTTTAATTTAATTTTGGCATTTATGAGAAAAAAATAACTCAGGAGGCATTTTTTTATGACATCTCCAAAAAAAAGAGTCAGCGTGGAAGAAGCTGTACAATACCTGGTCAATTATTCGACAGATCGGTCGGACATGATGACCTGCATGGAGTATCTGCCGGAGGATGTGAAAATAGATCGGGCTGATATCGAAACTGAAATGCAGCTGCTTAAAATAGTCAGTGTTGGATGGTCAATTTCCTATCTTAGCGGGGAAAGCCCCATTCAGAAATCGCTGAACACCTGCTTCTGGAATTTCGTCCGGGATTTGTCTGGAAGTATTTCAACCATGATAAAGGAAAGCATGGATAAAGAAGTCGATTATTTTACAACACTCAAAGAACGATTTGAAACCTATGTGAACGGGCTGAACCAGTTTCCAGATATCAAAGATCCTGGGCCGATTGTGGGTCAGGTGTTTGCCGGACTGTGCGGAGATGTTTCTGATGCGTATCTGCTCATTGCCGGAAAACGCATGTTTCATGACAGCCTTGCCGGGGTGAAAGATTATCTTGTTTCTGTGGAAATTGAAAATGTGGAAATTCAAAATAACGAGGGGATGGAATCTTCATAATTCGCATGGCTTATATGAAAAGCAAAAAAAATATGATATGAATGTTGAAGACAATGATCTTGAAAAATAATGAAAACCAGGGAGAAGAAAAGTTATGAATAAAGGAATTATTTTTATCGCTATTTTCATGTTGTCGTTTTGCTTTGTTTTGCCGATTTCTGGTTTGGAGGCTCATGATTATAAAATAAAAGTCGGAATTCTTCACGCCAGGACAGGCCCGTTAAAGGAATTTGGTCCTGAAGTGAACAAGAGCATTGTGCTTGCTGCCGAACAGATGGAAAAAGCTGGTTTTTCAATAGGGCTGATACAGGAAGACAGCCAGTCTTCTGCTGATTACGCTGTATCGGCAGCAGAAAGGCTTGTAAATTTGAATCATGTCGTGGCTGTAATCGGTGCGCTGGCAAGCAGTGTGACCGTTTCTGTTGCACGTCATGTAACATGCCCTGATGATGTGATAATGATCTCGCCCGCATCTACTTCTCCTTTTCTTACCGTTCTTGCTGAGGACAGAAAAAAGGATTTTTTGTTTCGGACATGCCCTTCTGACGCGCTTCAAGGTTTTGTTGCTGGCAAACTGGCCGCATCAGAGAATAAAACAGCTTCCGGCCTTTATGTTGACAGTGCTTATGGAAAAGGGATCAAAGAGCAATTTTCAAAATCTTTTACGGAAAACGGGGGCAGCGTTCTTGCGATGATTCCCCATGATGAAAAGGTTGCCGATTCTTATTCCGTCCAGCTTGCAGAAGCTCTGGCCCAGAATCCGGACATACTCTGCGTTTTCAGTTATCCTGAACATGCAAAAATCTATCTGAAAGAGGCTGTTGAAAAATATGGATATAAAAAATTTTTGTTCTGTGACGGTACAAAATCCGAGGATATAATCAAAGCTGTAGGATGGGAAAACATAGAAGATCAGATGGGTACTGCCCCTGGAATTGCTGGAGGAGAACAATATGAACTTTTTAAGGAATATTATATCGAAAGATTTGAGCATCTTCCACCGCTGCCCTTTATTCATAACGCATATGATGCAATGGCTGTAATCGGCCTTGCGGGCTATGCAGCCAGATCAAAAGGGCTTGAATTGAATCCTGAAAATATCCGGGACAACCTGCGGGTCGTTGCAAACCCGCCGGGGGAAATCATAAAACCCGGTGAATTCAAAAAAGCCTTTGAAAAATTACAAAAGGGTGAAAAGATAAATTATGAAGGAGCATCAGGCCCTGTCGATTTCGATGAAAACGGGGATGTGATATCACCTGTCGAAGTGTGGAAATTCAAAGGGGGTAAAATTGTTACCGTCAGAATGGATCATATAATGGGTCAGGAATTCAAAGGGAAATAATTTGAAAGCTAAAGTTAATGACTTGAAGCCATTCGACCTGGTAAGGCCGTATTTAATCGAAAACCGGGTTAAAATCGGTATCGGACTGATCTGTCTTATGATCGTGGATATCCTTCAGACGGCAATTCCCAGAATCATAAAATGGAGCATAGATGACCTCACGACATTATCGATTGACAGTCAGGGATTGCTCAAATACGGAGCCTACCTTGTCAGCATAGCATTTTTGATGTTGATTTTCAGATATTTATGGCGTCATCTTCTGATCGGCTGGTCACGGAACGTGGAAGAAGGGTTGCGTAACCGCCTGTTTTCTCATATTCAGACTCTGTCAGCCGGGTATTATGACAAGACCAGAACCGGAGATTTGATGGCCCATGCCACCAACGATGTCAATCATGTCCGCATGGCTACAGGTATGGGTATTGTAGCCCTTACCGATGCTGTTTTTCTTGGATCGGCATCTATTGCCCTCATGTTATATATAAATGTCCGATTGACAATCCTTGTCATGATTCCCACTCCTTTTATAATTTTCGGAACGCGCTTTCTGGGTAAGCACATGCATGCTCGATACAAGACTGTTCAGGCTGCATTTTCTGATCTTACGGAAAACGCACGGGAACATTTTGCCGGTATTCGGATAATACAGGCATTCGGCAGGGAAGAATATGCAATCAGCGATTTTGAGAAAAATTCACAGGCATATATTCGCAAACGTATGCGGCTTGTTGCCATTACCGGATCTTTTTTCCCCATGATGCTCTTTTTTTCGAACATAGGGCTTGCCATAGTACTTTATGCAGGAGGCAGGCAGACCATATTCATGAAGATTACACCAGGGGATTTTGTAGCATTCATCAGCTATCTGGGGCTTTTGACATGGCCCATGATGGCTCTTGGCTGGGTCACGAATCTCATTCAGAGGGGAAAGGCATCTCTGGAACGCATAGCATTTATTTTAAATACCCGGCCTGAGATTAAAAACATACCTGACGCAAAGCCGATTTCCGGGTTCTATGATTCTATTATTTTGAAAAATGTTTCTTTTTCTTATGAATCAGGCACGGATTCTTCTGTTTCTGCTCCAGTTCTGTCGGAAATAGATCTTGAAATCAAAAGCGGAATGACTCTTGGCATAGTTGGACCGCCGGGAAGCGGGAAAACCAGTCTGATCGGCTTGATACCAAGGCTGTATGATGTTTCAAGTGGAAGAATTATAATTGATGGAACAGATATCGGAAAGCTTGCCCTTTCTGATTTAAGAGCATTGATTTCATTCGTACCCCAGGAACCTTTTTTATTTGCAGGAACCATAAGAGAAAATATCGTACTTCAATCTCCTGTTGAGGATAATGCGGATAATGCGGATAATGCGGACGGAAACCAGCCCCTTAAATCAAAACTGGAATTCGAAACGGATTTGAAACTGGTCAAAGCTTTAAAAGATGCTGACCTCCATGATACAATAGAAAAATTTCCCAATGGCCTTGATACAGCCGTGGGTGAAAAAGGAGTGATTTTATCAGGAGGGCAAAAGCAGCGAATAGCCATAGCCCGGGCATTTTATTCAAATTCTGCGATTCTTGTCCTGGATGATCCTGTAAGTCAGGTGGATATAAAGACCGGCAACCGGATCATTTCCGCTATCCGGTCTTATGCGGAAAAAAGAACGGTTATCATTGTTTCCCATCGCCTTTCTGCTCTTTCGTTTGCAGATCAAATCATCACTTTGGACAAAGGAAGGATCACGGAATCGGGGGAGCATATAGAATTGATGAAAACGGGCGGATATTATTCAAAAATATTTGACATGCAGGAAATACAAGAGGCGTTTCATGCGTATTAATTACGGCTATTTTGAAGAAGAAAAACTTGGAAAGCCCTATGATATTAAACTGATGATGCGCCTTTTTCCTTTTGTTCTGCCTTATCGGCGCTTTTTTTCCATAGCGATTTTCCTGATCATCCTGATTACGCTTTTAAATCTTTCCATCCCTTACCTGACCAAGATCGCTATCGACCGGTATATTGTGCCGGAACTTGTGCCGATAACAAAATCGGAATCTGAAACCACTTCAAAAGCGAAACCAGGCAGTTTGAAACCTGCCAGTTTAAAACCAGGCAATGCACGATACATGGATTTCGATTTTTTAAAAAAAGAAGTTCAGACTGTTGTAAAAAAATATCCATCGCTGTTTCAACTGGAAAATAACCGGGCAAAAATACTGTTTTCAGATCTTATGAAACTGAAAAAAGAAGATATTTTTTCCATAAGATCAAATGATTTATCCGGTATCACCATAATTGCCCTTCTTTTTATTCTGGTTATAGGTTTCAATTTTATCTTCAATTTTTTGCAGATAATGGTAATGGAAAAAATGGGGCAGCATATAACCCATGACATGAGACTTGCCCTTTTTTCTCATATCCAGAGCCTTTCCATGTCCTTTTTTACCCGCAATTCCGTAGGCAGATTAGTAACCAGAGTGACCAATGATGTTCAGAACATGCACGAACTTTTTTCCTCTGTCCTGGTTTTTCTGTTCAAAGATATTTTTCTATGTATAGGAATTGCCTGCGTTTTGATCGCTATAAATTTTAAACTTGCCATGATTTCCTTTGCTATTCTTCCTTTTGTTGCTGTTGCCTCAATATTTTTTTCCACCCGTGCGCGGGATGTTTTCAGGCAGTTGAGGGTGAAAGTTGCCCAGATCAACACACGTTTTTCAGAGAGCATCGGCGGCATAAAGGTTATCCAGCTCTTTTTACAGGAAAAGAATAATTATGAACGTTTTGCCCGGCTTAATCATGAAAATTATCAGGCAGGTATGCTCCAGATAAAAATTTTTGCGATCTTCATGCCGGTGATCGAATTTTTAGGGGTTCTGTCCATTGCCATTATCATTTATTTCGGGGGCAGAGGCGTTCTTGACGAAGTTATAAGTCTTGGTTCTCTCGTTGCATTTATTTCATATATGAAAATGTTGTCCCGGCCTATCAGAGATATTGCCGAAAAATATAATATCATGCAGAACGCAAGGGCCTCTGCCTAACGGATT
>JAUCGE010000036.1 GCA_030377965.1 Desulfobacterales bacterium HSG16
ACGATCATCTCGGACGGCTTGTTGCTATTGATGGATCTCTGATTGATGCAGTTCTTTCCATGATATGGGCTGACTATCGAAAAGGATCGAAAAAGGCTAAAGTCCATGTTGGCTTCAACATCAACCAGAAAATCCCTATGAAAATCCACCTCACTGAAGGGAAAGGAGCTGAACGACCATTTCTGTCACAGATCATTTCAAAAGGCCAAACCGGAATAGCTGACCGAGGCTATCAATCGCACGCCCTATTTGATTCCCTTCAAGCTGACGGCAAAAGTTTTGTTATCCGGATCAAAGCCAACACGACCAAAACCCTTATCAAAACGTATGATGTCAATCCTGACAGTATTGTTTTCTATGATGCGGAAGTCCTGTTGGGTACAGTTGAAAATAAAAATCAAACTGAGACCCCCGTACGCCTTGTTGGATATTGTATCAATGGTATCGACTATTGGGTAGCAACAGATCGCAAGGATTTGACGGCTGAACAAATTGCTGAAATCTACAAACTCCGATGGGATATTGAAACCTTTTTTGGATGGTGGAAACGACACCTTCGGGTGTACCATCTCATTTCAAGAAGCAAACACGGATTGATGGTACAGATTCTGGGAGGACTTATAACCTATCTGCTTCTTGCAATATACTGTCACAGAGAATATGGTGAAAAAGTCAGTATCAAAAGAGTCCGAGAATTGCGTATTCAAATACAGAATGAGCTTCGTCAATCAAATAGACCCGGTAATGGTAATCCAAGAACTCAAATTTTCAAAGAGCAGCGAGAAAATTCTTCACATGCAAAAACCTAACCGGACACTACTGATTACCATCAAAACAATAAGGAGGAACAATGATAAAATTCCCATAAGGCATCTGTGATTTTCATAAAATCATTACAAACACCTATTACCAGAAACATCTATTATATCGGGGCAACTCTGACATATACCATCAACGGAAACGAGCATGTCACGGAAGTGAGTCCAGATTATGTGTTTGTAAAACCCATGCCGAAACTCGTACTCGATTATTTCATTCCCCATGATGTGTACGGAGATGATGCGTTCACCACCCAAATCGAACCGGAAATTCCCTTTCCTCTCGGTGTCAGGGTGACCAATAACGGGGCAGGAAGCGCAAAAAGCCTCAAGATTGCATCCGCACAACCCAAAATAGTGGAAAACGAACTTGGGCTGCTCATCGGGTTTTATATCCAGGGAAGCGAAGTCAACGGGGAAGGCGCAAGCTCAAGCCTGCTTGTCGACTTCGGAGATATTGCGCCAAACCGCTGTGGGCTGGCACATTGGAACATGACCTGTTCCTTGTCCGGTAAATTCGTCGAATTTACGGCAGATTATTCCCATTCGGACGAACTTGGCGGAGAACTGACCTCCCTCATCGATACCTTCAACACTCATTTTCTGGTAAAAGATGTACTCACGGATTTGCCCGGAAGAGACGGGATACGGGATTTCCTGGCAGAATACGGGCAGGGATTGAAAGTATATGAATCTGAAAACCTGGATACGGAAGTGACGGATCAGTCCGCCGGTTCCCGGATCGACGGTTCCGGCGGTACATATACCCTGACAGCGCCTGTCACAGCCGGATTCATGTATGCCAGGCTGCCTGATCCATGCAGCGGTGCAAAAGCGCTGACCGATGTTCTGCGTTCGGACGGCAAGCGCATCAAACCGGAAAACGCGTGGCTTTCCAAAACCAGAGACAAGGACAACAACTGGCAGTATTTCGTAAATCTGTTCGATGCTAATACCACCGGCCCGTACACCCTCGTTTTCGAGGCAATTCCCCCAAGTCCCGTGCCTGTCATGCAGTTTGTACCTGACCGGTTTGGAGGAGAAGGGACCCAGCTCGGCTTTATCGTGGAAGCAAGCGTTGCGGACAATACCATACCTGTTCTCACCGCATCGTCTGTTCCTGCCGGGGCTTCATTTGTTGATGATGGATCAGGAATCGGCTGGTTTGACTGGACACCGGCCCAGGGACAGGCAGGCACATATCCGGTCAAGTTTACCGCGAAAAACGGGGATTACACCGCATCCCGAACCTGCACCATCACTATAACGTCCGGTGACAATGACAACGATCAAATTCCTGACTGGTGGGAACTCCAGCATTTCGGCACACTCGACCGGGACGGAACAGGTGATTTCGACAAGGACGGGATTTCCGATTTAAATGAATTTATCAATGGCACAGACCCATCTTTTTTCAAAGGAGATATAAACAACGATAGACAGGTCGATGCAAAAGACGCGATTGTTGCACTTCAGATTCTTGGAGGCATGATGCCGAATTCGGAGATAAAGAAAGAAGCTGCGGTAAGCGGAAACGATCAGGTCGGCCTGGCGGATGCAATATACGGATTACAGGAAGCTTCTGGACTTTAAAAAGGACAAAGGCACAATGTACCTGCACATAACAAAAGACTGCAAAAATTGTGCAGTAAGAAATATCGGAAATAAGCACATGCCGAACTTTGGAGCTTTTAAATTAAATTTTTTGCAAATCCCTGAGAGCATTGCAAATTTCAGGAAATTCAAATTCAAATCCGTTTTTTACCAGTTTATCGGGAATCATTCGCTGACTGTTCAAAAGGGTTTTTCCGAGTTCTCCCATAAAAAATTTGATCATAAATGCAGGCGCAGGCATAAATGATGGTCTCTTGAGAACGCTGCCAAGAGCTTTGGCAAGATCATGATTTCTCACAGGATCAGGAGCGCCTAAATTGACCGGACCTTTTATATCATTATTTTCAAGAATAAAGGTAATAGCCGAAAGAAGATCATTGATATGAATCCAGGGAAACCAATGTTTTCCTGTTCCAATAGGGCCTCCGACAAAAAGCTTGAAAGCTGGGATCATTTTTGCAAGCGCTCCTCCATTTTTACCAAGAACGACACCAAAACGCATTAGCGCGACCCTGGCGCCTTTTTTTTCGGCCAGCAAGGCTTCCTTTTCCCAGTCAAGACATACTTTTGCCAGAAAATCATCACCGGGAGTCGTGTTTTCATACAGCATTTCGTCTGCTCTATCTCCATAATAGCCTGCGGCAGAAGTACTTAAAAAGATAATTTCCTTGTTTTCAGATTTTTCAGGTTTTTCAGGTAAAGCATTTACCAGATTTCTGGTCGTAAGAATACGGCTGTCATTAATTTGGGCTTTATAGCGTTTGGTCCAGAATTTAAAGATATTTCTTCCTGCCAGATTTATTACAGCATTGATATCTTCAAGTTCATTCTGCCATGACCCTTCCTGTGTGGTATCAGCGGGAAAATATTTGAAATTTTTGTGGCCTGTCAGTCTGCTTATCGGCGACGTACTCACAGCAATGACAGTATGTTCCTTGTCAAGTAAAAATTCGGAAAGATAAGTTCCTACAAAGCCAGAACCGCCTGTAATCATAATTTTCATAGCCACTTCCTCCTTTACTTGTTATATCGTCCCTGATTTGCTTGAAGGGGACTTTTTTGACTTACAAACTTGATTTGTAATACTCAAATAATGATAAAACATCATTGCGTTTCTTTTTTTCCTCCAAGAAGTATTAAAAATCCTTTTCCGATACTCTTTATGGTCGTAGTTCCAATATTGAAAGCACTTGTGCTGAGGGTAATAGGGGATGTTATCAATCCGAAAGCAGTATCTTGTGCAAATTTCATTTTCTGGATGTCAAGTTGAATCTTTGAAAAAGGCCCGGAGATACTTATGGGAACATCGGGAAAACCTGTGATATTCGCGAGCAGTTCATAATCCACTTTTTTTTCAACCAGGTTGATCATGCCCTTTCCCTTGATATCCACATCATTAGCTTTGAATGCTAAATCTTCATTGTGAATTACCCCGTTTTTGATCTGTAATCGTGCTTCAATGCTTTGAAATTCCTGTTTCTTTAGAATATTTTCCTGTTTATTTTCACTCTTGATATCATGACTCTGTGTATTGAAAGCATACTCTTTCTCATTTTGTGCGGGAATAATTTTAAGCCCGTGAATGACTCCGTCTGATATTGAAAAAGAACATTGGCCAGAAAGATTTTGTTTCAATTCGCGCCAACTATTTCCCATGCCTGTTAAAGCAAGATTCAGCTTGGTTTTTCCGCTGAACATATCCTCTTTTTTTTTAAAAATATCATATAACAGCCTTTCCATGAACAAGTTTTTAATATCCAGATAGAGTTTGAGCAGGGCAGCAGGCTTTTTGCGAGCATCCGCAGTGAATCTACCGGTCATGATTCCACCGTAAAATTTTGCTTTGACAGGGTCAGCCACCAATTTTCCTTTTTTTATTCTGGCCGTAATTTCTGCGTCCTCAAACCGTGTTCTGAATACAATCAATCTGCCGATTTTGATATTTCCTTTGATATCAGACATATTTTTAATCAGATCGATTGCTTTTTTCCAGCGGATCGTCTTGCCCGGCACTTTTTTTTCTTCTACTGGGTCTGTTTTTTTGTTTTGCCTGCTTTTTTTTTGATCTATCTTAATGGAGCGATAAGAATCCAAGTTTATGTCATCTACTGCAAGATCAAAAGAAATTTCAGGATTTTTGATATCTTTTATTTTTGCAGAACCTAAAAACATGATGTTGTCAAGCATACCTGCAAAATGGGAGATCAGGATAGTTTTATCGCTGTAATCGGCTTTGAAAGCAACAGAGAATTTTTTCAGCATATCTTTTGATGTTTCAGGAGCAATTTTGATGCCCATATTGGCTAAGATTGTTTTCGGAGAACACTCGCCGATCCGCACAAGAGCGCTGATTTTTTGCCTGTTCTTTGCATGTTTTTTGCCTGATTGCCTGTCTTCCGATGTCCCTGCCAGAGTTCCTGTAACCTTCATGCCGAAAAAGTTGAGTTTGAAATCATTTATCTTGAAATCACTTGTTACTGGATTTATTCGCAGATCACTTTCCCAGGTAAGATCCGAGTCAGCTTTCTGGTGTTTTGTTCCAGCCTCGATTATCAATTTCCGGATATGGATCGATTGTTCGGTAAAATCGATTTTTACCGGGTGATCCATATCTACATACGCTGCAATTTCAAAACGTCTGATTTTTTTATTTGAATCTTTGACTTCTATAATCAAGTCGATACGCGGCCTTCCAAGATTCATATATCCATTACTTGAAAACAGACCGATTAAACCTGTCACGTCCGCACTGATATGTATGCCCGAATCTTCAATGTTCATATCCATGTGGAGTCCGACATTTCCTGGAGTATCAGCGCCAGGGTCTTCACTCTGTCCCATTCCGAACGGGGCAATTGAAATCGTGATGGCTATAACTATCATAAAATATTTGATAAATAGTTTTATCATAATGATCATACAAAAAAATCCTTTCCTTGATCAAATCTATTGCCTTATTTATATTAATTTAATATAAAAAGATACATGAATAAAGAGGAAGGGAACAAAAAAAGTGAAGTTATATCATAAACAGGGTCCATATTTACACAAACTATTACAAAAAAGCGGATAAAGGAGCGTGAAATAATGGCCAGTGATCTGAAAGATAAAATAGTCAAATCGATAGAAAATCTTGTTACATTGGAAATTGTGACCGCAGTTGGTCATGTTCGGTTTGATGATGAAGATGGAAAAGAAGGTACAAACCTGCCGGATCTGGATTATTCAAAAGATCATAAAGTGATTCTGACCAAGATCGATCTTCTTCAGGGGGATATCAAGACTATTTATGATGAGGAATTTGTCAATGGTGAATACGAGAATCTGAAAGCGTACCATGCAGCAAGAGAAAAGGAAGGATACGGTATAATCGAAAAGAATGTTGCAGCTTTGGAAAAATTACTCAACCTGGTCAAAAATAATCTTCAGGAATAAATCATGAGCAAGTTTTCAGAACAAATCAAAAATATTGCACAGGATCTTGTAAGCCTTGAAGTAAACACCATCATTAAACCCAACATGACGGGCAGGAAAATGCCAAAGCCCAGGCATGCTTTGATCGATATTGCACAAAATTACAATCGGAAATTAATAGAGATCGGTTTTCCTCTTTCCAGAGACATCATTCCGGGCAGTTATGAAAATTTCAGGGAACTCATAAAAAGAGCAGATGAAAGAATAAAGGCTTTAAAGGCACGCTCAAAGTCAGAAACACTCGGTAAGGTTGATGAGTCCAATCTGTTTTTGCTGTTCCGTATCAAAAGGATGTCGGAACAGGTCAAATCAATCTTTGCGGCCCTTGAAAGGCGGGGAGTGAAAAACTGGGAAAACAAGATTTCCAGAGAAGAAATAGACAAACAGCAGCCCCCTCTGCCCTTGAATACTGACGAACTTGTCATGATCAGGAAAATATGGGAAATGGGGCTGGAAGAAATTGCCATGCAGACATTGATCCAGCTGGATGGAGATGTGCTGACCAGGATTCAGCCCAAGTATGCAAAGAAAAACTTTACAATCGTGCATGATCTGCATAATCAGAGTGTTGCTACTTCCATGAAATTCTGGGGACAGTTGATCGGTATTCTTCAAGATTTTTTCTCTGCTATGGCCAGTAAGATAATGAAATAAGATGGGTATTCCTTTTATAAACACTTTGTTTCTTTTAAGGGATCTTTTTTCAAAAGGAGGTATGGAGATTGATACCCCTTTTGATCCTGATTCGAAAAAACCGGGGCTTGTCGCAAGAACTCTGGTACAGCCGGATGCAGATGTAATCATGTATGTGTCCAAAGACGCACTTGATAGACCGGATCTTCTTGAAAAACATTTCGATATACTTGAAAAAAAAATTTTGACTATCAGACGGTTTCGACTTTTTTTGAAATCCGTACCACTGATTTTATTGGTGGTTGGCATAGCTCTACTGATGCAGGGCAGCTTTGATATTGATCAGGGGCAGATTAATAAGTTCATGTGGGGAGTTTTCTTTTCCGGAATTTCTTGTGTTATAAAACCGCTGGCTAAATTGGTATTTGCCGCATATGTGCGTATGAAAACCTGAACAGACAGAATGTTTCTATAAGGGTGATACCTATGAAGGAAATCATAATTCCAAAAGAAAAAGCAGTGTTCTGGCTTGACGGAAACGGTTGCTGGAACAATGTACATGGTAAATTCGAGCTTAAAAAGATCATTGATCATTTTAATTCATCAATTGAAAAAGATGAAAACGGCTACCATGTTGCTCAGATTAATGGCGATGTCTTGGAAAAAGTATATTTTCGTTATGAAGATACTGCTGTTTTTGCTGTTGATATTAAAAAGACCGAAAAATCTGATAATTTAATCCTCGTGCTTAATACAGGGAAGAAAATGGCGCTGAACCCTGAAAAACTGTCGATTAAAAATGATGGTATGTTCATGCGTATAGATGATGAGTTGATTAAATTTACAGACAGGAGCATGTTGAAATTGATGAAAATGATAGAACATGAAAACGGTCTATATTTTTTCAAATATAAAGGTAAAAAATATGAGATTGTAAACTGTGATGAAGAGTAAAATTTATCATAAATATTCGATTTTTCTAACAGGTCAGGTGAAATCCTCTTATGGAAAAAATGGAACTTGAAATCAAAAACTATAAAAAAAAGATCGCAGGATGTAATTTAAATATCAGGCGAATCGAGCCGGACTCATTGAAAAACGGGATAAAACTTCCGGTTCTGGTATTTCTACACGAAGGACTCGGGTGTATCCGGTTGTGGAAAAAATTTCCGGAACTTATATGTTCGCTTACAGGTTGTCCCGGATTGGTGTACGACCGTATCGGTTACGGGGATTCGGATTGTTTTGTTAATGTATGGTCTCATGATTATCATAATGATGAAACAAAAATTTATCTGCCTCAATTGCTTGATGCCGAAAAAATTGAAAGTTCCATTCTGATCGGGCATAGTGACGGCGGCACTATAGCACTTCTTGCTGCTGCCTCTACCTATCCTGACAGAATCAAAGCTGTGATTACTGAGGCTGCCCATATTTTTGTAGAGGATGTGACATTGAAAGGGATAGAGACTGCGGTTGAAGCATTTGAAACAGGAAACCTGGCAGACAAACTCAAGTTATATCATGGAAGGCATACTGAAAAAGTGTTTTTCAGGTGGTCAAGGCGATGGTTGTCCGATTCTTTTCGAGGCTGGAACATTGAAAACCGTCTTGCTGATATACGATGTCCGTTGATGGTCATTCAAGGTGTAGATGATCCCTATGCCACAAAAGCCCAGGTTGACGGAATTGCCAACGGTGTTTCAGGTATTGTAAAAGTTGAAATGATACCGGACTGCGGGCATATTCCTCATTTTCAGGCAAAAGAGACAGTGAGTCAAAAGATGGCCGGATTTATCAAAAATTTATGTGCGGACAAAACAATTTAAATTCATGACAAGATCCGTCAGTTTTGGAAATGATTCAGGATCAAGTGTTTTTATATGGTTTTTTAGATTGCTCAGTGCTGACGGAATATATTGTAAAAATTCTTTTTTTCCTTTTTCATGCCATAGGAAACCAAAAGCCCCGATCATTTGCAGATTTCTTGTAAGCCTGCAATATTTATATCCTCTTTTAAACTCATCAATATTGAATCGAATCGTTTTCGACAATTGTTCTATGCAGTAATCCAGCAGGATATTTTGAACAGGGGAGGGCAGGTCAACATAGGGATCAATAAGCAGAGATGCAAGATCATATTGAATCGGCCCTATACGCGCTCCTTGAAAATCGATCAGGTACAGTCGGTTTTTATTTACCATTATATTTCGGGACTGCATGTCCCGATGCATCAATCCGTATATCCCGTATTGAAGTATTTTTTTTGCAATAACGTCAAATTCATTTTCAAGTTCTTTAAAACAGGCATTAACATTTAATATCGGACGGACAAAAGCTTCGATAAAATATCGGCATTCCTTTTCAAGTATCAATTCTCTGTCATAATGGCTTGTCTGATATGCTAAGGAAATATCGAAATTTTTTGCGCCTTTTTGGGAAAATTTTATTAAAATATCGATAACGTTCTTATAAAAGGATATGATTTTTTTTTCATCATTGTCATTTTTAGCTTTCACAATTTCGGATTGAAGATGGGTGTCGCCTAAATCTTTTACAAAAACAAGACCTGAAAACCGATCATAGGTTATCGCTTCCGGAACCGGCAGCCCCTGGTCGAACAGGTGACGGCCGATATGAAAAAAAGCATGGGCTTCGGATGAAGTTTTGACATCTGATGTATCAATTCCGTGATCAGCGGCTATCAAGGATTTTTCACCAGCAAAAACTCGATACCAATGACGATCAGAACCGTCGCCTTTTAAAGAAGTGGATTCTATTGAATGATCTTTTGTGTCAGGCCATAGTTTTGAAAATAATGAAGATGCCATTTTCAATAAAACTGCTCTGGTGTAGCGCTGCGGCTCTCCGATATCCGTCCATTGGCACTTTGGGGGAATATACGCACAGATCCCGATTTTTTGTTCGAGCATTTTTTCATATGCATGAATGATGCTCGAAAAGCCATTAGTTGGAATAAACTTGAGGACAGATGAATCAATTATATGAATACCCGTAAAAGTCAGAGCTTGATGGTCACCAAATGTTTTGAGCTTTGACCGCCCCTTGAAATTTTTTACCAATCCGTCTTTATTTATACACACAGTGTTAAATTCTTTGCAGTCATAAAAAACCAGAGTAACAGGATGGTCATGGCTTTGATGAAATTCGATCACTGAGTTTAAGTCGATATCCGTCAGAATATCGGAGTTCACAATAATGAAAGGGCCATGATCATCCATCATTGATGCCATTTTTCTGATACCCCCGCCTGATCCCAGAATTTCGGGCTCGTGGGAAATATCCACAGGCACTGGCCAGGTTCTGGACGAAACAAATGATTCGATCTGCTTGTTGAGATGATGGGTATTTATAATGATCTTTTTTGATTGAGCGTTAAACAGTTTCTGGATATGGATGTCCAGCATGGAGCGGCCTGCAATTTGAAACAGAGGTTTCGGAACCTTGCGTGTATGAGGCAAAAGCCGGGTTCCGAAACCTGCTGCCAGAATCATGGCTTTCATTATGATGACAGCCTGTCTATATATTTTTTGATTTTAGTTTTATAAAATTCAAGCTGCTGGCTGTCATCTGAGCCTTTCACGCCGTGAGATGTGAAAAAATCGATAGCGTTTTTATAGTTCATTTTTGAAAGAGCCTCAGTACGATCTAATTGTTTGCGTCTGAGCATCCGGTTTCCCATGGACTGGGCTTTTTTCAGGCGGTTTTTCGCATTTAAAAAACTTTTCGGGTAGCGCATGAACACATTCAGCACTATCCAGTATGATTCAAAATACGTCCTCAAAAAACTGGAAAAAAGCTTTAGTTTCCTAAAACCAACTGAGGTCAGATTATAAGAGTCAGGTAATTCGGGATGCGGCATGATAATTGCTTCTTTTGTAAAGATATCAATAGTCTGCCGAATGAAATATTCCGGTGAGCGATCAACATCATAAGCAAATTCATTTATGAAAAACTCTCTTAAAAATCGGTAACTGCCCTCTAATTCTGAAGCAGAAAACTGGAAAGCATCTTTTTCGAGGATAGCCATTGATGTAAACGCTGCAGGAATAAAAAATATGATGCTGTTATTTTTATAATAATCAAGAATTGGCCGCTTCGAGTCGTTGATCAAGTACATGATCTGTGTTGATGTATCATTTTTGCTTTTTTTTGTGACCGGCTCTATAAATTTTTGGTTTCTATAGCTTTTGAATACAAAGTCAATCGCATGGTTATAATCTATCAGCATGGTATCTGAAAGTCTTGCATCAATAGCAAAAATGTAACTCATGTAGGTTTCGACATTTTCCACGAAGCTGTTATATGAAAAATGGCGCTTGGAATTACATAACAATGCACTTGCGACTATGGCGTAGGGTGTCACGACTGTAACCTGATCTATATTATTCAAAAGCCGGTATCCAAGACTTCGGATAAAGCCGTTCATCTGCTTGGAGTTCATATCCTGAAGAGATTCGTCTGACTGGGCAAGAAGATCGTTGATCGAAAAAGGTTCGTGAAAGCGAATATATATTTTTCCGTATCGCTTTTTTAAAAATTTTCTGGCTTTGAATACCTGCAAAAGGTTTTCAGGCTTCTTTTTGCCTCCTTCGATTTCATGAAGATACGCATCTTCTTCCAAAACCCTGTCATAGCCGACATATACTGGTGCGAAAATCATATCTTCGGATGCACCTTCTTTAAAATTGTTCAACAATATTGAAAGAAGCCCCAGTTTGGGTTTGAGCAGTTTACCTGTTCTGCTCCGTCCACCTTCAATGAAAAATTCTACATTATGCCCTTCCTCAAGAAGATTGTAAATATATTCTGAAAACACTTTGGAGTAAAGAACTGCTCCTCTGAAAGAGCGGCGGATAAAAAATGCTCCTCCACCTCTGAAGATAGGGCCTAGTGGCCAGAAAGAAAGGTTTTTGCCTGCTGCAATATGGGGGCAGGGCATGTTGTTCTGATGCATAACATATGAAAGAATGAGATAGTCAATATGACTTTTGTGGCAGGCAACCAGAACTACGGGGCCTCGCTGGGACATGCTTTTAACCTTGTTCAATTCCGCTGTGTTAATAATAATATCCTCAAACATGGTGTTGGCAAGCAGTTGCACAGCGGCAGAGAATACCCGGATCACAGAATAGCTCAATTTAGCAGCTATTTCATCAAGATAGCCTTCGGCTTTTTTACGCACTTTATATATAGGTATCTTTTTGGATTCTGCATAATTACCCATAAAATCTCTAAGTCGCTCATTGGTCAGGATATTCTCCTTGACTTCTTCTCTGGATTTCATGAGCGGCCCTGTAATAGACTGGCGGTGACGATTCATTTGTGACAGGAGCCACCGTCTAAGGGAAAGGGAAAGATGATCCACTCCTTTGCCTCTGTTTTCAGGCAGATTGAGAAATTCTTTCAGATTGACAGGCTCTGATATTTCGATAAAAACTTTTCCTGGATTCTGGAAAAGAGTATAAAAGCGGCGTATTTTACCCGGTTTTTCTTCCGTGCCAAATAAGACTTCCCCCAATGTTCGAACTGATTTCTGGGGATTTTTGCTGAAAAACATCAGATGAGGTATGATATATACCGGCCTGTCCACAGATCTCTGCATTTCGATCAGATATCGCAGAGGGTCAGGATTCGATTTGACAAACCTGAGATAAAAACCTTTTTTTTCGACCAGAGATACCAAAGCCGTTTTTTTATTCAGAAGTTCTTCCCTTATATAGCCGCTGTCATAGGGATCAGGCAGTGAAAAATATTGAAAAAAATGATCCGTATACGCTACAAACATTTTGAAAATACGGGATATCGGCTGCAGCAGGAAAACCGGATGATCAAAACCGACCTCAGGGGGGGATACCTCAATTTCCTGATATCGTGTATGATAAAAAAGGTATTCAAAATAACTTTTATATCTGGTGGCATAAACCACAATGGCATCTTCTGGAAGATTGCGGATATTTTCAATCTGGTCTTTATCGCTTCGTATTCCCGAAAAAAGGAGCTTGAAGGATTTATAGGTAAAAGATCCCTGATTTTTTGGTAACAAACATGTGAAATGGCTATGGGTTTCTAAAATAACTGTGTTTATCCTTGCCCTGATTCGGTCTTTTATACTTTTGAACCATGTTGTTTTCGAACTGGTCATAATATATTCCCAACAATGCTGTTATTAGTTATTGTGAAAATGATTTCATGCGATATAACATCATAAGATAATGACCCTGGAAATTAACAGAATGATATGATATTTGCAATATTTTATTTGACTATGAAATGGTGGGCATGTGGATATTTTTACAGGTTGCTTGAAACATGATAACAGAGTTTGAGACTGAACCCATGTGGCAGGAAAAATTAAACTTGCGTTAATAAAAATGTTGTGTTATCTCACTGCATGTTTTGGCATATGGATTTAACCTTGGTATTCCTTCATTAGATTCAAGAAGAATATCAGGGAGTTTAATCAATGCTTTTTAATAATGAACAAACAGTGAAATCAATTGGTCAAAGGAGGGTGTTTTACATGAAAACTTTTATTGGTGGGGCAATTGCAGCGGTAGTCGGTGTTATAACTCTGGCGATCTGGCACAGTGCATTCCTTCAGTTGCTGGCTGGTGTTATTCCTGCGACGCTTCTGCTGGGAGGCTGCCTGGCGATTTATTTGGGATTCGATGAATTGAAGGATAACAGCATGAAAAAAGATGATACAGTTGAGGCATCCGGTAAAGAGGATGTACAAAAATATAGGAGTGAAATCGATAAGCTGAAGCAGGAGATCGAAGATCTGAAAAAATAATATCCTGGCAACAGGAAAAGTTTGTAATATAAAAAGGCCCGTATTCACCTTGTTTTTTGGTGTGCAGGGCCTTTTTTGTTTCTGCCACAGGTCTTATTATAAGTGCAAATTATGTTACATTTATTGCAGGGGCAAACCCTCTCGTGGCTGCCCTCTGTACTTTTGAGGTACTTGGCTAAGGAGTCATGGCCATTCGGAAACCAAGTTCCGAAATCCTGGTTTCAGGAAGAGCTTCATCACGATTGGCACTGCGGCAGTAACGGCTCAAGACACCCCAGCTTCCTCCGCGATATACGCGGTTTCTGCCAGAGTATCCACCAACTGGATCTATCGCTTTCTCTTTTGAATAATCATCGAATCGATCATAACACCACTCTGCCACGTTTCCATGCATATCATAAAATCCCCAGGCGTTTGGAGCGAAAAGAGCCACTTTCATAATCGTACCCGGATTTTTATTTTTACATTCGCTTTGATAAAAACCAACTCCGAAATTAGCTTTTGAACAGTCAGCCAGTTCTCCCCAGTTAAAAGGAGTGCTTGATCCTGCACGGCAGGCGTATTCCCATTCTGCTTCAGTGGGCAGCCTGTATTTTCTGGTTCTTTCGACCATATTGATCTGACGGACAAAAAAATGAACATCATTCCATGAAACAGATTCAACAGGACAATCAGAACCACAATCGGTAAAGTGTGACAAGTTGCTTCTCATGACATTTTTCCATTGACCCTGAGTAACTTCAGTGGTTTGTAAATAAAATCCTGTGTTCAGGGTTACTTCATGTTGTAATTCCCGGTCATATCGCCCTTTTTCATTTAAAGGACTGCCCATTGAAAATGATCCAGGTGGAATATATATAAAGGTCATGCCGGAAGAATTTGTAAAACTTTTTTTTATTTCTTTGGTACTTGATTTTGAAGCTGGACGATTCTGTTTCCCGAATGCATCGACTTCAGGCTGGGGCCACGGATGTTCCGGTTTCGAAATCCAGATTATTGCAATGATGATGGCTATGAATGACAGCAGGTAAAAATATTTCATCCGTTTCGATTTCTTTTCTTTACTTTCTTTTTATATTTGGGACGTATAAGAGCCATTGGATTCGTGTCTTCGATGTATTGCTTGACTCCTTTTACAATGGATTTGCAAAGATCATTCTGATAATCCGCACGAGTTAAACGCTTACACTCTCTCTTGTTGCTGATAAACGATGTTTCAATCAAAATAGCCGGCATCTGCGCTCCTAAAAGCACGTAAAAAGGCGCTTGCTTGACTCCCTTGTTTTTGATTTTAGAGTATCGTTTTTTCATTGTCCCATACATGGATTTCTGAACAAAGGTTGCAAGACGGCTTGATTCATTGATTTTTGAATTCTGCATCAGGTCGTTCAATATTGTCTGCAAATCACTGATACTTTTTTTGGTGGTGGCGTTTTCCCTTGCTGCCACCAGAATAGCATCATCATCAGTTGCAAGATTTAAAAAATATGTTTCAATGCCATATGCCCGTTTGCTCTTGTGTGCGTTGGTGTGGAGAGAAATAAAAAGGTCTGCATCACGGGTATTTGCAATTGCAGTGCGTTCCTCAAGGCTTAAAAAACGGTCAGTGCTTCTGGTCAGCACCACATCACAACCAATTTCCCTTCGAATTTGTGATGCAAGACGCTTTGCAAGACTCAAGACAATATTTTTTTCATATACACGCTTGTAGTAACCAATTGCGCCTGCATCTTTACCTCCATGACCAGGATCAATTACAATTCTTTTGACTCTGAGAGCAAGTTGCCTGGCAAGGCCATTTGAGCTTACATTGTTGCGGTTTTTAGGCACATAGTCAACGGGATCACTCCGCACTGGTTTTTCAGGTTTTGAGATTTTGGCGTTCTTTTTTTTCCTGTTAATTGAACCCAGAGGCTCGCGTTTTTTTTCAGGATATCTTGCCCGTGCGTGATAGGATGATGCTCCTGCATCCCGACCCCAGACATCAATAACTGTTCTGAAAGGATTTCTTAAAGAAAAGATTTTATAATTTTTAAAAGACTTTATATCAATCACAACCCTGACTTTATCAAGTTTGTACTGGCCTGCTCTTGCATCAGTAAGCAGATCGTCATTGATTGGAATTATTTTTTCGATACTGCTTCCCAGTCGGGTGTTTTCAAAATCGATATAGAGCCGCTGGGGCTTTTTGTGAGATGGGTCCAGCAGACGATGCTCATAAGATGTGCCGTTATCAGCATCTATAACTATCCGTGTATAATTAGGATTTGACCACACTCTCATACCGGTAATGGTTATTCTTTCAGCTTTCAGCGCTCCGTTGGTTTTTGTAGCTGATTTTACAGCTTTTGCTGAGGTATTATTTTTAACAGATTTTGCGCCTCGTTTAATAGAAGCTTTGTACCTCTCTTTTGATTGTTTGAAAATATTCGCCCTGACTTTCTTCTTTGTATGGCGTGCGGCCTCAAATCGATCTTCTGTTATGGATAATTCGTTTGTTTGAATTTTTGATCTGTTTTTTGATTTTTTCTTGGGTTCAACATTGGGATGTTTGACCTTTTTTGTGTTGGAGGAAGGTTTGCCTGTAAATTTCTTTCTGGCTTGAACAGCTTTTATTTTATAAACGCTTTTAGGGAATTGCTTGATGACACGAGTGAAATAATCTATGGCTTCCTGTTTGTCAGAGGCAACAAATGAATGAGCGTAAAGCTCCATATACATTTTCCCGGCCATATACAGACTCGCTGCTGCAAAAGGGCCGGTCGGCTCTTTTTTATGGGCCTTCGTAAATTTTGTTATGCATGGGAACCAGTTTTCTCTGTATTTCAGCCTGTCTGGATCATCTATCAGTTTTCTGTAACAACTGTCAGCCCTGTAGAAGATAATCTCAGCCGTATCAGCATAGATGTTACACGGAAAAAAGCAAAAACCCGTCAAGGAACAAACGATAAACAGATATACCTTGATATGCATCATCCATTTCATATAAGAAAAAATCCTGCTGAAAATGTTGGGCTAAAGTACACAAAATGCTTCATAATGACCTATTTCATAAAATGATCACAAAAGTCAATGGGGCAGATCAAGTATATGCCGGGTGGAAAAAACCTTACCTTGAGAAAAATATCAGGATGCATTGACCAGCCTCGCTTTTTCCTGTAATTCACTCAAGCGGTTGATGGCATCAATAGGAGTCATGGAGGTTATATCCAGATTTTTCAATTCGTCTATCAAAAAGGTATCATGCCCGCCAAAAAGATCAAGTTGAATCGGGCTTTGTCCTGATGTTTTGAGCGTTCCTTGCTGGGAGTTTATCGAAAGTTTATTGAAATCGAAGGTGTTTTCTTCAATATCAGCCAGCACATTTTTTGCCTTTTTAACGACTTTGTCCGGTATTCCGGCAAGACGTGCAACATGGATTCCGTAGCTTTTATTTGTGCTGCCTGCAACCAGTTTGCGTAAGAAAAGGACTTCGTCATTGAATTCTTTGACTGCTATATTATAGTTTTTCACCCTGTGTTTGAAATCGGCAAGCTTTGTCAGTTCATGATAATGAGTTGCAAAAAGGGTCTTGCTGCCTTTTCCTTGCAGATCGTGCAGATACTCGGCTACTGCCCAGGCAATGCTGAAACCGTCATATGTACTTGTTCCTCTTCCAATTTCGTCCATTATGATAAGGCTCTGAGGGGTTGTATTATTTAAAATATTTGCGGTTTCCTGCATTTCCACCATAAAGGTACTCTGCCCCTGAGCCAGGTTGTCCAAAGCCCCCACTCGTGTAAAAATCCGGTCGGTTTTGCAGATGGACGCATATGACGCAGGAATGAAAGATCCCATATGTGCCATCAGTGTCAATATGGCCACCTGTCTTAATACAGTAGATTTTCCGGCCATATTCGGGCCGGTAATGATAAGGATTTGATTTTTGCTGTTATCCATTGAAATGCTGTTTGGAACAAATCTCTCTTTTTTGATCATCTTTTCAATAACAGGATGGCGTCCATCTTCAATGATGATTTGATCTTTTGAGTTTAACTCAGGGCGTGTATAATCATTTTGGTCTGCTACTTCACAAAGGCTCAACAGGCAGTCGAGTCTGGCGATAAATCTGGCAGCAGCTTGAATTTGATTGTTTTTTTCGGCTGCCTGCTTTCGAATCCCGTCAAAAAGTTCGGACTCCAGAGAAGTTCTTCTCTCCCGCGCGTTAAGCACTTTCGACTCAAAAGATTTCAATTCATCGGTTATATAACGTTCTGCATTTACAAGGGTCTGTTTTCGAATGTAATGTGAAGGTACTTCTGCTATCCGGCCTTTCGGAACTTCAAGATAATATCCGAATACCTTGTTATATTTAACTTTCAAGGTATGAATGCCAGTTGCATCTTTTTGTTTGGCTTCAAGATCAGTCAACCACCCTCTCCCATCAGCGCCGATCTTGATGAGTTCATCCAGTTCCTGATTATAACCATCACGAATAATCCCCCCCTCGTTGATGGTTAAAGGAGCATCATTTCTTATAGACGACTCGATCAGTTCTTTCAATTGTTGAAGCTGTTTTAAATCCTGATCCCATATAAAGAGTGCAGATTTCATACTGGAAAGGATGGAACCTATCTCCGGCAGAACTGCAAGGGATTGCTTCAAAGATAAAATATCTTTAGGATTACAACGGCCCATAGCGATTCTTGCACCGATGCGTTCAAGATCATACACGGATTTCAGGTGCTCTCGAAGTGAATGGCTTGTCCGGATATTTTCTTTTGCTTCTTCCACTGCATCAAGTCTTTGAACGATTTTTTTTTCATCAATCAGCGGGTATCTGATCCATTCTTTGAAAAGCCTGGCTCCCATAGCCGTCACAGTCTGATCCATAACGTCAAGCAAAGTACCCTGTTTGCCCAGGTTTCTGATGTTTTCGATCAATTCAAGATTTCTGCAACTCAGATTATCAACCAGAAGAAACCGGTCAAGCATATAGGGTTCTATACGGCTTATGTGTTCAATATTCTGCTTCTGTGTTCTTGCTACATAATCGATAATAGCGCCGGCAGCACATACACAATTTTTCAGCTTTTCACATCCGAATCCTTCAAGATTGATGGTGCCGAACAGAGAGATCAGTTTATCATAGGCAGTTTTAAACTGAAAAATCCGATCATCAAGATGGCAGAAAGAATGTTGTGAAACCAGCCTTGCAAGGGGTCGGAAAGAAGGATCATCTTTCAAAGATTCTGGTAAAAGAATCTCTTTTGGAGTTATACGGCGGGCTTCATCAATAATAGCTGTAATATTTTCAGATTCTGTGGCTTTGAAGGTGCCTGTTGAAATGTCGAGCAGAGCCAGTCCTGCACCGTTTTGGTTTTTATAAAGAGAAATGATGAAATTATTGCTCTTTTCATCAAGCAGTTCATCTTCAATCAGCATGCCGGGAGTAACAACCCGGACCACCTCTCTTTTAACCAGCCCTTTTGCTTTGGACGGGTCTTCAACCTGTTCACAGATAGCTACTTTATAACCTTTGTCGATCAGGCGGGCAATATATCCTTGTACTGCACGAACCGGCAGACCACACATTGGAACAGGATTTTTATCATTTTTGTTTCTTGAAGTCAGGGCAAGATCCAGAACCGGAGATGCGGTTTCTGCATCATCAAAGAACATTTCATAAAAATCTCCCATACGATAAAATAATATGGCATCTTCATATTGAGCCTTGATCGACAGGTATTGTTTCATCATGGGAGTTGTTTCTTTTAAACTCATATAAATGCCATCTGCTGTCAGGCCAGGACACGGAAAAGAATTATCTGAAAATTTTTCCGTACCCTTATATTTAAGACCTGATCTCTTTCAATGTTAATTATTATTTTCTTTCAAGCTGTTGTTCATCCCCTTCGATATATTCATCGTCAGGGTAATCTTCATCATCATATTCATCGGAATCATGTGGTCTGTATCGATCCAGCTCATGTTCCAATTCATCCAGTTTATCATACAGCCTTTCATTGTCTGCAAGGAGAGTCTTTATGGTTCTTTTTGATTTGAACCATCCGAAAAAACCAAGAAAATAGGTCAATCCGATTCCCAGAACAAAACTGACAAAAAAGAGCAGGGCATTTGCGATTTCCGGAGACGGATAAGGTGCAAACGCCTTTATTCCTTCAAGAGACTTGATATTGATGAGGTTTATATTGTAACTGTTCTGTGCCTTAAAAAACTCCTGATTCTGCAACATGAACAGCCCCACAGCCACGAATACCAGAAACCAGAAAGCGAACTTGAATTTAGCGCTTTTCATAAAAAATTCTCCCTCCATTCACATTATTGTTACCAATTGACTCAACTTGGGCATCACTTTTTTTGTTCCTTGACTTTGTCAGGAACAAGTTTTTTCAAATCCGGTTAATTTACTATTAATGACACTCAAACTCAACCTTTTTTTCCAGCTATGGCCTTCAAGATAATTATTTTGGCATTGTTATCTGGTTTCGATGCACGGATTTGTAAACCAAAAACCCTTATGCCCTCCAAAAGAATTATCTTAAAGCTTTTTTTTTGCTATAGGCACAAGTTTGAAATCCCCCCACATCCCGATCCGGTCATTTACAATTACGACAAGCCCTGACACTCCCTTGATTTGTCTTCCCATGTCAATGGCTTTTTGAATATCTTTTGCTGAATTCACCATGTTCCCGACAGATGTTGCCAATGCATCCGCAAGAGAGCATGAATCCGATACAACACATACCGCATCTGCTGATCCAAGGCTCAGTGAATGCCCGACCGTTCCAGATGATGTGCAGACAGAAACAGCTTGTAAATGGGATGGAATGCGAATCCCCACTTTCATACTTAGAGGAGATCTGCCTGCAAAAATTGCGATATCGACATTATTATTTTTTTTAATAAATACATCGCCTCCGTTTTCAACAATGACTTCATCCGTGTGCCTGAGTATTCCGCGGCCCACACGCTCGGCAATAGCTCCGGCAACGGCCGCCATAGGACCGACACCTGCTTTTTTCCCTGCCGCCGCCATATCATGAATAATATCGGCTTCTATACCATGTATGTGTATCGGATCAAGCGTGTGGGCAAATTCCGGACACCTTATTATATAGGATTCAATAATTTCGCGCTGCTTTAAGATGGCTTCACGAGCAATTTTTTTCAGATGGGGAGGGGCCTGAATGAAAAGATCTGTTTCCTTGACAATTACGTTGAACCACGAGTCCTTTACCTGCGATCTATAATTTTTTTTATGTGCTTTCATCGAAGTTTCATTCCTTGATTCCCATCTTTTGAATCAGAGAATCAGGACATTGCCTGATAAAATAATGGTCAGTCATACCGGCAATAAAATCCATCACGATTTCGGCAGGAGAATTTGAATGGATATAATTATCTGACATATTTTCTAAAAAATGAGAAAAAATAAGCGAATCAAGCTTTTTCTTTAAAATATTTTCAAGACATGTCTCAAAAAGATGGGTGTACATCAGTTCAATTGTATCTGCATGTTTTTTCGCTTTGGGGTTTAAGTAAATATGTTTCATATTGAAATTCTTCAATTCTTTCAACGCATCTGAAATCTTTCTGCTGTAAGATATATAAGGTTTTTCAATACTGTTTTCGATTATATCTGTCACAAGGTTGTAAACTATGGTTCCATTGGTGTTTCCGATACAGGCTGCTATGTCTTTTGGGATATCAGATCGTGTGATCATGTCCAGGCGTATGGCATCTTCGATATCCCGGCCTATATAACTTATGGTATCTGCAAATCGAACCACACAGCCTTCAAGGGTTGATGGTATCAGAGGTGTATCTGGAAACTTTTTTTTTAGCTGCGTTTTTTTTTCCAGATCAAAAAAAGTCTTGTCATATTGAGGGGTGATTGTCCGGTTATGGATTTCTCCATCATGACAGAGGATACCATCCAGAGTCTGAAGACACAGATTCCATCCTTTTCCTTTTTGTTCGATGCTGTCTAAAAAACGGATACTTTGAATACAATGTCGGAAATGGCCTATACCGTGTCTGGCACATAGATTTGAAAGATACTTTTCTCCGTCATGTCCAAAAGGAGGATGTCCTATATCATGCCCTAATGCTATGGCTTCAATCAGATCTTCATTCAATCCGAGGTAGCGTCCGATGGTACGCCCTATTTTGGAAACCAGTTGAACGTGAAGAACCCTGTGTGTGACATGGTCATTTGCAGTAAGGGAAAACACCTGAGTTTTATCTATATATCTGGCGTAAGCATGAGAATGCATGATCCTGTCAGCATCTGTGGAAAAAGACTGCCTGTATCCAGATTTATCGCTGATTTCAAAATTACGCCGCATTCCTCTGATACTTGCTGTGGCCAATGGAGATAATGATCTGGTTTCGTAATGCTCAAGCTTTGCCCTGATCTGGTTAAGCATGCCCGAATTCGTATTCTGATTCATATTGTTATATTTCGCCATTTTCGATCATGGATTCCATCAATTCTGTATAATCTATCCCGGCCTCTCTGAATCCTTCTTTGCCGTATTTCATATTTGCCTCCAGCACCATATATTGTCCGTTGAATACACATATATCGATTCCCACATCATCCCAATGACATTTTTTTGCTGTATAAATGGCCAGATCAAGAGCTTTGCGAGGTACTTTATCCAGAGATATGGAAGCTCCCAGTGCTACATTGGAGCGAAATTCGCCTTCTGCCGCAATCCGCCAGTATGAATGAACGATCTTCTTTCCAATTACAACAATCCTGATATCCCTGTCTGAAGGCAGATATTCCTGTAAATAACCAACACCGGTCAAATTACAATATTGACTGAAATCATCATTGTTTTGAATCAGATATACCCCCCGGCCCATTGCAGACCCTCTTGGTATTTTTGCAATGAAAGGGAAAGAAAATTCTTGTGGAACATTTTTTTTCCATCGATTTCCATAAAAAACGCGCGTTTTTGGATGTGGAATATTCAGCATGGTTAAGAGAGCGGTCTGTTTGATTTTATCCTGAACACATTTATAAGTATGATAACTCGGAAATGTTTTTTTGCCCATGACATCGAAAAGATCCGCATAAAAGGTAGTGGGATAATAGATTTTTCCGGCATTACGGATCAAATCAGCCTCGTTTTTGGAATAATCGGAAAAATTTGTGCGTACTCCCAGAGTAATCACGTTTTTACATCCTCTGAGCCGCGCTTCAAGAGCAATTGCTTTATTTTGTTCCATTTTATTTGCCTGGTCTATTATAATCTGGCCTATTATAATCTGGCCTATTATAATCTGGTCTATTATTTGGGTTTTGCAGTTTATTTTGATCTGATTTGGAAAGCAGTACGAATCCTTTTGGATTGACATTGCAATTAGCCCAGAATCTTCGGATTTTTAAATGGAACTCAGATCCTTTGTCATCGGAAATTATAAACAAATGAGGCACGCTGAAACCGTCGATATTTTTAAAATTAAAAAATTGGACCCTGTATAAAAATTTTTTGCCCTTTTTGATAATCTCGATTTCCCGGATTGTTTCATCGTCCTTGTCTATAAAAATGCGCTCAATTACCTTGCCCCACATGTTTTTCAATTCCAGCGTTCGGATTTTTGTTTCAAACGGTTCCTGTATATCTGCGTTTTTTTTATCGGCTTTGCTTTTACCTGATTCTTCCCTTATGGAACGGTCAGTCATACTTGCAGAATAAAAAGATTCAATATGCGTTTTACCTGAAAGAAAAGATATTATTTCACTGGTTTTGACAGGAATTGAAACCAGTTTTTTAAGATCAGGGTCTTTCGTGCGTATTTTTTTCAAAGTTTTTTCATCTCTGTAATAAAAACGCTTACCGTCACAGGCTATGGTTGCCATCGGCTGACCGGGAATAGATAAAATTTCTATTCTCATTTTATCAGGTTCATGAACAAGCCATGCAATCCGGGCAGTCAATCGTCCTTTCGGGCTGAAAATTTTTATTTTGCCAAGCCCTTTGAATGATTTTAAATTGTCATTTTTATTTAAAAGCTTTGAGATCAAGCGTTCAGTCTCAAAGGAATCAAACGGATTCTCAGGGCTTTTCGGCTGAAAAAGGGAACATGATGCTATGAAAAAAACAATAGCCAGTATGAACAGAAAAGGAATGAATCTCATTGGCTCTTTTTTTTCGTTTTGCCTGCATTTTTAATTTTTTCTTCAAGAAGTATTGTGCTATCTTGCTTTTTTTTGAGCGCTTTCCTGTAGTAATCTATCGCTTTTTCAACCTCTTTTTTCTTGAGCCATACATCTCCAAGATGTTCAAGGATTGTCGGGTCATCCGGAACCAGCTTAATGGCTTCTTCAAGATGTTTGATTGCAAAGTCATACATTCCTCTTTTATAATAGACCCATCCCAGGCTGTCTGTTATATATCCATCATTCGGTTTATATTTCAGTGCCTGTTTTATCAACTGTTCAGCTTCATCCAGGTTTCTGTTGAGTTCAGTATAAGTATAGCCCAGATAGTTCAAAGCGCTTGCATTTTTCGGATCAAGACGTATTACAGCCCGCATTGAATCAATAGATTCTTCTTTTTTATCCCATTTATCATACACAACCCCCATCCTGAAATAAAGCCGTGAATTACCTGGATCTATTTCAAGTCCTTTTTTCAAAATGTTGATGGCTTTTTCATACTGGCCTGCCTCATCATAAAAAGAACCGAGGTAAATCAGAAATTCGGGATTATCCGGGACATGGCTGATGACCTCATTGAGATGCTTGATGGCTTCATCTATTTTTCCCTGTTCCTGATAAATAAATGCAGCATGAATAGCCGCGTTCTGATAGAATGTCGAGTCTGGAAAGACCTTTTTAAAATGGGTCAGGGCTTCTTCATTTTTTTTCATACCTTCATATACAATGCCTGCTACATACCTTATATCAGAGTCAGCAGGTACAGCAGCAATCATGCCATCTAAAATTATTGCAGCATCGTCATATTTTTTTTCATTGACATAAATTCGAACCACAGACCGTAAAATTTCCGGGTTACTGCCGTTTTCTTTTCCGAGTTTTTTAAAGAAATCCCGAGCTTCGTTGAGTTTACCGATCTTGTGAAGATGGCAGGCAAGCCCCAGTGTGGCCTTGATGTCACTTGGGTTACTTGTAATAATTTCTTCATAAAGTTCGATGACTTTTTGATCTTTACCCCTGGCCTTGTAAACCGTTATCAGCTCAAAACGAGTTTCTTCGATATCCGGTCTAAGTTTAAGGGTTTTTAAAAGATTTTTTTCAGCCTCAGCCCATTCTTTTTCGTTTGAATGAATTTTGCCGAGAAAAAAATATCCGGCATATGCGTCTGGATAATGTTTTACCAGTTGTGTGTAAGTTCTGAATGCATTTTTCGATTCATTGATTTCCAGATATAGACTTCCGAGGATCAGATAGATTTCTCTTTGTTCAGGATCTTTTTTCAATATTTTTTCATATGTTTTCCGGGCACCATCAAGATCCTTGGCACTTTCCTGCAGCTTTCCATACAGGATCAACGAATCGATATCATCTGGATGTTTTGTTATTATCTGTCTGACCGATTCCATCGCCTTCTCGTCTTTTTTCTGCCTTAAGTAAAGATCTATCATATCTTTTCTAAGGTAAACGGAATTTGGATCAAGGCGAATGGTTTTGTTCAGATACTCTATCGCCTTGTCTATATTCCCCAGTCTTTTTTGCAGCTGGGCTTCCGTAAAATAATAATATCGGTTTTCCCGACTCAGGGAGAATTCCTGTGTTCTGCTTTTTTCATTTTGCAGATCATATTCCTTCCCTCTGGCTTGAGAGGGGGAATTGCCAGGCCCATCGTTTTTTTCAGCAGTATCTGCCGGCGCTACCTCTTTTTGAGATGTACAGGATGAGAGGATAGCGATTTGGGAAAAAACGGCCATCGCTGCAAGAAGAGCTATTGTCTGTTTGAATTTCATATTATATGTTTCCTGTTTCATATTTTCTCATATTTTTCAGCCCCTGTAAAAAAGAACAAGCTGTTACAGGCTCATCTCAGTTTCATCCAGGTTTCATTCAGGTTTCATTCAGGGTCAGGAGTTTGTACTGGCATAGGAATCAAAGTCCGGTATCTCTCTTTTGAAAAAGTCCTTTACCTTTTTTAATATATTCTTTTCGATCTGTCGGACTCTCTCTCTGGAAATATTGTATTTATCTCCTATTTCCTGTAATGTAGCAGGACTGTCCGAAAAGATTCGCATGTCGAATATCTCAAGCTCTCTGGGTGTCATTTTTTTTCTGAATTCTGAAATTTTGCTACGCAAAAGCACATCCATCTCTTTTTTAGCCATGTTATCTTCAGCACTTTCTGAAGATGCGCTCAAAAAGTCGATCCGTTCTGTATCGGAATCTTCCCTTAAAGGTGCATCCAGAGAAACATCCCACCCGTTCAATCTCTGATCCATGTCGACAATTTCCCGTTCTGAAACGCCGAGTCTTTCTGATAACAGTTTGGGTTTTGGATCAAATCCCTGATCAATAAGTTTCTGCTTTTCTTTTTTGAGCTTGAAAAAAAGTTTCCGCTGTCCCTGGGTGGTACCGATTTTTACCAGCCGCCAGTTGTCCATGATAAACTTGAGAATATATGCCTTGATCCAGAATGAAGCATAATAGGAAAATTTGACATTTTTATATGGGTCAAATTTTTTGACTGCCTGCATCAGGCCGATATTGCCTTCCTGGATCAGATCCAGAAGATTCTGCATCCACACCCGTTGAAATTCAAGGGCAATTTTCACTACCAGCCTGAGATTGGATGTGACCAGAGTATAAGCTGCATCCCTGTCATTATCTTCATGAACCAGAATGCCAAGAGATTTCTCCTGCTCTCTTGTAAGCAGTTTATGCTGGCTGACTTCTGCCAGATATCTTTGCAGGGGATCGAATTTTACGAGAGACTTGTCCACAGACGGGCTGAGAACATTTTTCTTCTTCGATTTTGCTTTGGGCTTTGCTTTGGGTTTTGCTTTCGGTTTCGCTTTTGATTTCACTTTCATTTGATTATTACCTTATAAAGATATAAAGTTTATTAAACAACAAAAAAAAACAAAGGAATAACCTACTGTTTTTTAAGCGATGTTTTGTTTCTTCTATTTTTTTTCAATTTATGTACTTGAAAAAAAATAAATGGTGTGCGATAGACAATTCACGCAAGCGCCTGTAGCTCAGATGGATAGAGCAACGGACTTCTAATCCGTAGGTCAGGGGTTCGATTCCCTTCAGGCGTGCCAGACATTTCCGGGAGCAGCAAATTTGCTGCTCCCTTTTTTATTGTTTCAGATTTACCCTTCTTGATTATCTTCATATTATTCACATCGTTTCAGTTGCGGCAAAATGTCCGGGTACAAAATTCTGAGATCCAAAATTCGGATCAGGATTTTCCTGTTTTCGCCCATTGCCTGTTACAGGACTTCATATGTTAACACGTTCTTTAATCGAGTGCAATTTTTTGTTTGATACGAAACTGTATATTTTTCCGTGATACTTTCAGATCTTCATGTAATAACAAATAAAAAGATTGCTTTGCATTTATTTTTCTTATCTGTTATTGGATATCCAATTTTTGTTGACAATGATGCGAAAAATGACTGGTTGAAACCCCTTAATTTCCCAAACACTGCAAAAAAGGAGGTCGGAACATGGCAAGAAGAGCCTTGCTGGTCGGAATCAATGATTATCGAAGTATTCAGGATTTGAGAGGATGTCTCAGTGATGTGGAAAATATCAGGCATGTATTGAAAACCTGTCTTGGTTTCAGAAACAATGATATTCGAGCAGTTATGGACAGCCGCGCTACAAAAAACGGTATATTGAAACGACTTCATTATATGGCAGATACTGCCCAGGCCGGAGATTACCTGTTTTTCCATTTTTCAGGTCATGGCTCCCAGGTCAGGGACAGAGATGGAGATGAACTCAACGATCATATGGATGAACTTTTATGCCCCTGGGATATGGACTGGGACGGCACTTATATTCTTGATGATGACCTTGAAGATGTATTCAAAAAAATTCCTGATGGTGTTAACTTTGAAGTCATTATGGATTGCTGCCATTCAGGCTGGGATACCGGAGCCACTGCTCCTGTCGGAGGCACGCGTGATATCAGATTTACCCCTCCTGATCCTGGTGCAGGTGAAAGGGATATAGTTTCCAGATACCTTAACCCTCCGAGAGATATCATTGCCAGACACGAGGGAGAAGAAGATTTTATGTCGGCTTCAAGAAGCTTTTCTGAATCTGATAACAGGAGTACGAGCAAGCATGTGCTGTGGGCTGGATGTCTGCCCACTCAGACCAGTGCGGATGCCTTTATTGATGGAGATTATCATGGAGCCTTTACTTATCATTTCTGCATGCACATGAGACAGGCCAGAGGCAATATTTCCCGTGCCGTGTTGCTGGAGCGTATCCGTGAATCCCTCAGAAATAAAGGATATTCGCAGCTTCCCCAACTTGCATGCAGTCCTGAAGCAGCACAAAAACGCCCATTGCAGTTTCCCAACCTGCCTGAAGAACACAGGCTTCTTTTTTTGACCCAGCCTAATATGCGTGGAAACGATGTTATGGAAATGCAGGGAGCATTGAGAAAAGCAGGTTATGACATGGAACCGGACGGATGCTTCGGTCCTTATACAAGGATTGTGGTTATGAAATTCCAGAGAAGAAACGGCCTGCTTGAAGACGGAATTGTCGGACCTGCAGTTCTTGCTGCCATAACGGGTAAATAATTCTACTGTAAAATATTAAAAAAAAACTTTGCAATATTATTTCGGGAAGCGGCATGTCTGCTTCCCGATTTTTATTTATATAGGTTTTTCTTTACTTTTTCATGATGTTTTATACATTATAGTAGCTTGTTGTTGTTC
>JAUCGE010000232.1 GCA_030377965.1 Desulfobacterales bacterium HSG16
GCCCTTACGGGTCGGTTTCCACTATCGTGGAGATAATCAGGCTTACCATGTTCCACTGATTTTACACGATGACTTAGGATCTGCCTGTCCGCCGGGGGAGTTGTAGATTGTGCAGAGCGAAACTCGACCGCTCTGGCCATACCCCTTACCTTTTGGTTCAAGCCTGTCAGCATCTTTGGCTTACTGGCGCTCACGACGTTTATCAGCAGTTCAAATATTTTATCCATATCATCATTCCTGGCTCCCGATCCGGCTTGATGCTGCCAGATTTGAGTCCCCCTCACGGTTTTCTCTCCAGTTCTTGCGAACACGGGCTTCGTTGTCCTCCGAGCTTCACACAACAGACACCGACGGTGAAAGTGCATGTCGAAGTAGAAAACTGCTGACAATACGGCAGGTTAATTTTGTATGCCTTTAGTTGAACACTAAAGACAAAATTAACAATAAAATCAGTGATTTACATGTCGCAAGCCGGGTAGCCGGGGGATGTTGCCACCCCCAAGCCCCCTCAGAACCGGGCGTGCAAGTTTCCAAGCTTCCGGCTCAAGCAGCGATAAAATGCCGTTAAGCATCCGCTAATCTCTCATAGCTAAACATTTCAAGTAATTGTTATGTCCCTTCCCGTTGTTGAGTCAGGCATATTCCGACAATTCTTTCCGTGTTAAAAAAAAACTAACTTCACGATATGGATTCTTACTCAGTTTACTTAACGCCCGCAGCGCCGTCGATGGCATGTATACCATCGTCTCCCGTGCAACTGCGGTAAGACCTTTCGGTATCTTTCTCGTGATCCGCCACCGGCATAGGAAGTCTGCACCCTTTCGGGTCAGGGCAAATTTTGAACCCTTATCCATCTCATTACAAGACGACATTCGCTTTTTCCTGCCTCCTCTGCCCGCACCCCCATAGGCTCGCCTTACGGTTCGCTTTCCCCAAAGGGAGAGATACGGGTTTACCATGTTCCGAAGATTTTACCAGATGACTTAGGATCTGCCTTTCCACCGGGGGAATTGTAGATTGCGCGGAATCAAACTCGAGTACTCCGACCATACCCCTTACCTTTTGGTTCAAGCCTATCAGCGTCTTTGGCTTACTGGCGCTCACGACGTTTATCAGCAGTTCACATATGTTATCCATATCATCCTTCCTGGCTCCCGATCCGGTTTGACGCTACCAGATTTGAGTTCCCCTCGCGGTTCTCTCTCCTGATCTTATGACCACGGGTTTCGTTGTCCTTCGAGCTGTCACACGTCGCCGTTACCAGTGACGCATGTCGAAGTGGAAAACTGTTAGCAATATAACAGGTTAATTATTGCTTTTTGGCAATATTAACAATAAAATCAGAGACTTACATGTCGCAACGAGTTTAGCGCCGGGTTATAGTGCATTTTGTATTTTTCAGCAATTTTATCTCATTGATTGCAAAAGCACAATTATATCTTAAATGTTTATCAATCTAATATTGTTGAGAAAAATAATATTTTCTTTTTTTTATAGCACTAACTTTTGCTTCTGGGTTCAAGTCTTAGTATTCTTTTGATTTACCATATGATATCAGTATCATAAAATTTGAACATTTTATCGCAGCCGATGATAGGAAGTTGTTCAATGATTCCTTGTGCGATTATTAGTCTATCAAAAGGATCTCGGTGATGTAAAGGAAGTTCAATCGTTTTGTATAGATGTGGCAGCTTAATTTGAATGATATTGATTTCATTGTTTTTGATTTCCTTCGGAATCAGCTTGTCAAAAGGCTCTGCCAGTTCAAGTTTGCTGATACCAATCTTTATTGCCATTTCCCATAGGCTGGCCACGCTCATGTAAAGTTCATTTTCAAAATTTTCTATGATCTCACGAGCTTTTTCGCTTAATTTTTTATTACCGCCAATAAACCATATGAAAGTGCTTGTATCAAGTAAAATACGCATTACATATAATCCTCAAATTCTTCAGGAGTTTTATCAAAATCGTCAGATATTTTGATAAGACCTTTTGCACTACCAAACTGACGTTTTTTTTTAGTTTTTTTTATGAGTGATATTAACTTAACAAAAGGATGACCGTCTTTAGTTATTATGATCTCATTTCCATTGGCAGTTTGATTGATGAGATCAGAGAAACTGCTTTCAGCTTTGTTTATGTCTATATTAAGCATTTTACTCTCCTTTTTTTCCATGCCCTTTTACTTCAATTTTATTGAGATAGGACAAATACTTTTGCCAGCTAAAAATAATAGTTTCTGTTATTTCATACTGTTAAATTTATTACAATCTATCAGCAAAAAGTTTCAAAAGGCAAGCGAATAAATTAAAGCACTATAACCGGCGTTATGTTGTCAGTTATGTTATGTTGCCAGTTAACCAGCGTATCCCGCAAATAAAAAAATAAAAGAATACCCCGCCGCCACCAGTTGCTGAAAATCAAAATTAAACTTCATATCAGTATCAGAATCCCCTCATATTGTCAATAAGTTTTCATCTTGTTCAAAGTGTGATAAAATCCATACATGCAATTTCGATATCCAACAAGCATGACAGCGGAAGAATACGTTATGTGCCAGGGCTGGGAAGATGCAAGAAAGACAGTCAGGAAATGTTTGATTCATCCTGATAGAAATTGTAAGATTTCATACAACGGCACATACAAACGCAAATTTCCGTTCGGAACTCTGATAACTCGCTTCCTGTGCCATACGGAAGGCGTGACCTTCAGTCTGTTGCCTGATTGCTTTTCATAGCGCATGCCCGGAACGCTCATTGAGGTTGAAGAAATCGTTTTGGCAGCCGAGTCAGAACCTTCAATATATTCAGCGGCTAAGGCTTTACCTAAACATATCGAATTCATGGGTGCTTACCGATGGATTCAGAGGAGAGTGAATTTTGTGCGGGCTTCACTGCTCATGTTGATAGAAATATTTCCTGATTTGTTTGGAGATTGCTCTCCTACAATCGCTTCGTTTCAATTGATACTTGGAAAAGGAAAAGTCCTGACATCTTTAAGAAATATTGCGGAAGGCAAGCTCCACCAACTGCCTGGACCAATTGGGCTGAATCCTCGGAAACACTGTCCACAATACCTGGGTAAATACTTTTTTTGAACTTCATGATATTCATTGCTCAAGCTGGGTAAATTTTGCAATGAAGCAAAGAAATGGTTTCTGTAATCCAAAAATTTACACCCGAAATCTGGGTGCAGGGAGATCCCTTTGCAATGCGAGTGCCGTAATTTCAGCAAGTTGAAAAGGAGGCGTCATGGCAGATCGATTTTCAAAACAACTTTTGCACGAAATCAGGAATCGAATTCCGATTCAAGATTTGATAAAAGACAAGTTGAAGATTCATAGCCGTGTGGAAGGAAGTAAGTACCTGTACAAAAGTTTTGTAACCTTTTCTGATGCCACTACAATGGAGTGCGGAAATAGAGCGTAGCGGTTTTTCGCAAATATAAGTAAGCAAAAAACCGCTACGCTCTATTTTTGCACTCCTATGTAAATCAATGTAAGTTGCTGATTTTACGTTCTCGACTTTTTCAGCAGGTAGGGTGCGTTACGGCTAACGCCTAACGCACCCTACACAAAATTGACACCTACTCGACTTTTTCCGATTTTCATGTGTGCATATGTTCGTGAACAATGATCATGGCCACTCCTTTAGAAATGTTAAAAAAATATTGGTTAGGTACTTATTTTCCGATTCGAATGCCCTGTGTGTCATTGCTTCCATACTTCTGTAAAGTATTCGACAAACTTGGCCAGATGCTTTGAATGTGAACGAAATTTCAATACTATCGACATGGTTATGGCTTTCAGAAACTGGAAATTTTTTGACAGTGCTGTTTTCCTCGAAAAAATATTGAATACTCTGCTGGCCGGAAAAAAACAGATAACTCGTTCTAGTCCACTTGAAAAAGTGAAAACCGATTTTAAAGCTCGAAAGGGCAGAAGCCAGCCTGCTGCACTCGCTGATATTCTGGAGAGAAATCATGTTCTTACAAGAGGAAAAGTGAAGTCGGAAAAATTATGTATTATTCAGTGCAGAAGAATGAAGAATCGTGTCGAAACTCTTGAAAACGAAATCAAGCTTTTGAATCGAAGGCTGGGGCAACTGCATAAGTTTATTGCTGGTATGCTCGCTGGCAGTACAGGATTCAGGAGGTATCGATGATTGAGAACAGGCTGAATCAAACAATTAGAAATTATCTTCGAGAAATGAAGGCCTGTGATTATTCAAGTAGAACTATTGAAACCCATGCAGGTATGCTGAAGCATTTTCTCGATTTTTCCATGAAGAAAAAGCTTTCCTGCAATAAGGCTGTAGATGAAGAAAGCCGTCATGCTTTTCTTGAAGAATGTACGTTTGCCAAAGCTCCGCAGGTAGTAAACGGTTTTTTTCGATATCTTGAATCAGGAAAAGTCGTAAAAAATATCGGAAATCAGGTTGTCCGACTGCCGGAAATTTATGAAAATTACTTGATTTATCACGAGAGAACCAGACAGACAACTATCGACAGGGAAAAACGACTTCGAAGGATGCTTGAAAGTCTCTATTTATATCTACGAAACAAAAATTTAAGGCTTGAAAACGTTACCATAGAACAGATAGATGCTTTTCTGGAAAAATGCAACAGCAGCAGAGCTCCTTCGACCATGCGGGACAACAGAGGGGTGATTCGCTCTTTCTTGCGCTATCTTCACCTTGAACGGGGATTTTTTGAAAAAGATCTTTCGGCCATGATCGTATCTGCTCCCGTGTTTGCATATGCCAACCCTCCGAAATTTCTGCGTAAGAAAGAGATTCGACAATTACTGCATTCTTTTGAATTCACATATGCCGAAGACCTGTGTACACACGCGATGGTTCGGCTTGGATACAGCACCGGATTGCGGCCCAGTGAGATATCCGCCATATTGCTCGACGACATCGCTTTTTCCAAAGCCGAACTGAGTGTACCCCGTCGCAAAGGCGGTAATCCAACTATTTTTCCATTGCCGGAAGAAACCGTAAAATCGATTGCGGCATATATTGTCGGCGCTCGACCGAAAACGGATGACCGGCATCTTTTCGTTACATTGTCCGTCCCCCATGTACCGTCCACTCGATACGCTGTCAGAAAAAAAATAGATTATGCAATGAAAAAGGCCGGAGTACCTGGTTCTCCATACTGGCTTCGACATACTTATGCACAGAATCTTCTGG
>JAUCGE010000233.1 GCA_030377965.1 Desulfobacterales bacterium HSG16
AAAAATAAGCAAAAATTTTTTTGAATATTTACAACAAAACCGGGAACTGAGAAATTATGAGCCTGATATATCTGATAAGACACGGCCAGGCATCTTTCGGCCAGCAAAATTATGCCAGCCTTTCTTCTAAAGGAATCGAACAGGCAAAAATAATAGGAAGGCATTTTGAAAGTATCGGTCAAAAATTTGATGCTGCCTGTCACGGCAGCCTCAAACGCCAGCGCCAGACAGCCGAAGAGGTATTGAAAGCCTGTTTCAACGGAACCGAGAACTGCTCTCTTCTGCCTGTAACCGATAAAGCTTTTGATGAATACGACGGAGAAACAATCTTGAAAAATCATCTGCCGCGTCTGATAAAACGAGACACGCAAGTCAAAGCAGATGTGGAAAAAATCAAGACAGATTCAAAGGTATTCTCAAGATTATTTGAGCGTATTCTCCTGCAATGGGCATCCGGTAAATATGACAGGCAGGGTGAACATTTATGGGCAGATTTTAAAACAGAAGTGTCTAAAGGGTTTATGAATCTTATCGAAAAACACGGTTCTGGAAAACAGATAGCGGTATTCAGTTCCGGCGGGGCGATTTCCGTAATCATTCAAAAAGTTCTCGATCTGTCTGACGAAAAAACAATGGAAATATCGGGGCAGATAATGAATGCCTCGGTGACACGGATAAAATACGGAAACGGCAGAATTACCCTTGCCGGATTCAACGATATAACCCATCTGGAGACAGCCGGCGGCAGCGATATGCTGACATACCGGTAAAAAAATCGGAAGGAAAAAAAATGGATTTTAGTTTGTCGGAAAAAATGGACACAATTATCGGAATGATAGATGAGTTCGTTGAAAAAGAACTTATTGCCCTGGAACCTGAATTTTTGACCCGGAGTTTTACAGAATTACTGCCGGTTTTGAAGCAAAAACAGGCAATGGTCAAAAAAATGGAACTCTGGGCTCCCTGTCACCCACAGGAATATGGAGGCATGGAGCTGGATCTGATGGAACATGCCCTGGTTTCAGAGGCATTGGGCAGAAGTCCTATCGGCCATTATATATTCGGATGCCAGGCCCCAGATGTAGGAAATATCGAAATTCTGCATATGTTCGGAACCCAGGATCAGAAGGCAAAATACCTCCGTCCCCTTGTAGAAGGAGAAATCCGAAGCTGCTTTTCAATGACCGAAGTGGATCTTCCAGGTTCCAACCCTGTATTGATGGACACAACCGCTGTATCAGACGGAGACGACTATGTAATAAACGGCCAGAAGTGGTACACGTCTTCCGCAGACGGTTCCGAATTTGCCATTGTCATGGCAAAAACCAACCCGGAGGCAGGAGCTTATGCACAGGCCAGCATGATTATCGTGCCTTGTGACACACCAGGGTTCAACCTTGTACGGAACATCCCGGTCATGGGTCATTCCGGTGATGATTATTTCAGCCACGCTGAAATCCTGTACCAGGATTGCCGGGTTCCAAAAGCAAATCTTCTGGGAAAAGAGGGACACGGCTTTGTAATAGCCCAGGAACGCCTGGGGCCAGGCAGAATTCACCACTGCATGCGCTGGATCGGCATCTGCAACCGCGCCTTTGACCTGATGTGCGCCCGTGCCAGAGACCGCGTAATTTCAGCAGACGGCAAAACACTTGCCACAAAACAGATCATCCAGTCATGGATAGCAGAATGCGCGGCAGAAATTCAGGCAGCCCGCCTCATGGTACTCCATGCAGCCTGGCGGATAGAAAAAGAAGGAGCAAAAGCGGCCCGTAAAGAAATTTCACTGATAAAATTCAAGGTGGCAAATGTCATGCAGATGGTAATCGACAGGGCGCTGCAAGTACACGGCGGACTTGGCATGACTGACGACACTATTCTATCTTTTTTCTTCAGGCATGAACGAGCTGCCCGAATTTACGACGGTGCAGACGAGGTTCATAAGGTTTCAGTAGCACGTAAAATCTTGGACGACTACAAAGATAAGGGCTGTGGATGAAATAACTTCCACAACCTTGCTTGCCTTTGAATCTGTTTTCTGCGTTGCATTGATGGGTACAGACAATAAGTATTCACCCATCAATACGCCTTGAAAACAGATCCAAATTCGGCGCAATCTTATGGAATTAATTTCATCCACAACCCTAAGTGATAAAATAACTGGACAGGAGGTAAAGGCATATGGAACTTCTGGATAAAGCGGTCGATATCAGGCAGGGCGAAACACTTGAGACAAATCGGCTGGAGACATTTTTAAAAGATAGTATCCCGGAACTTAAAGGATCTTTGACCCTTAGCCAGTTTCCGAGCGGCCATTCAAACCTGACTTATCTGGCTGTCATAGGAGACCGGCAACTGGTACTTCGCAGACCGCCTTTTGGAACTATAGCAAAAACTGCCCATGATATGGCCCGTGAATATAAAATACTTTCAGCATTAAAGCCGGTTTTTCCTTATGTGCCTGATCCTCTGGTATATACGGACGATCCGTCAATCATGGAAGTCCCCTTTTATGTAATGGAACGAATCGAGGGCATTATCCTGAGAAAAGAACTTCCCAAAGGGCTTGACCTTACACCATCTCAGATACGCAGTTTATTCGAGCGTATGGTTGAAGTACAATACGAGCTTCATTCGCTCGATTACGACAAGATCGGGCTGGACGATTTCGGAAAACCCAAAGGATATGTAGAACGTCAGGTCAGCGGCTGGAGCAAGCGTTATCGCAATGCCCGTACACCCGATGCCCCGGATTTCGAGAAAGTCATGGAATGGCTGGCTGCAAATCAGCCCCCGGATTCGGATCAACCGGGCATAATTCATAATGATTTTAAGTTCGATAATGTCATACTGGATCAAAATGATCCAATGAAAATAATAGGCATTCTCGACTGGGAGATGGCGACTCTTGGCGATCCTGTCATGGATCTTGGCTGTTCCCTTGGATACTGGGTGGAAAAAAACGATCCTGCCGAGGTTCATATGATGCGTACCATGCCCACCCACGTAGAAGGCGCATTGACCCGCAGGGAGATGGTGGCCCATTACGAAAAAATTTCCGGTCGCAGTATAGATCATTTTGATTTTTATTATTGCTTCGGCCTTTTCCGCCTCGCTGTCATCGCCCAGCAGATTTATTACCGGTATTATCATGGCCAGACTAAGGACGAACGTTTCAAGATGATGATTTTCGGAGTTCAAATTCTGGAAAAAGCCGCCGTAAAGCTCATAGAATCGGCATAAAAACAAAAAAGGATACAATAAAATGAAAATCGAAGATATCAAAAACATTCTTATCATAGGGGCAGGCACAATGGGAACTCAGATTGGCCTGCAATGTGCCATGTCCGGCTGCGATGTAATGATTTATGACGCATTCCCCAAAATCCTTGAAAAAGCTGAAAAACGGAATGACGACCTTGCCGCATATCTTGCAGACAAGGAATTGATAAGCAAAGAAACCGCTAAAAAAGCCCTGGAACGGATTCAGTATTCAGCCGACCCTGAAAAAGCCGGACAAAATGCTGATCTTGTCAGTGAATCAGTCCCCGAAGATCCTGAATTAAAAGGCCGGATTTTTGCACAATTCAATAAAATATGCCCTTCCCGCACTATATTCACGACAAACACGTCCTACCTTCTCCCATCAATGTTTGCAGAAGCTACAGGAAGGCCGGATCAGTTTCTGGCATTTCATTTCCACGATGTGGCATTAAGCAAGATAGTGGATGTCATGCCGCATCCTGGAACATCCCAGGAAGTCGTCGATCTGGTCAAAAGTTTTGCCGAAAAAATCGGCCAGATCCCCGTTGTCCTGAAAAAAGAAAAATCCGGCTATATATTCAACTCAATGCTAAGCCCCCTCATCGCCTCCGCCTTGAATATGGCTTCACATGACATTGCATCAGTGGAAGATATCGACAGGTCATGGATGGGTGTTATGCATACTCCAATGGGGCCGTTCGGAATAATGGACAGCATCGGGCTGGATACTGTCTGGAAAGTCTCTTCCATCCTGCCTGGAAATCAAAACAATCCTGCGGCATTGAAAGCCGCTGATTTTCTCAAAGAATACGTGGATAAAAATCATCTGGGAAAAAAAACAGGCCAGGGTTTTTATTCTTATCCCGAACCGGCTTTTCTGGATTCCGATTTTGTTACAGGAAAGGCTCAATAATTTCCAAATAAATAAAGCATCCATTTTTACATTCGAGGGATTATGAATTACGCTGAATTTCAAAAACAGATGAATATTACAAAAAAAAGTATCTGTAAAGAAATATACCTGCAAAACCGGGATTCGATCCGGATAAAAAAAGAAGAAACCGTTATCAGAAACCTCGAAAAAATATTCTCAGCGGCCATGAAAATCGCCAATCGCAAAGGATTTCAGGGCATGAGCATGAGGGATTTGAGCAAAAAAGCGGGTTTAAGTCTGGGAGCTCTTTATGCGTATTTTGCAAGTAAAGACGACCTGTTAAATATGATGCAGCACCAGCGCCGCGCCATTGTCATCCGTACATTGGAAGAATGCTTTGATACCGAATCTGATGCCCTTGAAAAACTTGAAACGATAATACAAATACATCTATATTTAAGCGAAGCCATGCAGCCCTGGTTCTATTTTTCCTTTATGGAAGCAAAGAATCTATCCAAAGCACAGCGCGGCAAGGCTGTCGCCAGCAGCCGATCATCCGAAAAGCTCATTGCGGATATTATAAAAGAAGGCCAGGAAACCGGACAGTTCAGAGTTCAAGACCACGCAATGAGCGCAAGTCTTATCAAAGCCATGCTTCAGGACTGGTATCTGAATCATCGAAAATATGCACGCCGAAAAGTTTCAGTTGATCAATATATGGATTTCATACTGGAGTATGTCATGGCATTTCTGGGAAAAAAATAAGATAATTTCATTCGGTAAATTGCCTGACTCAGAATTTGCTGAATTTTTGAATGTTCAGAAGTCTGATTCAGACTTTCGTTTTTTCAGAGTACCTTACACTTTTAAAAATTTTGATGCTAAAATTTATTGGGAAACTGGATACATTTTTTGTAACAGTCTGTTTTATAAATATTTTCCAAAATTCCCATATACGATACAAATATTTTCATGAGCCTTCACGTTTTTTATCTTGACGTTTTACAGTATTAATTAATATAAATGGCATTTTTT
>JAUCGE010000234.1 GCA_030377965.1 Desulfobacterales bacterium HSG16
TGGAAACGTATGGCAGGCTGCACAAGAGTTCCGCCCCTGGCGTGGATCGAGTGACCATTCGTGAATACGGAATGGATCTTGAAGAGAATGTCAATGATCTAGTCGAGCGTTTAAAGACTGGACGATAGTATTTCAATTACAACGGCAACAAAAATTATTGTAGCTGCTACAAGGATTAAATTTTTCAGTTTCTTATTCATAGGTAACTGACCACATATTTTTGAACTTTTTTCGATAGATTGCCTGAATCAGAATTTTCAGAATTCTGTTCATTCTTTAATCCTGTAAATTCTGATTCAGAAACTTTTCACAGTATATTTTTAACTTTTTCCGATGAACCAGCTTCTTGACAATAATCTATTCTCTCTTAAAAAAAATGTTGACCATAATCAACGCAACTGCCGGATTTCCATTAAGGATAACTCAAAACGGTTTACATATTCGCACCGCTCAACATTTCAGTGCTTATCCGGCCCTGATTCATCTTACCATATATATAAAACCCGCCAATATATCCGTTTTCCGGCTCAATGACACGAAAGATTACAAATGAGACATCGGCATTTCTATGATTAAAAAAAGAATCCATAGTAGTCATGATTGTATAATTCCCGATATCAAGATCAATATTTTCCACAATATCTTCAATAATTTTTCCATCATATCCATAAGGCTCGACCTTGACGGTGACAGCGACGCCTGACGGATTGCAGAGTCCGGCACCAGTCCACCAGGAACCGCTTCTACCCGCATTATGAGGCATTACAAGAGTCATGTCGAATTTTTTTTCATCCAGAAGCGGAAAGCTTGCCTCATCTCCTCCGTTCGGAGAATAATAGGTATAATATCCGACGATTGCCTGTTCACCTGAAATTTCCAGAATTGACCTGTGTAAAGGATCACCCATAAATCTGCCGAACTGATCCTGAATTTCAAAAACTCGTTTTTCTTTTGGATCCAATTCGATATTCATGTCCTCGTCATGCTTGTTTCCAGCTTTCGCAAGGTGGAAATTGACCCTGTTTACACTATTCGTCGGATTGATCAAGGTCACTCTTGTGTTCCACCAACCGGCAGGAGGCGGAACATGAGGTATAAATTTTATCGAACTATCTGCGGTAAGGCCGATCATGGATTCAGCCCGCCCTTTTGATGACAGGTATTGAAAAGCACCGATCTGTCCTTTATCCCCGAAAACCTCGATCCATCCGTCATCTTCCATTTTTGCGAACAAACCATTGCCTGGAGTGACAGGAATGGTTCCGCCCTTGGTTATGGTCTGAGTGTTATCGGACAACAAGGTTCCATTTTCAGCATACATCTGCAAGGAGATCTCAATATCCTCGAAAGAATTGTTGAATATTTTAGCTGCGATTTTTTTTTGGAGATTCCAGATCGAAAAAGTATCCGGGATGATTATCCTCATAGCTTTCGGATCATAATCGTAAAAGCTCGAAAGAGTGCCAGACTCGTTGCTGCCTATCAAATTTACAATGTTCACGTTCTGATCGGAAATCAGCAGAAGCCTGTCGCTCGATGGCCGTTCATGAAGACGCCAGTCGAGTTGATCGAATAAAAAAATACGTTTTTCACCCGAAGCCAGATCCAAGGGACCGAGTACGGTTTGAACCGGATCACCGGAAAGCGAATAGGTGACAAAAGTGATATTTTCAGCTTTGTCCCTGCTCGAATTCGTAATTGCAAACCCGGACCACTTTTCATTTTTGGGGATATAAGGAATAACTTGCTGAAATGCCCGTCGTAATTCGACTTTCAGGGTATAAATATTCGGATCGTCATAATTGGCCTGAGTCAACCGTATCGTATAAGGCGGATTTTGAGCTTCAAACAAAAGATTTATTGAATCATCGGTATCAACCACTTTTTCAACTATTTTGTTGCCAAGGATATCCGTAATAACGGCTTCGATTTTTTCCATGCTGCCGGCTTGTTTTTCCACGATTATAGATACTGTGTCATCGGGCTTGCAATCCACCTGATACAGGTCTTCGTCCATCAAGATCAGATTGTATGTTCCGGGCATTACAGGTACTGTCCTGTCTTCGTCTTCGAGAAAATCGTCTTTGCTCTTTGCCAGCCTCAAAACTTCATTATAATCGAGATGAGGGGTTTTGCCCCGTACCATTATCGGCAATGTCAGCAATTCCGGATGATCATTCACACTGCCATTGGTCCATTCTCCATTGTAAATATCCTGTCCATCATCTCTTGTATAAAGGTCATATGTGTAGGTTTTACGTCTTTCTATAGTTCCCATATAGTCAGGTTCAACCATGTCATCAGCATAAAAAATGGTGACTCTTACAGATTCCTTATCGCCAGAGACAGTACTTGACATAATGAAACGATAAATCGGGAAAGACCATATCTGCCGGGTCGAATCAAGATCGGCTACAAAGGCTTTTCCCTGATCCTTTATATAATGCAGAAGCCAGTAATGAAAAACCTCCGGTATGGATCCATCCCCACTCTCTCTAAGATCATCAGCATGGGCAAGGGTCATAAGTCCTTTTTTATCCCCTACGCGAAAGATAATATTGTTTTCCGAAGAAGGATAAAAATCAATATGTTCATAACATGAAGCCATTGCCCAGTTTGCACACAGCCCGTACCATGAAGGTGCGTCCATGTCATAATAATTATTCAGATACCATGAAGTGAGCAGGCCGGGATATCCTCCGTTAGTCAATAATTCATATTTTCCCAATGGTGCAGGAGTTCCTCTATAGTCCTTACCAGTGGCAAGCCCCCCTCTTGAATATGGCCACCAGTACCCTGACCATGGAGTTGCATCAGCACTGTATTCCTGTCCATTGGCTGGCAGCAGAAAAAAACAGAAAGCTATAGCGACTGCCATGCCCGCTGTTTTCAGTATATATCTTACATATTTTCCCATCACTTGCCTCCTCTTCATTTTTAAGCGGCTGATTATTACGGAACCTGCCAGGAATGCCTGAAAGGAGTTTTTTCATACAGCCACCATAAACCAGTCGTATGCCATAATTGCTGTACAATCGGTTTGTCCTTTTCATCAAAGACGCTTATCATGACAAGCTGTCCATCAATATTCTTGATATCGATTCGAATCCAGCCGTTATTCGCGGCTGTTTCGACATCGACATGCTGTCTTTTAACACTATATCGTTTTAAAAAAGTTCGTCCACCTGCACGAGTCTTTATCTTGTATGATTCAGTCGATTCATCGGGTATTACAGGAAGCACATTACATGGTGCGGGAAATCCTGGCAGAATCAAAAGACCGTCGCTGCTCATTTCTGTCTGCCCGTTGTTGGGATTTATCCATTCGATTTGCGTTTCATCTTCTTTTTTAGTTTTGTTCAATTTGCAGATGATAGTTTTCGACGAGCCGAGAAAAAAAATGAGAGAATCAGATCCATCAGTCTCTTTTTGAGGCACGATTTTCCAGATTCTTGTTTTACCTGAATCAGAATTACCAGAAGGTATTGATTCGGAAACGATGTTGACAGAATGGTTCGGCCACAGGGAATCTGCCGAGACTTGAGAGATCAATGTAAAAAAAATTGCACCAATGAATAAAAAAGTTTTCTCCATTTTTTTATCCTCGCTTAAATACTTTTCTGTTGGGTAAGGGGGTATTTTGCTTGTTCTCAAAACAGGGGTTCAGGAACACAACAGAGCAAACAAAAAAAATGGAGACTTTATTTAAACACAATAGAAGTCCCCATCCATCTTGATTTTCTTTGATGACGGCCTTAAAATTTTTAGAAATTAAGGCCGTCTTATTTATCCTGATTCAGGATATCAATCTGTGAGACATACCTTCTGGATTATAGAGACCGGAGATGCGATTCCGTCAGAGCCAAATTTTGTGTAGTGGTCGTAGTTGCTGTTTCTGGGCAGGTATCCCATAGATTCACCTAGACCATTCTCACTGTTTGCGAGGAATGCGAAACCGTCGGAAGTAAATTTTGTACAGGCAATCATGTAACAATCACTGTCTCCCATAGTACCTTCACCCGCGGTCCTTGTCCATGCTACGACAGTATTATTATCGGAGATCAGATCTGAAAGATAGCCGGAATTCCATGTTTTATGGGCTTCGACCGGAGCATTCTTGACACCTTTGAAAGCATCACCATCTGCTTCATACATGTACAATGTCACAGTACCATCGACATCAGAAGTGTTAGTGATTGTGAATGCTGACCAGTAGTAGCTTCCGCTTGCTTTCGGAAAGAAAGGATACAGAAGGCTGCTATCCAGAGCATCGCAACCGAAAGTACCAATCTCAATTATGCCACTGTCGTTGAGTAAGTCATTGGTACTCCCACAAGTCACCGCTGTGCCGAGGATAACTTTGATAGTAACGACATCACCGTTCTCAATCACGGCTTGATCATATGTCAACGGCGGGATATCAATGTTGAGAAAGTCGTCCTGCTTCGTGTCATCGTTCATGTTCAAATCATCAGCCGCAGTTACCAGTTTCACTGCCCTAGCGGCTTCATCGACACCACAGACACCACCAGCTGTAGGTTCAGCAATCGTCACCCCATCTTCACGGTAATATGTTATTGTTCCCTCGATTGAGTCATCGGTTGTGTTAGTGCTAAGGTTCGCACACGTCTCTGTTTCATATCCTCTTGCCAGAGGACGGGTATTGGTAAAATAAACTCCTCTTTCTCCAGAAAGTCCGTTAACCATAATTTCAAGTGTAAGTGTGTAATCTCCAGCGGGAAAATATCCTGCTTCAGACTCAATGATCACGCTGTGAGGAGGTACATGATCCCTGCAATATCCCCCGCCTGATTCAAAATCGAAATTCTTGCAGCCTTCTTCCTGCAGGCTTGGAAGTTCAATGTGTCCTACCTTTGCATTTTTACCACAGTCCTTTATAACATATGATGTAGTAAGGGTATAAAGCTGTGCGATCCTGTAAACACCATCAAATCCAACGTCGTATCGCTCAATACGAAGACCATCTGCCGTTGGGCCTGTTCCATCATCATTCCAGTTTGTAGGATCTGAACTGGGAGTTGCCTCAACATATTCTTTGGTGGTATCGACAATTGTCTTTGCGTTGATACAAAGCGTGTTGTCTGCAGCCACGAAGGCGGAGTTGAGATAACTAGGGATGTTAGCGGGGTCAACAACAGCATGT
>JAUCGE010000235.1 GCA_030377965.1 Desulfobacterales bacterium HSG16
GCTGACTTTCTGGATTTTTTACGAAGGCCATATGAACTGCCAGTTTCTTGATATCTGCCACCGACATAAAATCTTTTATTGTAATATCGCTGCCCAAGATGGTTGATCATCACTCCTTTTGACTTGCTGGCATGTGCAAATCTGCCATTTTTCAAGTAAATACCCACATGGGAAATATCACCAAAATCCATCTTGAAAAAAAGCACATCACCTTCCTCAAGGGAATATTTTCTCACCGGAGCCATATCATGATACATTGCCCGTGTAGTCCGTCTCAAGTTGATTCCATAGACTTCAGAATAGACAGCCTTGACAAAACAGGAGCAGTCCACTCCGTATTTGGAACACCCTCCCCATTGATACTGAACTCCCATCCAGCTATTCAAAGATCTGATCAGTTCCGGATTTTCCGTTCCATCAAGCCTGAAGCCGGTTTTTTTTGTAAATTTTTCATAAATCCGGGCATTGTCATAATTATACCCGTTATCCTTTTCCAAAGGCGGAAGATCAGAAACAACGATCACCTTGCTTTTCCATGAGGAACAGGAAAACATGGTCATCAACATCAACAATACAATCAAAAGCCTGACAACACGAAAAGCCGATTTTCCAGTCATGCGAATCTGCCCCTCCCTTTTTTCATAGACCTTTCAAGCATGTCAGTACCAATTGAACAGGAAAGGGTTAAAATAAGATATAACAATGCAATGGTTATCCAGATTTCAAATGTCATAAATGTTGAAGCCATAATTTCCGTTCCGGCAAAGGTTAACTCAGGAATAGATATCACTGAAACTATGGCCGAATCCTTGATCGTGGAGATAAACTGCCCGGACAGGGGCGGCAGGATTATACGGCCAGCCTGGGGCCAGATCACATGCCGCATCTGCTGTATCCAGGAAAGCCCGAGTGCTGCCGATGCTTCCCACTGACCTTTTTCGACAGATTCTATGCCTGCCCTGACTATCTCAGTAATATAAGCCCCTTCGAAAACCGCAAGCGTAAAAAGAGCTGATAAAAATGCGGGAAACAGTGACGGTCTTGAAAAACAGAACCGTATTACAGATTCTGGCCCGGAAGAAAGATTTGCAACAAAATCTTCTACCCCGAAAAGATTCATAATCTGGGTGCTGATAAAATAATAAAAGATAAAAATGAGAACCAGAGGAGGAGTATTACGCACGATCTGAACATAGACTCCGCTGATAAGTCTCCCGAAAAGGCGGTTTCCCGATCTTAAAAAACCCATGACCATGCCCAATGCCATAGCCAGAATCATGGCCCAGAAGCTCAAACGAATGGTGGTAAGAAACCCTTCAATGATCATATTCGGAACCCATGCCCGTTTTTCAGAATCGAACCTGAACATATATTCGGGAATCGCCGCCCAGTTCCATTTATATTCTATAACGACGTTCATTCGATATACAAACCAGAAAAAACCGGCTGCGATCATTGATCCGAGAATGATATCAAGAAGAGTTATTCGTTTTTTTTGTATTTTTTCAGGCATAAAAAATTTATTTTACCAGATTTTCCCAATCCCTTGTCTCAAACCAGTAAGCCTTACGTTCGGCAAGCCAGCCTTCTGACTGCACCACTCTGATCCAGTTCTCAAAAAAATTCAATGTGTCCACATCCCCTTTTCTTAGCGCAAAACCGATTGGCTCTTTTGTGAACACGCCTTTTATCGGCAGAAATAACTTTTCAGAATGCTTGATGGCATAAAACGCCGGCGTGGGTGCAGATCCCACAACAGCATGTACTCTTCCGTTGAGCAATTCCTGATATGCCTGGGATTCATCATCAAACTTATGCATTTTTGCATTCGGCATGTGTTTTTTAACTGCTGTCACAGCCGTTGATCCAAGCCTGACAGCAATAGTTACATCCGGCTTGTCAAAATCTTTCAATGAATCAAAACCTTTGGAGATATCTTTATGAGCAACAATGGACATACCTGTGTAATCATAAGGAATAGTGAAGTTGACTTTCAAATTTCTCTGCGGCCTTACTCCCATTCCTCCGATGATCACATCGAATTTACCAGTTAAAAGAGCGGGGATTATACCTGCCCATTTGGTAGGAACAAACTTGATTTTCACTCCCATATCTTCTGCAAGCCGCTTTGCAACATCGATTTCAAAACCAATCAGATTGCCATTTTTGTCATTCATGGCCCAGGGAAGAAAGGTTGACATCCCAACTTTTAAAACTCCCCGTTTCAATACCTGTTCCAAAGCACTCTCTTTAATCAACTGATGCTGAATTTTTCCGGCATACGCAGGTAATACAAGGGCAATAATGACAAATGTGATCAGCAGCAATTTCAATCTTTTTCTCAAAACAATCCTCCTTGAATTAAATGTTTAAGTACAACTCAGAAAAAACGCTAGCATAATTTTGATTACGTTTCAACCTTAAGGGTTCTTTCCATGATATTGACACATAAGGAAAGAGTCAAATTTATCAAAAGATAAATACCAGCCACAATAAACCATATCTCAAAGGTCAGATAGGTTTCAGAGATAATTTCCTGACCACGCATTGTCAGGTCATATATGGAAATTGTGCTGACCAGTGCCGAATCCTTGATAAGGGATATTGCCTGACTGGTCAAAGGAGGTAACACCCGTTTAACAGCCTGGGGCAGTATGACATATCGATAGGTCTCATAACGACTCATACCTAGACTCGAAGCAGCTTCCCACTGGCCGAAATGAACTGATATAATACCGGCTCTGAAAATTTCGGATATGTAAGCTCCCTCAAACAGGCTCAATGCTATCACCGCTGAAGCAAAGCTTCCTATGCCGATAATCGGGGATATGACAAAATAGAGAAAAAAAATCTGGATCAACAATGGCGTATTCCGAATGACTTCCAGATACAATCGTGCAATAAATGTTCCGATTAAAGAATCTGACAAACGCAGAAAAGCAGTTCCAAGGCCGAAAAAAAATGCGAAAATCATACTGATTCCCGCTATTTTCAGGGTGATAAGTATGCCGCTTATCAAAATTCCTGGGATAAAAACACCTTCTTCCACGATAAAAAGATATTTTGTCACCCTGTACCATTGCCAGTGATATCCTGAATTCTCAATGCCTCTTGCTACAAGCCATGATATGGCACCAAAACAAAGGATAAAGCAGGTTATATCGATTGCAGCAGATACCAGAACCCTGCTGCTGCGGGATAGTTTAATTTTTTTCATTTCAAGTATTGATCTGACGCTCTTTGTCTATATTTTTGTTATCATTGCCACTGCTGCTGCTCTCTCCGACTGCTGCAAAATAAATTCCAGACAATATTAATACTCCTCCTGCAAATTTCAAAATGCTTATGTTTTCCCCAAAGAGAAAATAGGCCATGATACTTGCACCCACAGGCTCGCCAAGAAGGCTTATGGCTATCATGTTTGCGGAAAACCACTTTAACGACCAGTTATAGCTCGTATGGCCGATCAATTGCGGAATAAGAGCCATTGCCCAGAATGCAGTATATGTTGAATTGCTGAACCCTGTAAAGGGCAGACCTGCCACAAGAACCATGAACCACAGAATAAGGGCAGCAGAACCATAACACACAAATATGTACGAAACCAAAGAGAGTTTTTTTCTTAATTTTCTGCCAAGCAGAATATAAAATGCAGCACACACACTTCCAGCCAGAGCAAGGCCGTCACCTAAAAGAGCATCTTTTCCGGTAGCAAAATCACCCATTCCGATAATGATTCCGCCAATAACACTTATAACAATGCCCAGAATCGTAAGCCTTCCCAGTTTTTCTTTTGTGATCAAAGGTGTCAAAAGCCCGACCCAAAGAGGATTGGTGTTTACCAGCACCACGCTGTTGGCAACCGAGGTATAGGAAAGCGAGGATATCCAGGTGGCAAAATGAAGAGCCAGAAACAGCCCGGCCAGCAAGGAAAGGCCAAGCTCTTTTTTCGACAACGCCTTTAACTCGTCTTTTGCCATATACCACGCAAAAGGAGATATGATCAAAACCGCAAGCCCTACCCTATAGGCTGCGATCACAAGCGCAGGAGCATCGGCAAGCCGCGCAAAGATAGCACCAGTTGATACAGCGCAAACTCCTGCAATAAGAGCAAAATAAGGATTAAATTGTGGAGAATCGGTCAAAGATTTTTCTAAATTCACGTTTTAAGTTTCCGTTTTTTTTGTAAATGTCTATTCACCCTTGTCCGCAAGCAACTCTCCGCTCAATGACCTCTGACCGTTTTCCTGCATTTCCGGCTCATTTTTTTTATTTTTCTCATTAATCCATTTCAATGAAACCTTAAATGTGGCTTCACTATCTACAGACGCGATAATAGCCCCCGCCTTTGCATTGAATTTAAGCCCGAATTCCAGACCGATTTCATCTGGAGTGTTCATATCCCTGAAAGTGTCCAGTACAGCTTCTGCAGCCGGTTTGATCTTTTTCACTGCTTCAGTAAACTTATTTTCAGATTTTTCGATCCCCTTGCCTCCTCTGGAAACAAGCTGAGTCCCCTGCCCTGCTTTTGGATCTTCCACTTCAATATATACCGGGGTTCCGTCTTCAAGCTCAAATTCAATGAGTTTTTTTACGCTATTCATGGTTGTTGGTCTCCTTTTGTTTTTCAGATTGGCGTACATTGGCCAGTCAAGATTCAGTCAGCTTGATTTCTCGCGTTTGATTTCCTTTTCCAACACATTGATTTCTGTCAAATCCAGACCTGTAATCATTAGGATCTGTTTCTTTGACATCGATCCTTCCCTGATCATATTTTTCGCGACTTCTTCCAAAGTATAGATTCGACCTCTCTCAAACCCTACTTCTTCGACAGATTGCGGCATTTCTCACCTCTATTCATCCTCCTTGAACCGCAGATAATCATGATTTTTATGATGCTCATGATTATTCTTGCAAATATTGGCCTGTCATTATTTCTCGCGCTTGATTTCTTTTGCCAGCTCATTGATTTTTTTTAAATCCAAACCAGTATTCATAGCGATCTCTTTTTTTGACATACTACTGTTTCGGATAAGATTTTTCGCAAATTCTACTCGACTTTTCTCCCAGGCTTTCTCCCAGGCTTTCTCCCAGCCATATTCCTGGCCTTCCTCCCAGCCTCTCTCAAACCCTACTTCTTCGACAGATTGCAGCATTT